>NZ_CAJGBM010000034.1:0-286566 GCF_904426495.1 Pseudomonas sp. OF001 | reverse complement strand
TTTTTTTTAATGACACGGCGACCACCGAGAGCTACACTCTTCCCCCCCACTCCTCTCTTCCGATCTGCCGAACCGGCGGCCAGCGCACCGCCGACGGCGGCGCGCAGCTGCTCGCGGTCGACCGCCGGCACCGGCGCGGCCTGCGGCGGCAGCTGGTCGGCCAGCTGTTCGGCGGCGTTGAACACCTGCAGGCAGGCGCCGCAGCGCACGGCGCCGCGGGCCATGCCGAGCTGCGCGCGGGAGACGCGGAAGCGGGTCTGGCAATGGGGGCACTGGGTGACGAACGACTCGGTCATGCTGGCGGCAATCCGGAACAGGTCAGATGGTCATTCTAGCGCAGCGCCGTGCGCCCCGGCAGCGGGCCGACCGTTCAGCGGCGCACGCCGCTGATGCGTACCCAGCCGTCCTTCTCCGCCGTGGGGGCGAGCTCGAAGGCGCCTGCGTAGGCGGCGCGCACTTCCTCGGCCTGCTCGGCGAGGATGCCGGACAGCGCCAGGCGCCCGCCGTTCTTGACCAGCGCGGTGATGGTCGGCGCCAGCTGCACCAGCGGGCCGGCGAGGATGTTGGCGACCACCACGTCGGCCGGCTGCGGCGGCAGGTCGGCCGGCAGGTAGACCGGGAAGCGTGCCGGGTCGATGCCGTTGCGGTCGGCGTTGTCGCGCGAGGCCTCCAGCGCCTGCGGGTCGATGTCGGTGCCCAGCGCCTGCGGCGCGCCGAGCAGCAGCGCGGCGATGGCGAGGATGCCCGAGCCGCAGCCGAAGTCGAGCACGGTGCAGCCGGCGAGGTCCTGGCCGTCCAGCCACTCCAGGCACAGCGCGGTGGTCGGGTGGGTGCCGGTGCCGAAGGCCAGGCCGGGGTCGAGCAGCAGGTTGACCGCGTCGGGCTCGGGCGCCTGGTGCCAGCTCGGCACGATCCACAGGCGCTGGCCGAAGCGCATCGGCTGGAAGTTGTCCATCCAGCTGCGCTCCCAGTCCTGGTCCTCGATGCGCTCGACCTGATGCTCGGGCAGCTCGCCGCCGCGCAGCAGTTTCAGGTGGGCGAGCACCGCGTCGCCGTCGGTGCCGTCCTCGAACAGGGCGAGCAGGTGGGTGTGGCTCCACAGCGGGGTGGTGCCGAGGTCCGGTTCGAAGATCGGCTGGTCCTCGGCGTCCATGAAGGTCACCGAGACGGCGCCCAGTTCCAGCAGCTGGTCTTCCAGCTCGGCGGCCTGGTCGGGGGTGATGGCGAGTCGGACTTGCAGCCAGGGCATGGGGGAGGCCTCTTCGGGAGTGGGCAAGGAAAGGCGGGCAAGCTTACTGGAGGGGCGGGGGCTGTGCCAGCAGGAGGGGATGTGCAGAGCGGCATCCCGCTGTAGGGGCGAATTCATTCGCCTGGGCGGGCCGCGCTGGCGAATGAATTCGCCCCTACAGGTGTGCGCCGTGAAACGACAGGGGCCGCCCGAAGGCAGCCCCTGTGGTTCAGCGCCGAGCCGGGGCTCAGTGCTTGTCCATACCCAGTTTCTTTTCCAGGTAGTGGATGTTGACGCCGCCCTTGCAGAAGCCGGCATCGCGGGTCAGGTCGCGGTGCAGCGGGGCGTTGGTCTTGATGCCGTCGACGATCAGCTCGTCCAGGGCGTTGCGCATGCGGCCCATGGCCTCGTCGCGGCTGGCACCGAAGGTGATCAGCTTGGCGATCAGCGAATCGTAGTACGGCGGTACCGCGTAGCCGTCGTACAGGTGCGAGTCGACGCGCACGCCGTTGCCGCCCGGGGCATGGTAGTGCTTGACCTTGCCGGGGCTCGGCATGAAGGTGCGCGGGTCTTCGGCGTTGATCCGGCACTCGATGGCGTGACCGCGGATCACCACGTCTTCCTGCCTGATCGACAGCTTCTCGCCGCCGCCGATGCGCAGCATCTCCTTGACGATGTCGATGCCGGTGACCATCTCGGTGACCGGGTGCTCGACCTGCACGCGGGTGTTCATCTCGATGAAGTAGAAGTTGCCGTCTTCATAGAGGAACTCGAAGGTGCCGGCGCCGCGGTAGCCGATGTCGATGCAGGCCTGCACGCAGTGGGCCTGGACCTTGCGGCGGGCCTCCTCGTCGATCAGCGGGGCGGGCGCTTCCTCGATCACCTTCTGGTGGCGGCGCTGCAGCGAGCAGTCGCGGTCGCCCAGGTGGATGGCGTTGCCCTGGCCGTCGGCCAGCACCTGGATCTCCACGTGGCGCGGGTTGACCAGGAACTTCTCCAGGTAAACCATCGGGTTGCCGAAGGCGGCGCCGGCCTCGGTGCGGGTCAGCTTGGCCGAGGCGATCAGGTCCTCTTCCTTGTGCACCACGCGCATGCCGCGACCACCGCCGCCGCCGGCGGCCTTGATGATCACCGGATAGCCCACTTCGCGGGCGATCTTCAGTGCTTCCTGCTCGTCTTCCGGCAGCGGGCCGTCGGAACCCGGCACGGTCGGCACGCCGGCCTTTTTCATGGCGTTCTTGGCCGAGACCTTGTCGCCCATCAGGCGGATCACGTCGGCGGTCGGACCGATGAAGGTGAAGCCGGATTTCTCCACCTGCTCGGCGAAGTCGGCGTTCTCGGCGAGGAAGCCGTAGCCCGGGTGGATGCCGTCGGCACCGGTGACCTCGGCGGCGGCGATGATCGCCGGGATGCTCAGGTAGGACTGGGCGGAAGCCGCCGGGCCGATGCACACGGACTCATCGGCCAGCGAGACATGCATCAGATCGCGGTCGGCAGTCGAGTGCACCGCCACGGTCTTGATGCCCAGTTCCTTGCACGCGCGCAGGACGCGCAGGGCGATCTCGCCGCGGTTGGCAATCAGGACTTTTTGCAACATCGCAGGTACTCCGCGTGTCAGACGATGGTGAACAGCGGCTGGTCGAATTCAACCGGATGGCCGTTCTCGACCAGGACCTGGCCGATGGTGCCGCTGGCTTCGGCCTCGATGTGGTTCATCATCTTCATCGCTTCGACGATGCACAGGATGTCGCCCTTCTTGACGCTCTGGCCGACTTCGACGAACGGCTTGGCGTCCGGCGAGGAGGCGCGGTAGAAGGTGCCGACCATCGGCGAGCGCACCACGTTGCCGGTCAGCGCCGGGGCAGCCGGAGCGGCGGCAGCGGCCGGAGCGGCAGCCGGGGCGGCGACCGGAGCCGGGGCCGGAGCGGCGGCGTAGACCGGCTGGGCGGCGTACTGCGGCTGCTTGTTGCTGTGGCGGCTGATGCGCACGGACTCTTCGCCTTCGCAGATTTCCAGCTCGTCGATACCGGACTCTTCCAGCAGCTCGATCAGTTTCTTGACTTTACGAATGTCCATCAGGGGCACTCCAGAAATGTGGTCAGGGTCGTTGCAGTTGTTCGATGGCGGCTTCGAGGGCCAGATGGTAGCCGCTGGCGCCGAGGCCGCAGATCACCCCCACCGCCACGTCCGAGAAGTAGGAGTGGTGGCGGAAGGGTTCACGTTTGTGCACGTTCGACAGGTGAACTTCGATGAATGGGATGCTCACCGCCAGCAATGCGTCACGCAATGCGACGCTGGTATGGGTGAAAGCCGCCGGATTGATGATGATGAAGTCGATGCCCTCGCCGCGAGCGGCGTGGATGCGCTCGATCAGCTCGTACTCGGCGTTGCTCTGCAGGTGCAGCAGGTGGTGGCCGGCGGCGCGGGCGCGGGCCTCCAGGTCGGCGTTGATGTCGGCGAGGGTGGTGGCGCCGTAGACGCCCGGCTCGCGGGTGCCCAGCAGGTTCAGGTTGGGGCCGTGCAGCACCAGGAAGGTGGCCATGCGTGCAGTCCTGTCAGCGATGGGGGCAGAAAAGTTGCGGGAATATGCCGGAAAAACCGGGCGACTGTCCAGCGCCGCGGTTTTTTGCCGTAGATGGCCGCAAGATGGCTGACGATGGCCGGAATCGGCCGGTCAGAAGCGCGCCGCGGCCTGTTCCAGACGGGCGGCGAAGGCGGCGGCGTCGATTTCGCCGACCACCCGCAGGTCCTGCCACTCGCTGCCGTCGGCGGCGAACAGCAGGATGGCCGGCGGGCCGAACAGCCGGTAGCGGTCGAGCAGGGCGCGCTGCTCGGGGCTGCTTTCGGTGATGTCGAAGCGCACCAGCTGCCAGGCGGCCAGCTGCGGGGCGACCTGCGGCGCCTCGAGCACCTCGCGCTCGATCACCTTGCAGCTGATGCACCAGTCGGCGTACCAGTCGAGCAGCAGCGGCCGGCCGGCGGCTTTCGCCGCGGCGAAGGTGGCGTCCAGTTCGGCGGGCGTGCTGACGGTCTGCCAGCCGGCGTGGGCGGCCGGGACGGCCCCCGGAGCGACCTGGGCCAGCGCCGGACGACCGAGCGGGCGCAGCGGGTCGCTCTCGCCGCGCAGCGCGCCGACCCAGGCGGTCAGCGCGTAGACCAGCAGCAGCAGGCCGAACAGCTGGGCGACGCGCTGGCGGTGGGTCTTGGGCACCATCTCTAGGGCGCCGAGATTGAGCGCCACGCCGCCGGCCAGGAGGCCCCACAGCGCCAGGCTGAGCTGGCCGGGCAGTACGCGCTCGAGCAGCCAGATCGCCACGGCCAGCAGCAGCACGCCAAAGGCGTTGCGCACGCTGGTCATCCACACCCCCGAGCGCGGCAGCAGGGCGCCGCCGCCGGTGGCGAACAGCACCAGCGGCGCACCCATGCCCAGGCCGAGGGCGAACAGCTTGAGGCCGCCGCCGAGGGCGTCGCCGCTGGCGCTGATGTACAGCAGGGCGCCGGCCAGCGGCGCGGAGACGCAGGGCGACACCAGCAGGCTGGAGAACACGCCGAGCAGCGCCGCGCCGAGAATCGAGCCGCCGCGCGCGTGGCCGGCCATGCGGTCGAGCGGCTCGCGGACGAAGGCCGGCAGGCGCAGCTCGTAGACGCCGAACATGGCCAGCGCGAAGGCGGCGAAGAACAGCGCGAAGGGTGCCAGCACCCAGGGCGACTGCAGGCGCGCCTGCAGGTTGAGCTCGGCGCCGAACAGCCCCATCAGTGCGCCGAGCACGGCGAAGCAGGCGGCCATCGGCAGCACGTAGGCCAGCGACAGCACCAGCCCGCGCATGCCGCCGACCTGGCCGCGCAGCACCACCCCGGAGAGGATCGGCAGCATCGGCAGCACGCAGGGGGTGAAGGTCAGGCCGAGGCCGGCGAGGAAGAACAGCGCCAGCTCGCGCCAGTTCCAGACGGCCGGCGCGGCGCCCGCCGCAGCCACACCGGCAGCGGCGGTGGTCGCCGGCACGCTGGCGGCGTTCGCGGCGCCGCCGATCTGCAGGGTCGCAGTTTCCGGCGGGTAGCACAGGCCCTGGTCGGCGCAGCCCTGGTAGGTGACGCGCAGGGTGAAGGGCTGGCCGGACGGATTGGCCAGCGGCAGCTCGACGTCGGTCACCCCGTAGTACACCTCGACGTCGCCGAAGTACTCGTCGTGCTTGGCCTGGCCCGCCGGCAGCTGTGCCTCGCCGGCGAGCAGGCCGGCCGGCTCGCTGCGGAACTGGAAGCGGTGGCGGTACAGGTAGTAGCCCTCGGCATTGACGAAGCGCAGCTTCACCCGCCGGTCATCGCTCTCCACCAGACTGAGGCGGAAGGCCTCGGCTACCGGCAGGAAGTCGCTGCTGTTGTTCAGCGGTGCGCTCAGCGGCGCGCCGCCCGGCACGGGGGCGGGGCGGGCGTCGAACAGGCCGGCGCTGGCGGGCAGGGTGAACAGCAGCAGGAGCAGGAGCAGCAGACGAGGCATCACGGTCTCTCGTTCGGGGACGCCGGCATGATAGCGGAAAGGGGCTGCGGCGGGACTGCGGCAGATGGCCGTGCTTTTCTGCCGACGTGCGGCGCGGCCATGCTTTATAGTGCAAGGCAATCTGCGGCCCCGCGAGCGGGTCGCCGGCGCAAATCGTTTCTCGGGGAGTAAGGACCAAGCCATGCTGGACTGGAAGAACAAGGTCGGCGCCATGCGCGACAGCGTCGACGATTCGGTGGAGGGCGCGCGCAGCTACTTCGGCGGCATCTGGGCCAGCCGCGCGGTCGGCGGCGTGCTCGGCGTCTACCTGCTCGGCGCCCTGGTGGTGGGCTGGTACTGGAGCCTCGAGCCCGACCTGCTGCCGGTGCAGCAGCAGGCGCAGGCCGCGGCGGAGAAGGCCCAGGTACAGCTGGTGCCCGGCTTCACCACGGTGGAGACCCTGAAGAACGTGACCGGCGTGCTGCTCGACAAGCCGGGTGGCTACCTGTCCAACGACGTCGCGCCGCCCGGCCTGTGGCTGGACAACATGCCCAACTGGGAATACGGCGTGCTGGTGCAGGTGCGCGACCTGGCCCGCGCCCTGCGCAAGGACTTCGCCCGCTCGCAGTCGCAGTCCACCGAGGACGCCGACCTGGCCAAGGCCGAGCCGAAGCTGCACTTCGACAGCAACAGCTGGGCGCTGCCGGCCAGCGAGCAGGAATACCGCGACGCCATCCGTTCGCTGACCCGCTTCCAGAAGCGCCTGTCCGATCCGGCGCAGACCCAGGCGCAGTTCTATGCCCGCGCCGACAACCTGCGCAACTGGCTGACCGACGTCGAGACCCGCCTCGGCTCGCTGTCGCAGCGGCTGTCCGCCAGCGTCGGCCAGATGCGCCTGAACACCGATGTCAGCGGCGCCATCCCCGCCGGCAGCGAGGAAATCGTCAAGACCCCCTGGCTGCAGATCGACAACGTGTTCTACGAGGCGCGCGGCCAGGCCTGGGCGCTGTCGCACTTCCTGCGCGCCATCGAGGTCGACTTCGCCGACGTGCTGGCCAAGAAGAACGCCACGGTCAGCGTGCGGCAGATCATCCGCGAGCTGGAGGCGGCCCAGGAGCCGCTGTGGAGCCCGATGGTGCTCAACGGCGACGGCTTCGGCGTGCTGGCCAACCACTCGCTGGTGATGGCCAACTACATCTCGCGCGCCAACGCGGCGATCATCGACCTGCGCCAGCTGCTCGAGCAGGGTTGAGGGGGCGGGCGTGAGCAAGAAGATGTCCTCCTTCGCCGCCCTCGGCGGCCTGGTCTACTCCACCGACGCCGGCCGCCACTGCCCGGACTGCGGCCAGCCGGTGGCCGGGTGCATCTGCGGCCAGCCGCAGGTCCCGGCCGGCGACGGCATCGCCCGGGTGCGCCGCGAGAGCAAGGGGCGCGGCGGCAAGACGGTGACCACCATCAGCGGCGTGCCGCTGGCCGGCGAGCCGCTCAAGGAGCTGGCCAGCGCGCTGAAGAAGCGCTGCGGCACCGGCGGCGCGCTCAAGGACGGGGTGATCGAGATCCAGGGCGAGCACGTCGAGCTGTTGATCGCCGAGCTGGAGAAGCGCGGCTTCAAGGCGAAGAAATCCGGCGGCTGAGCGCCGCCCCGCGCCCGCTCGGCGGGCGCCATCTTTCCAGCGCGGCCGGTGTGCCGGTCGCCAGCACAGGGAGAACCGCGCATGGCCCGAGCCCCCCGCAAGGACAACGAGAGCCCCTGGAGCGTCGCCGACAGCCGCCGCGTCTACGGCATCCGCCACTGGGGCGCCGGCTACTACGCGATCAGCGACGCCGGCACCGTCGAGGTGCGCCCGCAGGGCCCCGACGGTGCGCCCATCGACCTGCACGCGCTGGTCGGCCAGCTGCGCGCCTCCGGCCTGTCGCTGCCGCTGCTGGTGCGCTTCCCCGGCATCCTCCAGGACCGCGTGCGCCAGCTCACCGGCGCCTTCGACGCCAGCATCGCCCGCCAAGGCTATCAGAACTGCTACACCGCGCTGTACCCGATCAAGGTCAACCAGCAGGAGGCGGTGGTGGAGAACATCATCGCCACCGACGACGTCGCCATCGGCCTGGAGGCCGGCTCCAAGCCGGAGCTGATGGCGGTGCTGGCGCTGGCGCCCAGGGGCGGCACCATCGTCTGCAACGGCTACAAGGACCGCGAGTTCATCCACCTGGCGCTGATCGGCCAGAAGCTCGGCCACAACCTGTTCGTGGTGATCGAGAAGGAGTCCGAGGTGGCGCTGCTGATCGAGGAGGCCGCCGCCCTCGGCGTGCAGCCGCAGATCGGCCTGCGCGTGCGGCTGTCCTCGCTGGCCTCGAGCAAGTGGGCCGACACCGGCGGCGAGAAGTCCAAGTTCGGCCTGTCCGCCGCGCAGATCCTGCGCGTGGTCGAGCGCCTGCGCGCGGCGGGGCTCGACCAGGGCATCCGCCTGCTGCACTTCCACATGGGCTCGCAGATCGCCAACCTGGCCGACTACCGCAAGGGCTTCCGCGAGGCGATCCGCTACTACGGCGAGCTGCGCGGCCTCGGCCTGCCGGTCGACCACGTCGACGTCGGCGGCGGCCTGGGCGTCGACTACGACGGCACCCACTCGCGCAACGCCAGCTCGATCAACTACGACATGGCCGACTACGCCGCCACCGTGGTCGACATGCTCCGCGAGTTCTGCGACCGCCAGGAGCTGCCGCACCCGCACATCTTCTCCGAAAGCGGCCGGGCGATGACCGCCCACCACGCGGTGCTGGTGGTGCAGGTCACCGACGTCGAGCGCCACGACGACAGCGCGCCGCAGTTCGATCCGGCGGCCGAGCGCCCGGAGACCCTGCAAGCGCTGTTCGACCTGCTCGGCGACAGCGACCCGGAGATGGTCGCCGAGAGCTACTGGCGCGCCACCCACCTGATCGGCGAGGTGGCCGGGCAGTACTCGGCCGGCAAGCTCGGCCTGCGCGACAAGGCGCTGGCCGAGCAGTGCTACTTCGCCATCTGCCGGCGCCTGTACGACCAGCTGCAGGCGCGCCAGCGCTCGCACCGCCAACTGATCGACGAGCTCAACGACAAGCTGGCCGACAAGTACATCTGCAACTTCTCGGTGTTCCAGAGCCTGCCCGACACCTGGGCCATCGAGCAGATCCTGCCGATCGCGCCGCTGCAGCGCCTCGACGAGCAGCCGACCCGCCGCGCGGTGCTGCAGGACCTGACCTGCGACTCCGACGGCAAAATCCGCCAGTACGTCGACGAGCAGAGCATCGAGACCAGCCTGCCGGTGCATGCGCTGCGCGAGGGCGAGGACTACCTGCTCGGCGTGTTCCTGGTCGGCGCCTACCAGGAGATCCTCGGCGACATGCACAACCTGTTCGGCGACACCGACTCGGTGAACGTCTACCAGCGCCCGGACGGCAGCGTGTTCCACGCCGGCATCGAGACCCACGACACCATCGAGGACCTGCTGCGCTACGTGCACCTGGAGCCGGCCGAGCTGATGTCGCTGTACCGCGAGAAGGTCGCCGTGGCCAGCCTGTCCGCCGCCGAGCGCGCACGCTTCCTCGACGCCCTGCGCCTAGGGCTGACCCGCTCGTCGTACCTGGCGCCCTGAGCGGGCACGCCTGCGCCGCGTCCTGGCCGGCGCTGCCGGCGCGAAGGTGCACTGCCGATTGCACACGGGGCGCCAGCGGCGCCCCGTGCACGACGCGAGACTCAGAACTTGTCGGGGAACTGCTTGACCAACGCACCGGCCAGCGCGTCGGCGATGCCGAGGATGTGTTCGCGCATGGCGTGCCAGGTCTTCGCTTCGCCGGCGTAGTCCATCTTGGCGAACTGGTCGATCTGCGCGATGTGGTGCCCGCCATGGGCGCTGAGCAGAGTCACCAGGGTGTCCTCCGGCAGATAGGGGTTGGCCTTGGCCAGGAAGGCGGCGATGGCCTTGGCGTTGCTGACCAGGGTGTCCGTGGCCGCCTTCTGCTTGGCCGCATCCTTGGCCACGCTGGCGTCGCTGTAGTCCTTGATCGCCCCCCAGTGGCCGGCCAGCAGCTTGAGCATCTGCTCAGCGGCCGGTTGGCCGTATAGCGGTTGCAGGCTGTTGGCGATCGCCGTGGCGTTGGCCACCACTTCCTTGGCCGCGGTCTCGGCCTGGGCGAACTTGCCGTTCTGGTTGGCCAGCGCGTAGTTCCTTACCCAGAAGATGTGCTCGACCCACAGGTCGCGCAGAGCCAGGCGGGTGGTCAGGGCGGCGTTCGGCTGTTCGGCCTGGGCGGCAGCAGGAGCCGCCGTGGCTTGGTTCCAGGCCAGCGGCGCGCAGAGCGCCAGCAGCAGGGCCAGGGTGCGGATGAGCATGTCGGTACCCTCACGTGATGGATGGTCCCCCGCTCACTAGTGAAGGTCGAAACCGGGCAAAGGCCAATCCGTCGGACGGACGGCGCTGGCAGGTCGTAGAGTAGAGACGAGCGCAGGTCTTTTCATGCGTGGGCGCGCCGGGAGTGGTGGAAAATCGCGCCGCGAGTTTTCCGCTGGCGGAAAAGCAGACGCCCCGCAATTGCGGGGCGCCTGTCGTTCGAGCGGCGGAAGGGATCAGTCCTCCAGCAGCGCCTTGTTGCGCACCGCGCCCTTGTCGGCGCTGGTGGCGAGCAGGGCGTAGGCCTTCAGCGCGGTGCTGACCTTGCGCGCGCGCGGCGCGGCCGGCTTCCAGCCCTTGTGGTCCTGATGCAGGCGGCGGGCCTTCAGTTCGTCGTCGCCGACCAGCAGACTGATGCTGCGGTTGGGGATGTCGATGAGGATCTTGTCGCCTTCCTCGACCAGGCCGATGGCGCCGCCCGAGGCGGCTTCCGGCGAGACGTGGCCGATCGACAGGCCCGAGGTGCCGCCGGAGAAGCGGCCGTCGGTGAGCAGGGCGCACTGCTTGCCCAGGCCCTTGGACTTCAGGTACGAGGTCGGGTAGAGCATTTCCTGCATGCCCGGACCGCCCTTCGGGCCTTCGTAGCGGATCACCACGATGTCGCCCGGCTGGATCTCGTCGGCGAGGATGCCCTTCACCGCGGCGTCCTGGCTCTCGTAGATGCGCGCGCGGCCTTCGAACACGTGGATGGATTCGTCGACGCCGGCGGTCTTCACCACGCAGCCGTCCAGGGCGATGTTGCCGTACAGCACGGCCAGGCCGCCTTCCTGGGAGTAGGCGTTCGCCACGCTGCGGATGCAGCCCTCGAAGCGGTCGGTGTCCAGGCTCGGCCAGCGGGTGCTCTGGCTGAATGCGGTCTGCGACGGGATGCCGGCAGGGCCCGCCTTGAAGAAGGTGTGCACGGCTTCGTCGCTGGTCTGGGTGATGTCCCAGGCGGCGATGGCGTCGGCCATGGTCGGGCTGTGCACGGTCGGCACGTCGGTGTGCAGCAGGCCGCCGCGGGCCAGCTCACCGAGGATGCTGATGATGCCGCCGGCGCGGTGCACGTCTTCCATGTGGTACTTCTGGATGTTCGGCGCGACCTTGCACAGCTGCGGCACGCGACGCGACAGTTGGTCGATGTGGCGCAGGTTGAAGTCGACCTCGGCCTCCTGGGCGGCGGCCAAGAGGTGCAGGATGGTGTTGGTCGAGCCGCCCATGGCGATGTCCAGGGTCATGGCGTTCTCGAACGCCTTGAAGCTGGCGATCGAGCGCGGCAGCACCGACTCGTCGCTCTCGCCGTAGTAGCGCTGGCACAGCTCGACGATCAGGCGGCCGGCCTTGAGGAACAGCTGCTCGCGGTCGGCGTGGGTGGCCAGGGTGGTGCCGTTGCCCGGCAGGGAGAGGCCGAGGGCCTCGGTCAGGCAGTTCATCGAGTTGGCGGTGAACATGCCCGAGCAGCTGCCGCAGGTCGGGCAGGCGCTGCGCTCGTACTCGGCGACGGTCTCGTCGGAGCAGGAGTCGTCGGCGGCGGCGACCATGGCGTCGACCAGGTCGAGGCCGTGGCTGGCCAGCTTGGTCTTGCCGGCCTCCATCGGGCCGCCGGAGACGAACACCACCGGGATGTTCAGGCGCAGGGCGGCCATCAGCATGCCGGGGGTGATCTTGTCGCAGTTGGAGATGCACACCAGGGCGTCGGCGCAGTGGGCGTTGACCATGTACTCGACGGAGTCGGCGATGATCTCGCGGCTCGGCAGCGAATAGAGCATGCCGTCGTGGCCCATGGCGATGCCGTCGTCGACGGCGATGGTGTCGAATTCCTTGGCCACGCCGCCGGCCTTCTCGATCTCGCGGGCGACCAGCTGGCCGAGGTCCTTCAGGTGCACGTGGCCGGGCACGAACTGGGTGAAGGAGTTGGCGACGGCGATGATCGGCTTCTTGAAGTCCTCGTCCTTCATCCCGGTGGCGCGCCACAGCGCGCGGGCGCCGGCCATGTTGCGGCCGAAGGTGGAGGTTTTCGAGCGATAGTCAGGCATGGCGGGTTCCCGGAATGCAGGCGGATACTGAGCTTTCCAGAATACCAGCGATTGGCGGGCGGGTGCAGCGGGGCGGATGGGGTGCGCACGGCGCACCCTACGCAGGCCCGGGCGTAGGGTGCGCCGTGCGCACCAGAAGGATGCCGCCTCAGTTCGGCAGGATGCGGCAGGTCAGGCTCTTGATGTAGCGGGTCTCGTTGATCGCCGGGTGCACCGGGTGGTCCGGGCCCTGGCTGCCGCGCTCGAGCAGCTGGATGTGGCGGTCGAGGTGGCGGGCGCTCTGCAGCAGGATGTTCTGCAGGTCGTCCTCGGGCAGGTGCATCGAGCAGCTGGCGCTGACCAGGATGCCGTCCTTGCTCAGCAGGCGCATGGCCTGTTCGTTGAGGCGGCGGTAGGCGGCCTCGCCGTTCTTCAGGTCCTTCTTGCGCTTGATGAAGGCGGGCGGGTCGGCGACGATCACGTCGAAGCGCTCCTCGGCGGCCTTCAGCTCCTTGAGCGCCTCGAACACGTCGCCCTCGACGCAGGCCATCTTCTCGCCCACGCCATTCAGCGCGGCGTTACGCTCGACGCCGTCCAGCGCCAGCGCCGAGCCGTCCACGCACATCACCTCGGAGGCGCCGAACACCGCGGCCTGCACGCCCCAGCCGCCGACGTAGCTGAACAGGTCGAGCACGCGCTTGCCCTTGACGTAGGGCGCCAGGCGCGCGCGGTTGAGGCGGTGATCATAGAACCAGCCGGTCTTCTGGCCGCCCTGCACCGGCGCCTCGAACTTCACGCCGTTCTCCTCCAGGGCCACCCACTCCGGCATCACGCCGAAGGCGGTTTCCACGTAGCGTTGCAGGCCCTCGGCGTCGCGGGCGCTGGAGTCGTTCTTGAACAGGATGCCGGCCGGCTTGAGCACCTGCACCAGCGCCTCGACCACGGCGTCCTTGTGGCGCTCCATGGTCGCCGAGGCCAGCTGCACCACCAGGTGGTCGCCGAAGCGGTCGACCACCAGGCCCGGCAGCAGGTCGGAGTCGCCGTACACCAGGCGGTAGCAGGGCGCGTCGAACAGGCGCTCGCGCAGGGACAGGGCGACGTTGATGCGGTGCACCAGCAGCGACTTGTCCAGCACGTGCTTGGTGTCGCGGGAGATCAGCCGGGCGCAGATCAGGTTCTGCGGGCTGATCGCGACTATGCCCAGCGGCTTGCCGCCCGCCATCTCGAGGATGGCTTGGTCGCCCGGCTGGAACAGGCTGAGCGGGGTGGCCGCCACGTCCACCTCGTTGCTGTAGACCCACAGGTGGCCGGCGCGCAGGCGGCGCTCGGCGTTGGCTTTCAGTCGCAGGCTGGGCAGGGACATGGGGCACTCTCGCAAAAAGCGCGGAGTATAGCGGAAGGCAGGGCTTCAGGCGCCTGCCGGCGGGCGCGCGAGGGTGAGCGGGGCCGGCAATCCTGCTATGTTGGCGCCCCCTGTTTTGCCCGTGTCAGCCGCCATGCCAGAACTGCCCGAAGTCGAAACCACCCGCCGCGGCATCGCCCCGCACCTGGAAGGCCACCGCGTGACCCGCGTGATCGTCCGCGAGCGGCGCCTGCGCTGGCCGATTCCCGAGGATCTCGACGTGCGCCTGTCCGGCCAGCGCATCGAGCGGGTCGGCCGGCGGGCCAAGTACCTGCTGATCGAGGCCGAGTGCGGCACCCTGATCGGCCACCTGGGCATGTCCGGCAGCCTGCGCCTGATCGAGGCCGGCCTGCCGGCGGAAAAGCACGAGCACGTCGACATCGAGCTGGATTCGGGCCTGGCGCTGCGCTACACCGACCCGCGGCGCTTCGGCGCGCTGCTGTGGAGCCTCGACCCGCTGAATCACGAGCTGCTGCGCAAGCTTGGCCCGGAGCCGCTGGGCGACGAGTTCGACGGCGAGCGTCTGTACCGGCTGTCGCGTGGGCGTTCGATGGCGGTCAAGCCGTTCATCATGGATAACGCGGTGGTGGTCGGTGTCGGCAACATCTACGCCAGCGAGGCGCTGTTCGCCGCCGGCATCGATCCGCGCCGCGCGGCCGGCTCGATCTCGCGGGCGCGCTACCTGAAGCTGGCGGAAGAGATCAAGCGCATCCTCGCCCAGGCCATCGACTGCGGCGGCACCACCCTGCGCGATTTCGTCGGCGGCGACGGCAAGCCCGGCTACTTCCAGCAGACGCTGCTGGCCTATGGCCGCGGCGGCGAATTCTGCAAGGTCTGCGGCGCCACCCTGCGCGAGGTCAAGCTCGGCCAGCGTGCCAGCGTGTACTGTCCGCGCTGCCAGAGCTGAGCGCCGCTTGCGGTCCTGGTACGGGCGATTGACGGCGTTCACGCTGGCGCCGGACGATTGGCTGGTATAGTTATCCCCACGTGCAACGCGGCAAAAGGACCCTGCGCATGAAACTGTTCCGTTCCACCGCCCTAGGCCTGATCCTGACCACCGGACTGGCCGCCCTCCCGCTGTCCGCGTCAGCTACCCAGGACAATGTCAGCGGCGACCCGCACTACACCGTGGAGGCGCCCAAGGCCTTCTCCATGGTCGGCGACCTGCTGATCGCCCGTCCGCTGCTGATCGCCGGCACGGTGATCGGTGCGGGAGTCTTCGTGGTGACGCTACCGTTCTCGGCGCTGGGCGGCAACGTCGAGGAAGCCGGCCAGGCGTTGGTGATCGAGCCGGGCCGCGAGGCCTTCGTGCGCTGCCTGGGCTGCACCAGCTCCTGGGCCGCGGACGAGCAGTACGCCCGCTAAGCTGGTCGCGGGCGCCTGCCGGGCGCCCGTTCGCTCTCCCCCCCGCCCCCTTTCCCCGCGCATTTCGGGCAGAATGCCCGACGGCCGTCATTGGCCGGTCTCGGGGCGCCTGCCGCCCCCCGTTCGCCGAGCATGCCGCCTTCGGCAAGCCGATTCCCGGGAGAAGCCTTGTCCATCAACAAGAACAACAAGCTCAACGCAGCCGCGCTGTGGCTGCTGGTGGCGGCGCTGGCCGTGTCGTTCTGGTTCAGCCCGGGGTGGACTCGCCTGGCCGGCGGCCTGGCGCTGTTCCTGTTCGGCATGCAGTGCCTGGAGGAAGGGCTGCGCCAGCTGGCCGGCAGCGAGCTGGAGCGCATCCTCGGCAAGGCCACCGACCGCGCCTGGAAAAGCCTCGGCTTCGGCATCTTCGCCACCGTCATGGTGCAGTCGAGCACCCTGGTGTCGCTGCTGGCCATCGCCTTCCTCGGCACCGGGCTGATCGGCCTGGCGGCCGGCCTGTGCATCGTCTTCGGCGCCAACCTGGGCACTACCAGCGGCATCTGGCTGCTGGCGATGATCGGACAGAGCGCCAGCCTCGGCAGCCTGGCCCTGCCGCTGGCGGTGTTCGGCATCCTGCTCGGTTTCAACGGGCCGAGATCCAGGGGTGCCGGGCGGGTGCTGCTGGGCGTGTGCTTCCTGTTCCTCGGCATCGACCTGATGAAGGGCGGCTTCAGCGATGCCACCGCCATGTTCGATCCGGCCCGCTTCAAGGTGGAGGGCGTGCTCGGCATCCTGCTGTTCACCGGCATCGGCGCGCTGGTCACCGCGGTGGTGCAGTCCAGCCACGCCAGCCTGATGCTGGTGCTGACCGCGCTGGCCTCGGGGCAGATCGACTCCAGCCAGGGCTTCGCCCTGGCCATCGGCACCAATGTCGGCGGCGTGCTGACCGCAGTCATCGGTTCGCTGGGCGGCGCCCGCGCCGGCCAGCGGCTGGCGCTGGCCAACGTGATCTTCAACTGGTCGCTCGCGCTGCTCGCCCTGCTGTTCCTGCAGCCGCTGACGGCGCTGGTACTGCTGCTGGCGGAGCGCCTGGGCTTCGCCGGCAATGCGCTGCTCGAGCTGGCGCTGTTCCACAGCCTGTTCAACGGCCTGGGCCTGCTGCTGTTCATACCCTGGCACGGCCGCCTGGCGCTCTGGCTGGAGCGCCTGCTGCCCGAGCCGGCCGAGCCGCACGTGCTGATCGCCGAGGTGGGCAACGGCCAGGCCCCGCAGGCGCTGCCGCAGACCCGCGCCCGCTATCTGGACGAGAACGCCCTGGGCTCGGCGGGGGCCGCGGTGCAGGCGGTGGCCCGCGAGCTGCAGCACCTGGCGCGCCTGAGCCTGGAAGTGATCTGCCACGCCCTGTACCTGCCGGTCGACCAACTGAACAGCCGGCAGATCGACGACACGGTGTTGCGCAGTTCGGCGCAGATGGCCGGGCATGCGCTGGATGCCGAGCAGCTCTACCAGCGCCACATCAAGGGCGTGTATGCCGACCTGCTGAGCTACATGGGCCGCCTGGAGGCCAGCCTGGACGAAGCGCACAACCGCGCCTGGATCGCCAGCCAACTGGTGGCGCTGCAGCTGGTGGATGCGGTGAAGGACGCCAAGCACCTGCAGAAGAACCTCAGCCGCCTGCTGGTCAACGGCGAGCCGGCGGTCAGCGCGGCCTACGCCGACCTGCGCCGCCACCTGCTCTGGGTGCTGCGCGAGATGCGCGCGATCAGCCTGCTCGATCTGCCGGCCGAGGCCCTGCGCTCGCGCCTGGATCTGTTCGACAGCCAGGCGGCGAGCTTCGACACGGCCTTCCGCGAGCGGCTGTTCGCCGCGGTGCGCGAGCAGCGCCTGGACGGCCTGCGCGCCAGTTCGCTGATGAACGACCTGGGCTACGCCAGCCGCATCGGCCAGAGCCTGCGCAACGTGCTGCTGCTCGGCCTCGGCGACGGCCGCGAGGTGATGCCGCAGCTGCCGTTCCGCAGCGAGAGCGACGAGCCGCTGATCCAGCTGGAGAGCAAATGAAAACGCCGGCCCACAGGGGCCGGCGTCGGTCGACAGCGGGGGGCGGTGGATCAGGCCTTGCCGCTGATGATCAGGTACTTCTGCATCAGCTCGTCGCGGGTTTCCGCGTGGTTGGGGTCGAGCGGGATGCAGTCCACCGGGCAGACCTGCTGGCACTGCGGTTCGTCGTAGTGGCCGACGCATTCGGTGCACAGGTTGGGGTCGATCTCGTAGATCTCCTCCCCTTGGGAAATGGCGCCGTTCGGGCACTCCGGTTCGCAGACGTCGCAGTTGATGCAGTCGTCGGTGATCATAAGGGACATGGGGCAACTCCAGGAGCAGGTACAGTCAACGATCTTTATTGTGCCGCAAGCGCCGGCGCGCCGCACCCGCCGCGTCAGCCGGCGAAGCGCTCGCGCAGGGCCTGGGCGACCACCGGGTGGACGAACTTGCCGATGTCGCCGCCGAGCGCGGCGATTTCCCGCACCAGGGTCGAAGAGATGTAGGAGTACTGTTCCGAGGGGGTGAGGAACAGGCTCTCCACCTGCGGCGCCAGCTGGCGGTTCATGTTGGCCAGCTGGAACTCGTACTCGAAGTCCGACACCGCGCGCAGGCCGCGGATCAGGATGTTGGCCTGTTGCTGCTGGGCGAACTGGGCGAGCAGGTTGGAGAAGCCGATCACCCGCACGTTGGGTAGATGGGCGCTGACTGCCTCGGCCAGCTCGACGCGCTTGTCCAGGCTGAACAGCGGGTTCTTCTTCGGGCTGGCCGCCACGGCGATGATCACCTCGTCGAACAGCCGCGCGGCGCGCTCGAGCAGGTCGCTGTGACCTTTGGTGATGGGGTCGAAAGTGCCCGGGTAAAGCGCTCGGTTCATCCTGTTGTCCTGTTGGCAGGGAGCGTCGGAGGCCCGGATGGTAGCGCAGCGCCCACCGGGCGGCCAAGCCGAACCTGAAGCCGGCTCAGGCGGGCACCGCCTCGGCCTCGCTGCACACCCGGTTGCGACCGCCGTTCTTGGCCGCATACAGCGCCTGGTCGGCGCGCTGCAGCAGGCTCTCGCGGCTGTCGCCGGGGCGCGCGCTGCTGACCCCGAAACTGGCGGTGACCCGGCCGACTTCGGCGAAGGGGCTGTCCTGCAGCAGCCGGCGCAGGCTCTCGGCCAGGTGGCTCGCCTGGTCGGCGTCGGTCTCCGGGCAGATGACGATGAACTCCTCGCCGCCCAGGCGGCAGAGGCTGTCGATGCGCCGCAGGCGCGCGCCGATGCGCCGGCACAGTTCCTGGAGCACGCGATCGCCGGCGTCGTGGCCGAAGCCGTCGTTGATCCACTTGAAATGGTCGATGTCCAGCATGATCAGGCTGAGCGGGCGCTGGGTGCGGCTGCGCCGTTCCAGCTCGCCGGCGAGCTGCTCGAGGAAGTAGCGACGGTTGTGGATGCCGGTCAGCGGGTCGGTGATGGTCAGGGTGCGCAGCTCTTCCTCCACCTGCTTGAGGCTGCTGATGTCGGTGATGAAACCGTGCCAGAGCACCGAACCGTCGGCCAGCGGCTCCGGCATCGCCTCGCCGTGCAGCCAGCGCTGGCCGCGCTGCGGCAGCTGCACGCGGTAGTCCTGCTGCCAGCGGGTGAGGGTCAGTGCCGACTGGCGGATCGAGTCGATGACCCGCTCGCGGTCCTCGGGGTGGATGCGCTGGATCGCCGGGCCGGCCTCGCTGCGTACCTCCTCCGGCGTGACCTCGTAGACCTCGCGGATGCCGGCGCTGGCGTAGGGGAAGCAGCTGCGGCCGTCGGGGTACAGGCGGTACTGGTAGATGGTGCCGGGGATCTGCGCGCCGAGTTTCTCCAGCAGCCGGCTGCGCTCCTCCAGGGCCTGGCGGGTGCGCAGGCGCTCGCCGATGTCGAGGGCGATCAGCAGGTAGCCGCCGAGCTGGCCGTCGGCCTCGAGGATGGCCGACAGCATCAGGGTGACGTGCAGCGGCTCGCGGTTGCGGTGCAGCAGCACGGTGTCCAGCTCGCGGTGCTGGCGGGGCGCGAGCAGGGCGGCGAGCAGCGCCGGGGCGTTGTCGGGTACCTCCGCCAGGCCGGCGGCAGCGGCCAGTCGCGGGGCGTCGAGCAGCGGGTCGAGGAGCTGGCCGTGCAGGCTGCCGCGCTCGTGGCCCAGCAGGCGTTCGGCGCCGGCGTTGAAGGTGCGGATGCGGCCGTCGGCGGTGACGCCGATGATCGCCACCTGGGTGGCGGCCTCGAGCAGCCCCTGCAGGCGCGCGTGGCTCTGGCGCAGCTCCAGCTCCAGCGCCTTGCGTACCGAGATGTCGACGTGGGTGCCGATGATCCGTGCAGGCTGGCCGTCGGGCAGGCGTTCGACCACCTTGCCGCGCGCCAGCAGCCACAGCCAGCTGCCGTCCTTGCAGCGCAGGCGCTTCTCGCAGCGGTACATCGGCGTGCGCCCGGCCAGGTGCTCGTGCAGGGTCTGCTGGCAGCGCGCGGCGTCTTCCGGGTGCAGGCGGCCGCGCCATTCCTCGGGCGTGTCGCCGATCTCGTCCTCGGCGTGGCCGAGCAGGGACTTCCACATCGGCGAGAAGTAGATGCGGTCGCGGATCAGGTCCCAGTCCCACACCCCGTCGCCGATGCCGTCGAGGGCCAGGGTCCAGCGTTCCTCGCTGATGCGCAGCGCCTCGCGGCTTTCCTGCAGCTCGGTGGTGCGCCGCTCGACCAGCGCCAGGGCGCGCTGGCGCTGGCTGAGCAGGACGAACAGCAGGGTGCCGAGCAGCAGGCTGAGCGCCACGCCCGGCACGGCGACGCTCCAGACGGGCAGGAGCGGGTGCTGGGCCAGGAAGCTGGCGGTGGGGCGGATCACCAGGCGGTAGTGGTGGCGCGCGGCGTGCAGGTCGCGGCTGGCCTGCAGCGCGCTGTCGGGCGCCGGGGTGCCCAGGCGGTACAGCGGTGCGCTGCCGGGCTGGCCGAGGTCGTGCAGCTCCAGGGCCAGGTTGTTCAGGGTCTGTACGGTCTGCCCTTTCTCCAGCAGCTGGTGCAGGCTGATCGAGCTGAACAGTGCGCCGCGCAGCGGCGCTTCGTTCCGTCCGGCGTGCTGGAGGATGGCGGCGTCGCGTACCGGGGCGACCAGCAGCAGGCCGAGGCGGTCGCTTTCGGCGCCGCTGGTGAAGCGCAGGATGGCGCTGCGGCTGATGCGGTCGTCGCGCAGGGCCTGCTCCAGGGCTTCGCCGCGGGGGCCGGGCGAGGCCATGTCCTGGCCCAGCGGCAGATCGCTGACGCTGCGCGACAGGCTGAACAGCAGCGGGAGGTAGCGCTCGCGGGGCTGCAGCGGATGCAGCTGGCCGGCGGCATCGGCCTCGCGCAGCTGGAAGCGGCTGCCGACCTGGGTTTCGGCGCGGCGGGCGAAGGCTTCCAGCTGCTCCTCGCGCCGCTCGGCGTCGATCGGCAGCAGCGGCGCCCAGGACAGCACCAGATGGTCGTCCAGCAGCGGACGGACGAACTGCTCGAACTCGCTGCGGGTCACTTCGCCCGAGCTTTCGAAGAAGCGGCGCACGCTGTCGAGGTCGCGCTGGCGCACCTGCAGGCGTTCCTCCAGGCGGTTGAAGTGCTCCTCGGCCTGGTGCTCGAACTGCTGGCGGTGCAGGGCCTGACTGTCGTGCCACAGCTGGCGGGTGAGCAGCGCGGTCAGGGCCAGGCCGGTCAGGGTCAGCAGGCCGCACAGCAGCAGCTGGCAGCGGCGTTGGCAGCGGCCGGACGTGGCATCGCGGGGGGCGGGCATGGGGCTCCTTGTCCGCCGCGGGAGGGCAGGGAGGCGGGCGGACGACGGTGCCTAGGATACCGTTCGGCTTGTCGGTTTTGCAGCAGTGTGATGGGGTCGACAGTTTGCTGTGTGACGAAATCGACGGTTTTTCGCCGCGGGAGTCAGTCCGACGTCGCTGGCTGGCGCTGCCACAGGGCGTAGTGCACCTGGCCGGTGTGCTTCTCGCGGTGCAGGCGCCAGTTGCCCGGCAGGCCGAGGGTCGAGGGCGCGCTCTCGCTTTCCGTGTAGATCCAGGCGTCGGCCGCCAGCCAGCCGCGGCCCTCCAGCTGGGCGCAGGCGGGGGCGAGCAGGTCCCTGTGGAATGGCGGATCGAGGAACACCAGATCGAAGGGCTCGGTGCTCGCGCCCTGCAGGTGCTGCAGGGCATCGGCCTGGCGCACCTCGGCGTTGCCGGCGCGCAGCAGCTCGAGGTTGCCGCGCAGGGCGCTGGCGGCGGCCGGGTTGAGCTCCAGCGCCAGGCCGCGGCTGGCGCCGCGCGACAGGGCCTCCAGCAGCAGGGCGCCGCTGCCGGCGAAGGGGTCGAGCACGCGGGCGCCTTCCACGTAGGGCGCCAGCCAGTTGAACAGGGTCTCGCGCACGCGATCCGGCGTCGGCCGCAGGCCGGGAGCGTCGGGGAAGCTCAGGCGCCGCGAGCGCCACTCGCCGCCGATGATGCGCAGCTGGCCCTGCCCCTGGGGCTGGCTGGCGGAGGGCTTGCGGGCGGGCTTGGTGCTGGGACGGGCCATCAGTGCTCCGGTACGCCGGCATTCTGCGCGGCGGGACGTTCGACGGGAGGCGGCAGCGGCTGCTGCGCGACGGTGGGGCCGCTGGAGACCACCACGAAGGCATCGGCATCGAGGTGGCGGGCCATGGCCGCGCGCACCTGCTCCACGCTGAGCTGCTGCACCTGGTTCATGAAGTCTTCCAGCTGGGTGCTCGGCAGGTCGTAGAAGCCGATGGCGGCCAGTTGGCCGACGATGTCGGCGTTGCTGGCCGTGGACAGCGGGAAACTGCCGGCCAGCTCGCGCTTGGCCTGCTTGAGTTCCTCCTCGGTCGGCCCCTGGGCGACGAAGTCGCGCACCAGCGAGCGCACCAGCTCGAGGGTGGCCTCGCTCAGTTCGGCGCGGGTCTGCACGTTGATCATGAACGGCCCGGCCACCTGCATCGGGGTGAAGCCGGAGTAGATGCCGTAGGTCAGGCCGCGCTTCTCGCGCACCTCCTCCATCAGCCGGGTGCCGAAGCCGCCGCCGCCGAGGATCTGGTTGCCGACGTAGAGCGCGGCGTGATCCGGGTTGCGGCGGTCGATGCCGAGCTGGGCGAGCATCAGGTGGGTCTGCTGCGAGGGGAACTCGATGTGCTGGCGCTTGGCCGCGGGCGCCGCGGGCGCGGGCGGCGGCGGCAGCGCCGGCCCCTTGGGCAGGGCGGCGGACAGCCGGGCGGCGATCGCTTCGGCCTCGGCGCGGGAGAGGTCGCCGACCAGGGCGATCACCGCGTTGCCGGCGGCGTAGGCGCGGGCGTGGAAGGCGGCCAGCTGCGCGCGGTCGAGGGCGGGAATGCTCTCCAGGGTGCCGTCGCTCGGCCGGGCGTAGGGGTGCGCACCGTACAGCTGCTGGAACAGGGCGATGCTGGCCAGCTTGCCGGGGTTCTGCTTCTGCTGCTCGAGTCCGGCGAGGATCTGGTTCTTCAGCCGCGCCAGGGCGCCTTCCGGGAAGGTCGGCGCGCCGACCACCCGGGCGAACAGGGCCAGCGCCGGCTCGCGCTGCTCGGCGGCGGACAGGCTGCGCAGCGAGGCCACCGCCATGTCGCGATAGGCGCCGTTGCCGAACTCGGCGCCGAGGCCCTCGAAGCCGGCGGCGATGGCGGTGGTGTCCTGGCCCTCGATGCCCTCGTTGAGCATGGCGTTGGTCAGCATGGCCAGGCCGGGATGCTCGCCGTCCTGGCTGCTGCCGGCGGCGAAGGTCAGGCGCAGGTCGAACATCGGCAGTTCGCGGGCCTCGACGAACAGCACGCGGGCGCCCTCGGCGGTGTTCCAGCGCTGGATGTCCAGGGCGCGGCGCGCCGGCGCCTGGCCGTTGAGCTTGGCCAGCGAGGCGATCGCCGGTGCCGCGGCCGGCGCGCTGCCGGTGGCGGGCGTCGCCGGGGCCGGGCTGTCCGGTCCGGCCGCCGGGCGGCTGATCAGCAGGAGCAGGCCGAGCAGGCCGAGCAGTGCGACTATCAGCAGTAGGTGGCGCTTATTCATGGCGGGTCTCCTTGGCCTGCTCCAGCGGCAGCACCTGGGCCAGGGTCAGTCGTTCGCGCTGGAACAGGCGCCGCGCGGCGGCCTGGATATCGGCGGGGGTGACCGCCCTGAGGGCTTCGAGATCCTGGTCGAGCAGTTGCCAGGACAGGCGGACGGTCTGCAGCTGGCCGATGCTGGTGGCCTGGCTGGCGATGGAGTCGCGCTCGTAGACCAGGCCGGCGATCACCTGGGCCTGCACGCGTGCCAGTTCCTCGGCGCTCGGCGCCTGGGTCTTGAGGGTCTCCAGCTCCTGCCACAGACCGGCCTCGACCTGTTCGAGGGTCTTGCCCTGCTGCACGTTGGGCCGCGCCGACAGCACGAACAGGCTGTCGCCGCGGGTGAAGGGGTTGTACCAGGCCGAGGCGCCGGTCACCAGTTCCTGCTCGCGCTCCAGGCGGCTGGACAGGCGCGCGCTGTAGCCGCCGTCGAGCAGCGCGGCGATCAGGCGCAGGGCATGCACCTCGCGCGGGTTGTCGCTGCTGGCCAGGCCCGGCACGTTGAAGCCCATCAGCAGGCTGGGCAGCTGGGTCTTGACCCGCAGGGTCAGGCGCCGCTCGCCGAGGGCCGGCAGTTCCAGCGGTGCCTTGGCGGCCGGCAGCGGGCGTGCCGGGATGGCGGCGAAGTGGCGCTGGGCGAGGGTCTTCACCTCGTCGGCGGTGACGTCGCCGACCACCACCAGGGTGGCGTTGTTCGGGCTGTACCAGTCGTTGTGCCAGGCGCGCAGGTCGTCCACCGACATGCGCTCGAGATCGCTCATCCAGCCGATGGTCGGGTTGCGGTAGCCGGTGGCCGGGTAGGCGGCGGTCTTGAAGCGCTCGAAGGCCAGCGAGGCGGGGTTGTCCTCGGTGCGCAGGCGGCGCTCCTCCTTGATCACCTCGATCTCGCGGGCGAACTCGTCGGCGGGCAGGCGCAGGCCAGCCAGGCGGTCGGCTTCCATTTCCAGGGCGACTTCCAGGCGGTCGCGCGCCAGTACCTGGTAGTAGGCGGTGTAGTCGTCGCTGGTGAAGGCGTTCTCCTCGGCGCCCAGCTCGCGCAGGATGCGCGAGGATTCGCCGGGGCCGAGCTTGCTGCTGCCCTTGAACATCATGTGCTCGAGGGCGTGGGACAGGCCGGTGAAACCGGGGCGCTCGTAGCTGGAGCCGACCTGGTACCACAGCTGGGACACCACCACCGGGGCGCGGTGGTCCTCGCGCACGATCACGGTCAGGCCGTTGTCCAGGCGGAACTGGTGGGTCGGCTGCGGCACGGCGGCCTGGGCGGCCGGCGGCAGGCCCAGGGCAACCAGCAACAAGCCGGCTAGGCGGCGTGTGAATGCGTTCATCATCAGTGACCTGTCAGACTGCCGGCCGGTTTTGGCGCCGGCGGGCGAGGAGGTGCTAGGATACCCAACCGATTTCCTGGCGGCCACGTCAGTGCGCAGCCGCCCACTTGAGATGCAAGCCGTCCATGTTTGGTTCCAAAGACGACAAGAAGACTCCGGATGCCGGAGAAAAGAAAGGCCTGTTCGGCTGGTTCCGCAAGAAGGCGCAACCTGAGGCCGTCGAGCAGCCGGTGGCCGAAGTCGAGCCGGCTGCAGCTGAGCCGTCGGGGGCGGTGCCGGCGGCCGAGCCCGCACCGGCAGTGACCGCAGCCGAGCCGGCCGCTTCCCCCAGCGTGGCTCCGGTCCAGGCCGAAGCCCCGGTCGCCGCCCCGTCCGCCCCGGTTGCCGTGCCGCCGCCGGCACCCGCTGCCAGGCCCGAGCCGCTGGCGGAGCCCGTGGCCGCGGCCCCGGTGGCCGCGGAGAAGCCTGCCAAGCTCGGCTTCTTCGCCCGTCTCAAGCAGGGCCTGGCCAAGACCAGCGCCAGCATCGGCGAGGGCATGGCCAGCCTGTTCCTCGGCAAGAAGGCCATCGACGACGACCTGCTCGACGAGCTGGAGACCCGCCTGCTGACCGCCGACGTCGGCGTCGAGGCGACCAGCGCGATCATGCAGAGCCTGACCAGGCGCGTGTCGCGCAAGGAGCTGGCCGACAGCGACGCGCTGTACCAGGCGCTGCAGGAGGAGCTGGCCGCCATCCTGCGCCCGGTCGAGCAGCCGCTGGCGATCGAGGCCGGCAGCAAGCCCTACGTGATCCTGGTGGTCGGCGTGAACGGCGCCGGCAAGACCACCACCATCGGCAAGCTGGCCAAGAAGCTGCAGGACGAGGGCAAGAAGGTCATGCTCGCCGCCGGCGACACCTTCCGCGCCGCCGCCGTCGAGCAGCTGCAGGTGTGGGGCGAGCGCAACGGCATCCCGGTGATCGCCCAGCACACCGGCGCCGATTCCGCCTCGGTGATCTTCGACGCGGTGCAGGCCGCCCAGGCGCGCGGCATCGACGTGCTGATCGCCGACACCGCCGGCCGCCTGCACACCAAGGACAACCTGATGGAGGAGCTGAAGAAGGTCCGTCGGGTGATCGGCAAGCTCGACGAGAGCGCGCCGCACGAGACCCTGCTGGTGCTGGATGCCGGCACCGGACAGAACGCCCTCAGCCAGGCGCGCCTGTTCCACCAGGCGGTCAGCCTCAGTGGCCTGGCGCTGACCAAGCTGGACGGCACCGCCAAGGGCGGGGTGATCTTCGCCCTGGCCAAGCAGATGGCGCTGCCGATCCGCTACGTCGGCGTCGGCGAGGGCATCGACGACCTGCGCCCGTTCGAGGCCGAGGCCTTCGTCAAGGCGCTGTTCGCAGGACAGGAGAGCGCATGATCCGTTTCGAGCAGGTGGGCAAGCGGTATCCCAACGGCCACGTCGGCCTGCACGAACTGAGCTTCCGCGCCCGGCGCGGCGAGTTCCTCTTCGTTACCGGGCACTCGGGGGCCGGCAAGAGCACCCTGCTGCGCCTGCTGCTGGCGCTGGAGCGGCCGACCAGCGGCAAGCTGCTGCTGGCCGGCCAGGACATCGGGGCCATCGGCAATTCCGAGATTCCCTTCCTGCGCCGGCAGATCGGCGTGGTGTTCCAGAACCACCACCTGCTGTTCGACCGCAGCGTGTTCGACAACGTCGCCCTGCCGCTGCAGATCCTCGGCCTGCCGCGCGCCGAGATCGAGCAGCGGGTCGGCGAGGCGCTGGAGCGGGTATCGCTGAAGGACATGGGCGAGGCGCTGCCCGCCGACCTGTCCAGCGGCCAGCAGCAGCGCGTCGGCATCGCCCGTGCGGTGGTGCACCAGCCGGCCCTGCTGCTCGCCGACGAGCCCACCGGCAACCTCGACCCGCGCCTGGCGGCCGAGATCATGGGCGTGTTCGAGGACATCAACCGTATGGGGACCACCGTGCTGATCGCCAGCCATGACCTTGCCCTGATCGCGCGCATGCGCCATCGCCTGCTGACCCTGCAACGCGGTCGCCTGATCGGCGACGGAGAGCCCAGCTGATGGGGGCCAGCAAGCAACTGCCGCGCGGCGCCGAGGAAGGCGCCCCGGAGCAGCGCCAGCGCCGCCTGCAGGAGGCCGAGACCACCGACTGGGGTGGCCTGCTGCGTGCCTACCTGGACAGTCATCGCGCCAGCCTGGCCGACAGCCTGCGTCGCCTGGCCCGCCAGCCGTTCAGCAGCTTCCTCACCTGCCTGGTGATGGGCATCGCCCTGGCGCTGCCGATGGGCCTGTCCCTGCTGCTGGACAGCGTCGAGCGCCTCGGCGGCTCCTGGCAGCGCGCCGCGCAGATCTCGGTGTTCCTCGACCTGGAGGTGGCCGACGTCGAAGGCCAGGCGCTGCGCGAGCAGATCGCCGGGATGGACGGCGTGCTCGCCGCCGAGTGGATCAGCCGCGAGCAGGGGCTCGAGCAGCTGCAGCAGCACTCCGGCCTCGGCGATGCGCTCAGGGAACTGCCGGACAACCCGCTGCCGGCGGTGGTGCTGGTCACCCCGCAGGAGGTCGACAAGGCCGGCCTGGAGGCACTGCGCGCGCGCCTGGCGGAGCTGCCCGGCGTCGAGCAGGCGCAGCTCGACCTGCTGTGGGTCGAGCGCTTGGGCGCCATCCTCCACCTCGGCGAGCGCTTCATCTTCGGTCTGGCCGTGGTGCTGATCCTCGCCCTGCTGCTGGTGATCGGCAACACCATCCGCCTGCACATCGAGAACCGCCGCGCCGAGATCGAGGTGATCAAGCTGGTCGGCGGCACCGACGGCTACGTGCGCCGGCCGTTCCTGTACACCGGCGCCTTCTACGGCATCGGCGCCGGCCTGCTGGCCTGGGGCGTGCTGGAGTACGGGCTGAACTGGCTGAACCAGTCGGTGGTCGGCCTGGCCGGGCTGTACGACAGCGACTTCGCCCTCGGCGGCGTGCCGGCCGAGGACGGCCTGTCGTTGCTGGTCGGTGCATTGCTGCTCGGCTGGGTCGGTGCCTGGCTGGCGGTGGCGCGCCACCTGCGCCAGCTCGCCCCGCAGTGAGACGAAGCGTCGTTACTCCGTTGTAAGTTATTGTTTTGTAAGGGTTTTCCGGCTTGTAAGGGAACTTTTCGCGGGCATTCACAGTCTTATCGGCACAGTGCTATAGTCACCAGCCGATTCGGTAACCTGGAGGATGTCCATGTCCACCTCTCTGCAGCCTGTCTATGCCCTGGCTCCCGGCGCCAACCTGGAGGCCTACGTGCATTCGGTCAACAGCATCCCGTTGCTGTCGGCCGAGCAGGAGCGCGAGCTGGCCGGGCGTCTGTACTACGAGCAGGATCTCGAGGCTGCGCGGCAGATGGTGCTCGCGCACCTGCGCTTCGTCGTGCACATCGCCCGCAGCTACTCCGGCTACGGCCTGGCCCAGGCCGACCTGATCCAGGAAGGCAACGTCGGCCTGATGAAGGCGGTCAAGCGCTTCAACCCGGAAATGGGCGTGCGCCTGGTGTCCTTCGCCGTGCACTGGATCCGCGCCGAGATCCACGAGTTCATCCTGCGCAACTGGCGCATCGTCAAGGTCGCCACCACCAAGGCGCAGCGCAAGCTGTTCTTCAACCTGCGCAGCCAGAAGAAGCGCCTGGCCTGGCTGAGCAACGCCGAGGTCGAGGCAGTGGCCGAGAGCCTCGGCGTCGAGGCGCGCGAAGTGCGCGAGATGGAGAGCCGGCTGACCGGTCAGGACATGGCCTTCGATCCGGCCAGCGACGCCGACGACGACACCGCCTTCCAGGCTCCGGCCCACTACCTGGAAGACAACCGCTACGACCCGGCCCGCCAGCTGGAGGAGGCCGACTGGAGCGACAGCGCCAACGCCAGCCTGCACGACGCGCTGGACGGTCTCGACGAGCGCAGCCGCGACATCCTCCACCAGCGCTGGCTGGCCGAGGAGAAGGCCACGCTGCACGAGCTGGCGGCCAAGTACAACGTCTCCGCCGAGCGCATCCGCCAGCTGGAGAAGAACGCCATGACCAAGCTCAAGGGGCGCCTGCTGGCCTGACCGGCAAGCGCCGCGCAACGCGAAAGCCGCATCCCCGGGTGCGGCTTTCGCGTTTCTGCGCGCTACAGACGCTGGAGGTAGTGGCTGCCGCCCAGCTGCCACATCTGCTGGCGGATCCAGTTCGCCCGGCGGCTGACGTAGGCGCTCGGCCGGCCGGCGCTCCAGGTGCGCGGGCTGGGCAGCACGGCGGCGAGCAGGCTGGCCTGCTGGCGCGACAGGTAGGGGGCGCCCCGGCCGAAGTGGTGGCGCGCCGCCGCCTCGGCGCCGAACACGCCGTTGCCCCACTCGGCGCTGTTGAGGTAGACCTCGAGGATGCGCTGCTTGGGCCACAGGGTCTCGATCAGCAGGGTGAACCAGGCCTCCAGGCCCTTGCGCAGCCAGCTGCGCCCGGACCACAGGAACAGGTTCTTGGCCACCTGCTGGCTGAGCGTGCTGGCGCCGCGCAGGCTGCCGCCGCGCTCGTTGTGCGCCAGGGCGGCGCGGATCGCGGCCGTGTCGAAGCCCCAGTGCTCGGCGAACTTCTGGTCCTCGGCGGCGATCACCGCCACCTTGAGGTCGTCCGGCAGCTCGGTCCACGGCCGCCAGGTGCGCTGCAGGTCGATCGGCTCGCCCGTGAACCACGATTCCAGCTTGCGCTCGACCATCAGCGCCGTGCCCGGCGGCGGCAGCCAGCGCAGCAGCAGCACGACGAGGACGCTGGCGAGCAGGGCGCCGAGCAGTGTGCGGGCGGCGAGGGCGGACAGGCGGCGGAGCGGGAGGCGACGCATGGCGGACCGGGGCAGGGCGGACGAAGGCGCCAGTATAGCGGCCCGCCCGCAGCGCTGCCGGCAGTCCGTCGCGCCGGCGGGTTTGCCAGCGCCGGCGGGGGCGGCGATCATGTGCCGCTGTCGCCCCCGCCGGAAGCCTGCCATGTCCCGCCTGTTCGTCCTGTTCGCCGCCGTCTTCGGTCTCGCCGGGGTCGGCCTCGGCGCCTTCGCCGCCCATGGCCTGCGTGGCCGTCTCAGCCCCGAGTACCTGGCGGTATTCCAGACCGGGGTGCTCTACCAGCTGGTCCACGCCCTGGCCCTGCTCGGCGTCGGCGCGCTCGCCCTGCACTGGCGCTCGCGCCTGCTGGCGGCGTCCGGCGGCCTGTTCGCCGCCGGCATCCTGCTGTTCTCCGGCAGCCTGTACCTGCTGACCCTGAGCGGCCTCAGGGTCGGCATGGTCACCCCGCTGGGCGGCGTCTGCTTCCTCGCCGGCTGGCTGTGCCTGGCGCTGGCCGCCTGGCGGGCCCGGCCGCAGGCCGGCTGAGCCGCCTGGCCGGCGCCTTGGTCATCCCCTGCGATCGGCGCTAGAATGCCGGCTTTCCCTGAGTTTGCGAGCGGATACCCATGCGCATTCAGCTGAATGGCGAAGCTCTCGATCTGCCCGACGGCCTGTCCGTCGCCGACCTGCTGAGCCGCCTCGACCTGGCCGGCAAGCGCGTGGCGGTCGAGCTCAACCTCGATATCGTGCCGCGCAGCCAGCACGCCGTCACCCGGCTCGGCGACGGCGACCGGGTCGAGGTGGTGCATGCCATCGGCGGCGGCTAGCGTCCGGAGCCCGTCCGTCCCCCGTTTCCGCCCGTTCGAATGGAGCCTCCCATGACCCAGTCCTCCCGCACCGACAAGCCGCTGGTTCTCGCCGGCCGCACCTACAACTCGCGCCTGCTGGTCGGTACCGGCAAGTACAAGGATCTCGACGAGACCCGCCGCGCCATCGAGGCTTCCGGCGCGGAGATCGTCACCGTCGCGGTGCGCCGCACCAACATCGGCCAGAACCCCGGCGAGCCGAACCTGCTCGACGTGATCAGCCCGGACAAGTACACCATCCTGCCCAACACCGCCGGCTGCTACGACGCGGTGGAGGCGGTGCGCACCTGCCGCCTGGCCCGCGAGCTGCTCGACGGTCACAAGCTGGTCAAGCTGGAAGTGCTGGCCGACCAGAAGACCCTGTTCCCCAACGTCATCGAGACCCTCAAGGCCGCCGAGACCCTGGTCAAGGACGGCTTCGACGTGATGGTCTACACCAGCGACGACCCGATCATCGCCCGCCAGCTGGCCGAGATCGGCTGCATCGCGGTGATGCCGCTGGCCGGCCTGATCGGCACTGGCCTGGGCATCTGCAACCCGTACAACCTGCGCATCATCCTCGAGGAGGCCAGCGTGCCGGTGCTGGTGGATGCCGGCGTGGGCACCGCGTCGGATGCGGCCATCGCCATGGAGCTGGGCTGCGAGGCGGTGCTGATGAACAGCGCCATCGCCCACGCCCAGGACCCGGTGCTGATGGCCGAGGCGATGAAGCACGCCATCGTCGCCGGCCGCCTGGCCTACCTGGCCGGGCGCATGCCGAAGAAGCTGTACGCCAGCGCCTCGTCGCCGCTGGAAGGCTTGATCCGTTAATCGTCCGGACGGCGCCCGGCGCCGTCCTCCCCACACGCGAGCCCTGCCCTGCGGCAGGGCTCGTTCGTCTTTCAGGAAGGGTTCATGACCGACGAAATCCAACAAGCGCCGGACACCGCCGGCGAAGCGCGGCGGATGCGCACCATCAAGAGCTTCGTGATGCGCGCCGGGCGCATGACGGAAGGGCAGCAGCGCGGCCTCGAGCTGGGCTGGCCGAAGTTCGGCCTGCAGCTGGAGGACGGCCTGCGTGACTTCGACCAGCTGTTCGGACGCACCGCGCCGCGCACCTTCGAGATCGGCTTCGGCATGGGCCACGCGACCCTGGAGATGGCCGCCGCGGCGCCGGAGCAGGACTTCATCGGCGTCGAGGTGCACAGGCCGGGCGTTGGCGCCCTGCTCAGCGGCGCCCTGGCGCAGGACCTGACCAACATCCGCGTGTACAGCTGCGATGCGCTGGACGTGCTGCGCCAGTGCGTGGCCGACGCCAGCCTGGATCGCGTGCTGCTGTTCTTCCCCGATCCCTGGCACAAGGCCAAGCACAACAAGCGCCGCATCGTGCAGCCGGCGTTCGCCGAGCTGGTGCGGCAGAAGCTCAGGGTCGGTGGCGTGCTGCACATGGCCACCGACTGGCAGCCCTATGCCGAGCACATGCTCGAGGTGATGAGCGCGGCGCCCGGCTACCGCAACCTGGCGGCGGACGGCGGCTACGTGCCGCGCCCGGAGGAGCGCCCGGTCACCAAGTTCGAGCGTCGCGGCGAGCGCCTCGGCCACGGCGTGTGGGACCTCAAGTTCCAGCGCGTCGACTGATCGAGATCGCGCAAGCCGGGCATCGCCCGGCTTGCGCGTTGCCGGCCACCCGGCAGGCGGGCCTCAGTTGCGCTCGGCCAGCATGCCGATGGCGACCAGGGTGGTGACCAGCACCGGCGCCAGGGTGTAGTTGTTCAGCTGCTCCAGCCCCCTGACCAGCCAGGGCGGCAGGTAGACGATGGCAGCGCCATACACTGCGGCGCAGAGGGCAACGAACATCAGGGTGCGCAGCACGAAGTTCATGCTGCCGACTCTCTGTTGCGTCCATGCCTTGAAGCTGGGGCCCAGTACGACCAGCAGGGCGGCCATCAGGCCCAGCGCGATCTCGTCGAGATGACCACGGCACCAGCGCGAAGCGGTGACGAAAAGCTCGAGCATGGCTTCCATGCAGACTCCTTGTCGGCGATCACAGAATTGACGCGCAGTCTATCAGGTTTTTGCGTGCTGCCAGCCGGGGGGCGGCAGCGGATGGTCGTAGCCCCGCGAACGGGGCTGGACGTCCTTTCAGGGCAGGAAGTGCTGCAGCAGGTCGTTGAGGAACAACTGGCCGCGGGCGGTGGGCCTGAGCCACTGCGGATCGCTGTCCAGCAGCCCGGCCGCGCGCGCCGCGGCGCAGCCCTCGGCGAGGGTGGCCAGCGGCAGGCCGGTGCGCTGCTCGAACAGCGCGGCCGGCACGCCCGCGGTGAGGCGCAGGGCGTTCATCAGGAACTCGAAGGGCAGCTCGCTCGCCTCCAGTACCCGCTCGCCGGCCTGGAAGCGCTTGGCCGGGTCGAGATAGTCCCTGGGCAGGCGGGTCTTCCAGCTGCGGCGGATGCGCCCGTCCGGCTCGCTCAGCTTGGCGTGGGCGCCGGCGCCGATGCCGAGGAAGTCGCCGAAGGTCCAGTAGTTGAGGTTGTGCCGGGCGCGGCGACCATCGCGGGCGTAGGCCGAGGTCTCGTACTGGGCGAAGCCCTCGGCGGCGAGCAGCGCCTGGCCGGCCTCCTGGATGTCCCAGAGGATGTCGTCCTTGGGGATCTCCGGCGGCTGGCTCCAGAACAGCGTGTTCGGCTCCAGGGTCAGCTGGTACCAGGACAGGTGGGTCGGCCCCAGGTCGATGGCCTGGCGCAGGTCGGCCAGCGCGCCTTCGACGTCCTGGCCGGGCAGGCCGTGCATCAGGTCGAGGTTGAAGTTGTCGAAGCCGGCCGCGCGGGCCATCCCGGCGGCGCGCACCGCCTCGAGGCCGTCGTGGATGCGCCCCAGTGCCTTGAGCTGCTCGGTCTGGAAGCTCTGCACGCCGATCGACAGGCGGTTGATGCCGAGGCTGCGGTAGTCGCGGAACTTGGCCTGCTCGAAGGTGCCGGGATTGGCCTCGAGGGTGATCTCGATGTCGCGGGCGAAGCCCAGGCGCCGCTCGACACCCTGCAGCAGGCTGTCGAGGGCGCGCGCCGAGAACAGGCTGGGTGTGCCGCCGCCGAAGAAGATCGAGCCCAGCTCGCGGCCGTGGGCGGCGGGAAGGTCAAGGTCGAGGTCGGCGAGCAGGGCGTCGACGTAGGCCTCCTCCGGCAGCTCGGGGCCGGCGGCATGGGAGTTGAAGTCGCAGTACGGACACTTGCGCACGCACCACGGGATGTGCACGTACAGCGCCAGCGGCGGCAGCTGGAACAGGCTCAAGCGAGCCCCAGCCGCTGCTTGAGCTGGGCCATGGCACGGGCGCGGTGGCTCAGGCGGTTCTTCTCGGCGGCGGGCAGCTCGGCGCTGGCGCAGTCGCATTCGGGCACCCAGAACAGCGGGTCGTAGCCGAACCCGTGCTCGCCGCGCGCCTCATGCAGGATGCGACCGTGCCAGATGCCCTCGCAGAGGATCGGCAGCGGGTCGTCGGCATGGCGGACCAGGGCCAGGGCGCAGACGAACTGGGCGCCGCGCTCGGCGTCCGGCACGTCCGCCAGTTCGGCGAGCAGCTTGGCGTTGTTGGCCGCGTCGTCCTTGCCGCCGGCGTAGCGCGCCGAGTAGATGCCCGGCGCGCCGCCGAGGGCGTCCACGGCGAGGCCGGAGTCGTCGGCCAGCGCCGGCAGGCCGGACACCCGGGCGGCGTGGCGGGCCTTGAGAATGGCGTTCTCGACGAACGACAGGCCGGTCTCTTCCGGTTCGACGGTGCTGAACTCGGCGACCGAGCGCACGCGCACGGCGTCGCCCAGCATGGCCTGCAGTTCCTTGAGCTTGCCGGCGTTGTGGCTGGCCAGCACCAGTTCGGTCAGGGCTTTCATTCGTCGGGGAACACTTCCTGGTTGAAGGTGAGGTTGTGGGTGGCGCCGCCTTCCTGCACCTTGAGGTCGAAGGTCAGCACCTCGCGCTCGGTCACCGGGAACTGCGCCAGGTGGTAGACCGCCTGCTTGTCGCCTTCACCCTCGCTGACGCGCTGGAAGGCCAGCGGCTTGCTCTGGCCGAGCAGGTTCTTCACCGTGCCGCTGACCGCGGCGGCCGGCACCGCCTTGCCGGCGCGCATCACGGCGACGTTGACCACGCCCTGGGTCTTGCTGCGGGTCAGCCCGGAGGCGGCGGCGATGTCCGGCTGCAGGAAGCTGGAGTTGAACACGTTGTAGTGCACCTCGAGGTCGCCGAAGCGTTGCAGACGCTCGGCGGCGGCCGGCAGGGCCAGGCTCAGGGTGAGCAGCATGAGAGCTAGACGACGCATGGGCAGTTCTCCTTTCAGCGGGTAACGCGGTAGATGCCGATCTCACCCAACAGATTAGGCCACAGCCGGGCGAGCGCACGCAGGCGGTGGTCGCGGTCCACGGCCAGGCGGTCGAGCACGCGCAGCTGCTGCTCGCGGCACAGCGCCTCGAAGTCGCGGAAGGTGCAGAAGTGGATGTTCGGTGTGTTGTACCAGGTGTAGGGCAGGAAATCGGAGCGCGGCATCTCGCCGCGGCGCGCCAGGTACCAGCGGCAGCGCCAGTGGCCGAAGTTGGGGAAGGTGATGATGCAGGTCTTGCCCACGCGCAGCATGTCGCGCAGCAGGCGGTCGGGGTAGTGCACGGCCTGCAGGGTCTGGGTCATCACCACCACGTCGAAGCTGTCGTCGCCGAAGTGGTCGAGGCCCTGGTCCAGGTCCTGCTCGATGACGTTGACGCCGTGGTCCAGGCATTGGGCGATCTTGTCCGGATCGCGCTCCAGGCCGTAGCCGTGCACCTGCTTGTGGTCGCGGAGGAAGGCCAGCAGTTCGCCGCTGCCGCAGCCGAGGTCGAGGACCCGGCTGCCGGAGGGGATCCATTCCTGAATGATTTCCAGATCGGCACGCATGTCGGACAGACTTCCTTACACGGCAATACGGTTCATGTAGCGACCGAAGCCCTGGATGTAGCGCGGGCTCGGGATGAGGAAGGCGTCGTGGCCGTGGGCCGACTCGATCTCCAGGTAGCTGACGTTCTTCTTCGCCGCCACCAGGGCGTCGACGATCTCCCGCGAGCGCGCCGGCGAGAAGCGCCAGTCGGTGGAGAAGGAGACCACGCAGAAGTTGGCGCGGGCCGGTTCGAGGGTCTTCACCAGGTCGCCGTCGTGGGCGGCGGCCGGGTCGAAGTAGTCCAGCGCCTTGGTCATCAGCAGGTAGGTGTTGGCGTCGAAGCGCCCGGAGAACTCCTCGCCTTGGTAGCGCAGGTAGCTCTCCACCTGGAACTCGACGCTGTGGAAGTCGTAGTTGAGCTGGTCGGTCTTCAGCTCGCGGCCGAATTTCTCGCCCATGGCGTCGTCGGACAGGTAGGTGATGTGGCCGACCATGCGCGCCAGCATCAGCCCGCGCTTGGGAATGGTGCCCTGTTCCTGGAAGTGGCCGCCATGGAACTCCGGGTCGGTGAGGATCGCCTGGCGTGCCACCTCGTTGAAGGCGATGTTCTGCGCCGACAGCTTGGGCGCCGAGGCGATCACCACGCAGTGGCGCAGGCGCTCGGGGTAGCTGATGCTCCACTGCAGGGCCTGCATGCCGCCGAGGCTGCCGCCGACCACCGCGGCCCACTGATTGATGCCGAGGGCGTCGGCCAGGCGTGCCTGGCTGTGCACCCAGTCCTCCACGGTCAGCACCGGGAAGTCGGCGCCGTAGGCGCGGCCGGTCTCCGGATTGCGGCTGCCGGGGCCGGTGGAGCCGTTGCAGCCGCCGAGGTTGTTGAGGCTGACGACGAAGAACTTGCGGGTGTCGATCGGCTTGCCGGGGCCGATGCAGCTGTCCCACCAGCCCGGCTTGCGGTCCTCGGGGCTGTGGTAGCCGGCGGCGTGGTGATGGCCGGAGAGCGCATGGCAGATCAGCACGGCGTTGCTGCGCTCGGCGTTGAGCGCGCCGTAGGTTTCGTAGACCAGCTCGTAGTCGGCCAGCTGGCGGCCGCAGGCGAGCGGGAGGGGATCCTTGAAATGCAGGACCTGGGGACTGACCAGGCCGACGGAATCTTCCGCGAAGACGGTGGGCATCGACCCTGCTCTCGAAAAGTGAAGTCGGCAAGTCTAAAGAGCGCGTCCCCGGGGGGCAAGGGCGCGGCGGATGCGGGCGTAGGGTGCGCCGTGCGCACCACCACCACGGCGATGGTGCGCATGGCGCAGCCTACATCGGGCGGCTGCCTTCGAGTTCGCCGGCCAGCTCGGCCGGCAGTTTCTGCGGCGCGCGGATGCGCACGCGCTTCTGCCGGTTGAGTTCGCCGCTCTCCAGCAGCACCTGGCTCTTGGCCACGCCGAAGGCCTTGCCGAGGAAGGCCAGCAGGTGGGCGTTGGCCTTGCCCTCCACCGGCGGCGCGGTGAGGCGGATCTTCAGGCGCTCGCCGTGCAGCCCGGCGAACTCGTCCTTGCTCGCCTTGGGCTGCAGGTGGCAGTCGAGGACCAGGTCCGCGCCGTCCCAGCGGAACCAAGCCATCAGAGGAACGGGCTGAGCAGCTGCGGCATCTGGCTCATCGCCGCGAGGTTGCGGATCACCAGCATGTCGACCAGATTCAGCGCGATGAAGGCGAAGATCGGCGAGATGTCCAGGCCGCCGAGATTGGGGAGCAGGCGGCGGATCGGCATCAGCAGCGGCTCGCAGATCTGGTTGATCAGCTGCGCCGCCGGGTTGTAGCTGCCCGGGGCGACCCAGGAGAGGATCACGCTGGCGATCAGGGCGAAGAAGAACACCTTGAGGAACAGCGCGGTGACGCCGATCACCGCCCAGATCAGCAGTTGCGGCAGCAGGGCGGCGATGCCGATGCCCATCAGCAGCAGGGTCAGCGCCATCAGCAGCAGCTGGACCAGGATCGCCAGCACCAGCGACGCCAGATCCAGCCCGCCGAAGCCGGGGATCACCTTGCGCAGCGGATTGAGCAGCGGCTTGGTGGCCTTGACCGCGAACTGGCTGAGCGGGTTGTAGAAGTCGGCGCGCACCAGCTGCAGGATGAAACGCAGCAGGACGATCAGCAGGTACAGGCTGCCGAGGGTCTGCAGCACGTAGATGGCCGCGGTATTGAGTCCGTTCATCGTGCCTCCTTACTGGCCGAGCTGCTCGGCGAGCTCCGCCGAGCGGTGGGCGGCGGCCTGCAGGGCCTGCTCGACCAGCGCCTCGAAGCCGCCGGCCTGGAAGGTCTTGATCGCCGCCTCGGTGGTGCCCTTGGGCGAGGTCACCCGGCGGCGCAGTTCGGCCGGGTCGACGTCGCTGGCCAGGGCCATGCGCGCGGCGCCGAGGGCGGTCTGCCGCGCCAGCAGGCTGGCGGTCTCGGCGGACAGGCCGAGGCGCTCGCCGGCGGCGGTCATCGCCTCCATGAGCAGGAAGAAGTAGGCCGGGCCGCTGCCGGACACGGCGGTGACCGCGTCGATCTGCGCCTCCTCGTCCAGCCACAGTGCCAGGCCGACCGCCTCCAGCAGTGCCTCGGCCTGGGCGCGCTGGGCGGCGCTGGTGCGCGCGTTGGCGTACAGGCCGCTGGCGCCCTCGCGCAGCAGCGCCGGGGTGTTGGGCATGCAGCGCACGATGGCCTTGGCGCCCAGCCAGCGCTCCAGGCTGGCGCAGGGAATGCCGGCGGCGATGGAGACGACCAGCGCGTCGGCCGGCAGCGCCGGGGCCAGCGCCAGGCAGACCTCCTTCATCACCTGCGGCTTGACCGCCAGCACCACGATGTCGGCGCCGGCCACCGCGACGGCGTTGTCGTCCAGCACGGCGATGCCGTGCTCGGCGGCGATGCGCTGGCGCTGCTCGGCCAGCGGCTCGCTGGCGCTGAGGTTGGCGGCGGGCAGGCCGCGGGCGAGCAGGCCGCCGATCAGGCTGGCGGCCATGTTGCCGGCGCCGATGAAGGCAATGCGGGGATGGTTCATGGGGGATTCCTTGGTCGTCGGGGAGGGCGGCGCCGGCTCAGGCGGCCGGGCCCTCGGAAGCATTTCGGGAAGCGTAGTCGCGGGCGCCGAACAACGCGCTGCCTATGCGCACCCAGCTGGCGCCCTCGGCGATGGCGGCCTCGAGGTCGTCGCTCATGCCCATCGACAGGGTGTCGAGCGGCAGCGGCAGGCTGTCGCGCAGGGCGCGAAGGCGGGCGAAGGCGGCGCGCTGGGCGGTGACATCGGAGGTGGGTTCGGGGATGGCCATCAGGCCGCGCAGGCGCAGGTTGGGCAGCGCCGCCACGGCGGCAGCCAGTGCCGGCAGTTCTTCGGGCGAGCAGCCGGACTTGCTGGCCTCGCCGCTGACGTTGACCTGCAGGCAGACGTTCAGCGGCGGCAGGTTGGCGGGGCGCTGGGCGGACAGGCGTTCGGCGATCTTCAGGCGGTCCACCGAGTGCACCCAGGCGAAGTGCTCGGCCAGCGGCCTGGTCTTGTTCGACTGGATCGGGCCGATGAAGTGCCAGGCGAGGTCGAGATCGGCCAGCTCGGCCTGCTTGGCCAGGGCCTCCTGCAGGTAGTTCTCGCCGAAGTCGCGCTGGCCGCAGGCGAAGGCCTCGCGCAGCGCTGCGGGCGGCTTGGTCTTGCTCACCGCCAGCAGCTGCACGCTGCCGGCGGCACGGCCGCCGGCTTGCTCTGCCTCACGGATGCGTGTTCGGACCTTTGCAATATTGTCTGGGATCGTGGACATTTGGTTCCGCTTCCTGCCCGGCCGCTGGCTGTCGCGGCATTCTACCCGCTAGTTTGTGATTGGGGACCCCCATGGATATTACCGAGCTGCTGGCCTTCAGCGCCAAGCAGGGCGCATCCGACCTGCACCTCTCCGCCGGCCTGCCGCCGATGATCCGCGTCGACGGCGACGTGCGTCGCATCAACCTGCCGCCGATGGAGCACAAGCAGGTGCATGCGCTGATCTACGACATCATGAACGACAAGCAGCGCAAGGATTACGAGGAGTTCCTCGAGACCGACTTCTCCTTCGAGGTGCCCGGCGTGGCGCGCTTCCGGGTCAACGCCTTCAACCAGAACCGCGGCGCCGGCGCAGTGTTCCGGACCATTCCCTCGCGGGTGCTGAGCATGGAAGACCTCGGCATGGGCGAGGTGTTCAAGAAGGTCTCCGACGTGCCGCGCGGCCTGGTGCTGGTCACCGGCCCGACCGGCTCGGGCAAGTCGACCACCCTGGCGGCGATGCTCGACTACATCAACAACACCAAGTACCACCACATCCTCACCATCGAGGATCCGATCGAATTCGTCCACGAGTCGAAGAAGTGCCTGGTCAACCAGCGCGAGGTGCACCGCGATACCCTCGGCTTCGCCGAGGCGCTGCGCTCGGCGCTGCGCGAGGACCCGGACATCATTCTGGTCGGCGAGATGCGCGACCTGGAAACCATCCGCCTGGCGCTGACCGCGGCGGAAACCGGCCACCTGGTGTTCGGCACCCTGCACACCACCTCGGCGGCCAAGACCATCGACCGTATCGTCGACGTGTTCCCCGCCGAGGAGAAGTCCATGGTCCGCTCCATGCTCTCCGAGTCGCTGCAGGCGGTGATCTCGCAGACCCTGCTGAAGAAGGTCGGCGGCGGCCGGGTGGCCGCCCACGAGATCATGATCGGCACCCCGGCGATCCGTAACCTGATCCGCGAGGACAAGGTGGCGCAGATGTACTCGGCGATCCAGACCGGCGGCGCGCTGGGCATGCAGACCCTCGACGCCTGTCTGAAGACGCTGGTGACCAAGGGGCTGGTCAGCCGCGAGGCCGCCCGCGAGAAGGCCAAGGCACCGGAAAGCATCTGATACAGTCTCCGGCGCGGCGGACGGCCGCGCCGGAACGTCGAGGAAATCCATGGAATTCGAGAAACTGCTGCGCCTGATGGTCGAGAAGGGCGGCTCCGACCTGTTCATCACCGCCGGCGTGCCGCCGTCGATGAAGGTCAACGGGCGCATCCTGCCGGTGACCAAGACCGCCATGTCGCCGGAGCAGACCCGCGAGACGGTGCTGGGCGTGATGAACGAGCACCAGCGCCGCGAGTTCGCCGGCAACCACGAGTGCAACTTCGCCATCAGCGCCCGCGGCATCGGCCGCTTCCGGGTCAGCGCCTTCTACCAGCGCAACCTGGTGGGCATGGTGCTGCGCCGCATCGAGACGCAGATCCCCACCTTCGACGAACTCCAGCTGCCCGAGGTGCTCAAGCAGCTGTCGATGACCAAGCGCGGCCTGGTGCTGTTCGTCGGCGCCACCGGCGCGGGCAAGTCCACCTCGCTGGCGGCGATGATCGGCTACCGCAACAAGAACTCGCAGGGGCACATCATCTCCATCGAGGACCCCATCGAGTTCATCCACCAGCACCAGGGCTGCATCGTCACCCAGCGCGAGGTGGGCATCGACACCGAGTCCTTCGAGGTGGCGCTGAAGAACACCCTGCGCCAGGCGCCGGACGTGATCATGATCGGCGAGGTGCGCACCCGCGAGACCATGGACTACGCGGTGGCCTTCGCCGAGACCGGTCACCTGTGCCTGGCCACCCTGCACGCCAACAACGCCAACCAGGCGCTCGACCGCATCATCCACTTCTTCCCGCCGGACCGTCACGAGCAGGTGTGGATGGACCTGTCGCTCAACCTCAAGGCCATCGTCGCCCAGCAGCTGGTGCCGACGCCCGATGGCAAGGGGCGCCGCGCGGTGATCGAGGTGCTGATCAACACGCCGCTGGCCGCCGACCTGATCCGCAAGGGCGAGGTGCACGAGCTGAAGAACCTGATGAAGCGCTCCACCGAGCAGGGCATGCAGACCTTCGACCAGGCGCTCTACCAGCTGTACAGCAATGCCGAGATCACCTACGAGGACGCCCTGGCCCACGCCGACTCGGCCAACGACCTGCGCCTGATGATCAAGCTCGGCTCGGAGACCGATGCCGAGCACCTGAGCAACCTGACCCGCAGTCTCAGCCTGGAAGGCAGCGACGAGCCGCAGAGCGGCCTGCGCCGGCGCTGAGGGGCCCGTCGGCGGAACGCCGCAGGCCGAGCGGGGTCAAACCGGGTGGCAGCCTCGGGCTGTCACCCCGTTTTCCGACTGGAGGGCAGCATGACGACACTGAACCGGGACACCCACAGCAAGACCATCGGCTACCTGCTGTGGATCTTCGGCTTTCTCGGCGCGCACCGCTTCTACTACGGGAGGCCGGTCACCGGCACCCTCTGGTTCTTCACCCTCGGCCTGCTCGGCATCGGCTGGCTGATCGACCTGTTGCTGATCCCCGGCATGGACCGCGAGGCCGACCTGCGCTATCACAGCGGGCGCACCAGCTACAACGTGGCCTGGGTCCTGCTGACCTTCCTCGGCGTGTTCGGCGTGCACCGCATGTACATGGGCAAGTGGATCACCGGCATCCTCTACCTGTGCACCGGCGGCTTCTTCCTCGTCGGCGTGCTCTACGACTTCTGGACGCTCAACGACCAGATCTCGATCCGCAACGCGCGCTGGTTCTGAGCGCGGCGCTGCAACGACAAGGCCCGCCGATCGGCGGGCCTTGTCGTTTGCGCTCGGTGCTCAGCCCTGGTGGCTGATGCGGCCGCCCTGCAGGGTGTGGCGCACCGCGCCGGGCAGGCAGTGGCCGAGGAACGGGCTGTTGCCGCCGCGCGACAGCCAGCGCTCGCCGGCCAGGGTCTGCGCCTTGGTGTCGAACAGCACCAGATCGGCATGCTCGCCGACGCCCAGCCGACCGACCGGCAGGCGCAGGGCAGCGGCGGGGCCGCAGGTCAGGCGGGCGAGCAGGGTCGGCAGGTCGAGCAGGCCGTCCTCGACCAGGGTCAGCGCCAGCGGCAGGAGAATCTCCACGCTGCTGATACCCGGCTCGGTGGCGCCGAACGGCGCCAGCTTGGCGTCCGGCTCGTGGGGCTGGTGGTGGCTGGCGATGGCCGACACCACGCCGGCCTTCACCGCCTCGCGCAGGGCGTCGCGGTCGGCGCGCGAGCGCAGCGGCGGCTGCACGTGATACAGGCTGGAGAAGCCGGTCAGCGCCTCGTCGGTGAGGATCAGCTGGTACAGCGCCACATCCGCGGTCACCGGCAGGCCGCGGGCCTGGGCCGCGGCGATCATCTCCACGCCGCGCGCGCTGGTCAGCTGGCTGAAGTGGGCGCGCACGCCGCTCTGCTCGACCAGCAGCAGGTCGCGGGCCAGGGCCACGGTCTCGGCGCTTTCCGGGATGCCCGGCAGGCCGAGGAAGCTGGCGGTGGGACCCTCGTGGGCCAGGCCACCCTCGGCCAGATCGGCATCCTGCGACTTGAACACCACGGTCAGATCGAAGGTGGCGGCGTATTCCAGGGCGCGGCGCAGCACGCGGTTGCCGGCCAGCGGCGCCAGGCCGTTGGTGAAGGCCACGCAGCCGGCGTCGCGCAGGGCGACCAGCTCGGCCAGCTGCTCGCCTTCCAGGCCCTTGGTCAGCGCGCCGATGGGGAACACGCGGGCGTGGCCGGCCGCTGCGGCGCGATCGAGGATCAGCTCGACCACCGCCGAGGTGTCCAGCACCGGCTTGGTGCGCGGCGGGCAGCACAGGCTGGTGACGCCGCCGGCGGCGGCGGCGCGGGTTTCGCTGGCGATGCTGCCCTTGCGGGTGTAGCCCGGCTCGCGCAGGCTCACCGCCAGGTCGACCAGCCCGGGTGCGGCGATCAGGCCGTGGGCGGAGATCTGCTGCTCGGCATCGAAGCCGGCCGGGGCCGCGCCGAGGGCGGCGATGCGGCCGCCTTCGATGTGGATGTCGCTGACCTGGTCGAGGCCGCTGGCCGGATCGATGACGCGGGCGCCGTGGATGCTGACTTTCACTGGCCGTCTCCCTGTGCGAGCTGGCGCTGGGCCTGCTGGCCGCTCATGGCCATGGACAGGACCGCCATGCGGATGGCAATGCCGTAGGTTACCTGGTTGAGAATCACCGACTGGGCGCCGTCGGCCACCGCCGACTCGATCTCCACGCCGCGGTTGATCGGCCCCGGGTGCATGACGATGGCGTCCGGCTTGGCCAGCGCCAGGCGCTGCTCGCTGAGGCCGTAGAGCTTGTAGAACTCGCCCTGGCTGGGCAGCAGGCCGCCCTGCATGCGCTCGCGCTGCAGGCGCAGCATGATCACCACGTCGACGTCCTTGAGGCCTTCGGCGAGGTCGGTGTAGGCGCGCACGCCGTACTGCTCGATGCCGACCGGCAGCAGGGTCTTCGGTGCGATCACGCGGATGTCCGGGCAGCCGAGGGTCTTCAGCGCCAGCATGTTGGAGCGCGCCACCCGCGAGTGCAGGATGTCGCCGACGATGGCCACCGAGAGGTTCTCGAAGCCGCCCTTGTGGCGGCGGATGGTCAGCATGTCGAGCATGCCCTGGGTCGGGTGGGCGTGGCGGCCGTCGCCGCCGTTGATGATGGCCACGTCGGGGCAGACGTGCTCGGCGATGAAGTGCGCGGCGCCCGAGTCGGCGTGGCGCACCACGAACATGTCGGCGGCCATCGCCTCGAGGTTGCGCAGGGTGTCGAACAGGGTCTCGCCCTTGCTGGTCGAGGAGGTCGACACGTTGAGGGTGATCACGTCGGCGGACAGGCGCTTGGCGGCCAGCTCGAAGGTGGTGCGGGTGCGCGTGGAGTTCTCGAAGAACACGTTGCACACGGTCTTGCCGCGCAGCAGCGGCACCTTCTTCACCGCGCGCGCACCGACCTCGAGGAAGGAGTCGGCGGTGTCGAGGATCTCGGTGAGCAGCTCGCGGGGCAGGCCGTCGAGCGAGAGGAAATGGCGCAGCTGGCCCTGGTCGTTGAGCTGCAACGGGCGCTTGGCGTCGGTTGGCGTCATCGCGGAAATTCTCAGTGGGAGGCGGCGAGGGTCTGCAGCTCGAGGGCGAGCGGTGCGGGACCGTGCAATTTTACCCGCTGGTCGGGGGCCAGCGACAGGGTGGCGCCGAGCACGTCGGCGCGGATCGGCAGCTCGCGGGCGTCCAGGTCGAGCAGGCAGGCCAGGGTCACGCTGGCCGGGCGGCCGTAGTCGAACAGGGCGTTGAGCGCCGCGCGCACGGTGCGCCCGCTCATCAGCACGTCGTCGATCAGTACCAGGTGGCGGTCCTCGACATCGAACGGCAGCGCCGAGGGCTGCACCTGCGGGTGCAGGCCGTGGCGGCTGAAGTCGTCGCGGTAGAAGGACACGTTGAGCACGCCCAGCGCGGTGTCGTCCTGGCCGAGCTCGGCGAGCAGGGCGCGGGCCACCCACACGCCGCCGGTGTGGATGCCGACGAACAGCGGGTCGCGGATGCCGCGGCGGTCGAGATGGGCGCGCAGGTCGGCAGCCATCTGCGACAGCAGGGCGGCGGGATCGGGCAGGGTCATGGGCACTCCTCGGGCAGTCAAAGCGGGTGGGCGGGCTGCTGTTCCAGCCAGCCCTCGAGCAGCAGGGCGGCGGCCAGGGCGTCCACCGGGCGTTCACGATAGCCGCCGCGCTGGCCCTCGGCCAGGCGCCGGCCCTTGGCCTCGAAGGTGGTCAGGCGCTCGTCGTGGGTGAACACCGGCAGGTTGAAGCGGCCGTGCAGGCGGCGGGCGAACTTCTCGGCGCGGGCGCTCATCTCGCTGGGCGTGCCGTCCATGTTCAGCGGCAGGCCGACGACGATGGCGTCCGGCTGCCACTCCTTGACCAGTCGTTCGATCTGGCTCCAGTCCGGCACGCCGTTCTGCGCCTTGAGCACGCACAGCTCGCGGGCCTGGCCGGTGATCGCCTGGCCGACGGCGACGCCGATCTGCCGGGTGCCGTAGTCGAAGCCGAGCAGCAGGCGCGGGGCGCTCATGCGTGGCCGGCCTGGCTGGTGAGCAGGCCGAGGTCGACGCCCAGCTCCGCGGCGGCGCGCTGCAGGCGCTGGTCGGCGGCGACGTCGAACAGCACCGTCGGCTCGGCCGGGCAGGTCAGCCAGGCGTTGTCGATCAGCTCGGCCTCCAGCTGGCCGGCTTCCCAGCCGGCGTAGCCGAGGGCGATCAGGTGGCGGTCCGGGCCGCTGCCGTCGGCGATGGCCAGCAGCACGTCCTGCGAGGTGGACAGTGCCAGCTCGCCCAGCTCGAGGGTGGCCTGGTAGTGCCAGCCGTGCGGATGGAGGACGAAGCCGCGGTCGGTATGAACCGGGCCGCCGGCGTAGATCGGCACCTGCCGGCAGTGTTCGGCCGGTTCGCTGCCGGGGCGCAGCTGTTCGAGCACGTCGGCCAGGTCGAGTTCGCCGGGGCGATTGACCACCAGACCCATGGCGCCGTGCTGGTTGTGCTCGACCAGGTAGATCAGCGTCTGGGCGAAGTTGGGATCGGCCATGTGCGGCATGGCGATCAGGAAGTGGTGCTTGAGGTAGCCGGAGTCTGTGTTCATGGGCCCTAGTTTCGGCGGTGGGGGCAGTCGCTGCAAGGGGCCGTACGCCCTGGCTGGTGCGGCCTCAGTAGCTGCCGAGGCGGTCGCCGCGCTCGAAGCGCCAGGTGCGGATGATCTCCAGCACGTCGACGTCGCTGAGGTCGCCGCTGAACGGCGCGAAGGGTGCGGACAGGCGCACGATGCGCAGGGCGGCCTGGTCGAGGATCGGCTGGCCGGAGGACTCCAGCACCTGCACCTCGCGCAGGGTGCCGTCGCGGTTGATCGCCACCAGCAGGCGCAGGTTGCCGTAGATGCGCTCGCGACGGGCGGCGTCGGGATAGTTGAGGTTGCCGACCCGCTCGACCTTGCGCCGCCATTCCTCCTTGTACCAGGCACCCTTGTCGCGCATGGTCGAGGCGGCGTTGAGACGGTGGATGCGCGGGCGCTTGGCGTACAGCTGGCGCTCGTGGCTGAGCTGGGCTTCCAGGCTGGCGATCTCCGAGGACAGCTGGCTGCTGTCGAATTCCGGCGCCTTCTGTGCCGGCTGCGGCGGGCGCGGGGTTTCCGCCTTGGCCTGGGTCTTCTGCGGCTGCGGCGTGCGGGTGGCGACCGCGGCCTTGCTCGGCTGCGGCGGCTGGCTGGCCTTGGGCTGTGCCGGCGGCTCGATGCGGCGGATCTCGCTGTCCTGGAACGGCGCCAGCTCGGTGGTCTTCGGCGTGGCCTTGTGCTCCAGGCTGCCGCTGCCCTGCTGGTCGTGCTGGGCGAGGAAGTCGGCCTGCCTGGGCTTCTCCGCGCTCCTGAAGCTGGCCAGGGTGACGTCGAGGGTCTTGCTCACCAGGCTCGGCTCGGGCAGGGCGAAGCTCACGCCGAGGATCAGCGCCAGGTGCACGGCGGCGGCGAGGAACAGGGTGAAGCCCAGACGGTCCGCCGGGCGCACGCCGGCGGAGCTGGGGTAGGAGGTGTGGACGGCAGCGTTCATCGGTTGGCGCATGGCAGGGAGTCGGCGCAGTCTGCCGCCGGCTCCGGCAAAAGTCCATGAAGTGCTCCGCGCCTTGGCGCTTTGCCACGGCGTGCCGCCGTCTGCGGCTCAGCCCTGGCGAGCGGCCAGCTTGCCGGCGATCGCGTCCATCAGTTGGCCGGCGATGTCGGTGCCGAAGGCGGCGTCGATCTCGCGGATGCAGGTCGGGCTGGTCACGTTGATCTCGGTGAGGTGCTCGCCGATCACGTCGAGACCGACGAACAGCAGGCCCTTGTCGCGCAGGGTCGGGCCGACCTGGGCGGCGATCCAGCGGTCGCGCTCGGTCAGCGGGCGCGCCTCGCCGCGCCCGCCGGCGGCCAGGTTGCCGCGCGTCTCGCCCTGCGCCGGGATGCGCGCCAGGCAGTAGGGCACCGGCTCGCCGTCGATCATCAGGATGCGCTTGTCGCCGTCCTTGATCGCCGGCAGGTAGCGCTGCGCCATGATCTGCCGGCTGCCGTGGGCGGTCAGGGTCTCGAGGATCACCGACAGGTTGGGGTCGCCGTGGCGGTGGTGGAAGATCGACGAGCCGCCCATGCCGTCCAGGGGTTTGAGAATGATGTCACGCTGCTCGTCGGCGAACTCGCGCAGAATGTCGACGCGCCGGCTCACCAGGGTCGGCGGAGTGCACTGCGGGAAGCGGGTGGCGAACAGCTTCTCGTTGCAGTCGCGCAGGCTCTGCGGGCGGTTGACCACCAGCAGGCCCTCGCGCTCGGCCTGCTCGAGCAGGTGGGTGCAATAGAGGAACTCGTTGTCGAAGGGCGGATCCTTGCGCATCAGGACCACGTCCAGTTCGTGCAGGGCCAGATCCTGCTCGTCGTCGAGGTGGAACCAGTGCTTGGGGTCATGGATGACCTGCAGCGGCCGCGTGCGGGCGCGTACCTGGCCGTCGCGCAGGTAGAGGTCGCTCTGCTCCATGTAGAACAGCGACCAGCCGCGGGCCTGGGCGGCGAACAGCATGGCCAGCGAGCTGTCCTTCTTGAAGGCGATGCGGGCGATGGGATCCATGACGATGCCCAGGCGAACGCTCATAAGGGAAGTCCTCCACAACGAAACCACGGCTTGGCAGCCGAACAAGGCGATTGACGGTAGCCCAAGGTGGCCGCGAGTTTGCCTTGAGTCAAGGAAAAACCTTGCACTTCCGGGGCTTATGGCTTTGCTTCGGAATAGTGTGCTAAAAAGCCCCGGCGATCAGGTTGCAGCCCGTGAGTGGCAGCGCTGCATGCGTATGGGCGATGGACAACAACGACTCACCGAGGCAATGGTAGGGCAGACATGGATCAACACTCCGAAGGCTTGAAAGTCATGGTGATCGACGATTCGAAGACGATTCGTCGGACCGCCGAAACGCTGCTGAAGAAAGTGGGTTGTGACGTCATCACTGCCGTCGACGGTTTCGATGCCCTGGCCAAGATCGCCGACTCGCATCCGAACATCATCTTCGTCGACATCATGATGCCGCGCCTGGATGGCTACCAAACCTGCGCCCTGATCAAGAATAATAGTGCGTTCAAATCCACGCCGGTGATCATGCTGTCCTCCAAGGACGGTCTGTTCGACAAGGCCAAGGGACGTATCGTCGGCTCCGACCAGTACCTGACCAAGCCCTTCAGCAAGGAGGAGCTGCTCGGTGCGATCAAGGCGCACGTTCCGGGCTTTGTGCCGGTGGAGCAAGCAACCACCTGACGTCCGGCCTTCCGGCTGCCGACGCGTGCCTTTTTTTGGGGGATTCCATGGCTCGTATTCTGATTGTTGATGACTCGCCGACCGAGATGTACAAGCTGACCGCCATGCTCGAAAAGCATGGCCATCAGGTACTCAAGGCGGAGAACGGCGCCGACGGTGTCGCCCTGGCGCGCCAGGAAAAGCCCGACGTGGTGCTGATGGACGTGGTCATGCCGGGGCTCAACGGTTTCCAGGCCACCCGTCAGCTGACCAAGGATCCGGAAACCGGTCACATTCCGGTCATCATCGTCACCACCAAGGATCAGGAAACCGATAAGGTCTGGGGCAAGCGCCAGGGCGCGCGCGACTACCTGACCAAGCCGGTCGAAGAAGACACCCTGCTCAAGACCATCGCCGCCGTCCAGGCTGGCTGAGGGGCGGAGCACGACAACCCCAGACAAGAAGAAGGCCAGGGCCGGCATGTCCGATGTCATCACACCTTTCCAGCGACTGCTCGGCATCGACCAGCTCTGCCGGCGCTATTCCGCGGGCCTGCCGGCCCAGCAGGAAGTGGCGCAGAGCTGGAGCGGCATCGGCTTTCGCATGGGCGCGCGGCTGTTCGTCTCGCCGATGGGCGAGGTCACCGAAGTCCTGCACGAGCCGCGCTACACCCTGCTGCCCGGGGTCAAGAACTGGGTGAAGGGCGTCGCCAACGTGCGCGGACGCCTGCTGCCGATCATGGATCTGTGCGGCTTCCTGGGGGGCGAACTGTCGCCGCTGCGCAAGCAGCGCCGGGTGCTGGTGGTCGAGCACGACAAGGTGTTCGCCGGCCTGGTGGTCGACGAAGTGTTCGGCATGCAGCACTTCTCCGTGGAAGCCTTCACCGAGCAGCTGCCGCCGCTCGAGGCGGCTCTCCAGCCCCTGATTCATGGCGTGTTCCTGCGCGAGCGACCCTGGCTGGTATTCAGCCCGCATGCGCTGGCCAGGGAGCAGGCGTTTCTCGATGTTGCCGTATAGCTACAGCTAGATCTTTCGGGCGGGTCGGCGTTGCCGGCCCGCGGTGTTACTTGGGATCCGTTTCAGTGTGGAAGGTCCAGGCGGGGGCCAGACGATGAAAAAACTCAACGCAGGCAATCTGTTCACCGGCATGCGCAGCAGCACGCTGATCGGGGGGCTGTTCGCCATCCTGATCGTCTCCGTGGTGCTGCTGTTCGCCAACTTCGCGTACCTCAACCAGCAGGCCGAGCACGACAAGCAGTATATCGGCCACGCCGGCGAGCTGCGACTGCTGTCGCAGGGGATCGCCAAGAACGCCATCGAGGCGGCGGCGGGCAAGGGCGAAGCCTTCGCCCTGCTGAAGAGCGAGCGCGACGACTTCCAGCAGCGCTGGGACTGGGTGGCCAAGGGTGACCCGGCCACCGGCCTGCCGGCCAGCCCGGAGGCGGTCGCCGCCGACATGGCCGCCCTGGAGGGCGAGTGGACGCGCCTGCGCGACAGCGCCGACGCCATCCTGGCCAGCCAGCAGACCGTGCTGTCGCTGCACCAGGTGGCCGAGACCCTGGCCGAGACCATTCCGCAGCTGCAGGCCGAATACGAGGAAGTGGTGGACATCCTCCTCGAGAACGGCGCTTCGCCCGACCAGGTGGCGGTGGCCCAGCGCCAGACCCTGCTGGCCGAGCGTATCCTCGCCTCGGTGAACAAGGTGCTCGCTGGCGCCGAGGACTCGGTGCAGGCCGCCGACAGCTTCGGCCGCGACGCCAGCCTGTTCGGTCGCGTACTGAAAGGCATGAACGAGGGCAACCCGGCGATGTCGATCACCAAGGTGACCGATGCCGAGGCGATCAGCCGCCTCAACGAGATTTCCGAACTGTTCGCCTTCGTTTCCGGTTCGGTGGACGAGATCCTCGAGACCTCGCCGCAGCTGTTCCAGGTGCGCGAGTCCGCCAACAACATCTTCGGCGTGTCGCAGAAGGTGCTGGAGCACACCACCCAGCTGGCCGACGACTTCGAAGGCCTGGTCGAAGAGCGCGCCTTCAACACCCTGGCCGGCTACCTGCTGGGCCTGGTGGCGCTGGCCTCGATCATGCTGATGGCGTTGATCCTGGTACGCGATACCCGCGGCCGTCTGGCCGAGACCGCCGAGAAGAACGACCGCAACCAGACCGCGATCCTGCGTCTGCTCGACGAGATCGGCGACCTCGCCGACGGTGACCTGACCGTGCAGGCCACGGTGACCGAGGACTTCACCGGCGCCATCGCCGACTCGATCAACTACTCCATCGACCAGCTGCGCGACCTGGTGGAAACCATCAACCAGACCGCCGTGCAGGTGGCCGCCGCCGCCCAGGAAACCCAGGCCACCGCGATGCACCTGGCCGAGGCTTCCGAGCACCAGGCCCAGGAAATCGCCGGCGCCTCCGCGGCGATCAACGAGATGGCGGTCTCCATCGACCAGGTATCGGCCAACGCCGCCGAATCCTCCGCGGTGGCGGAGCGCTCGGTGGCCATCGCCAACAAGGGCAATGAGGTGGTGCAGAACACCATCGCCGGCATGGACAACATCCGCGAGCAGATCCAGGACACCTCCAAGCGGATCAAGCGTCTCGGTGAATCGTCCCAGGAGATCGGTGACATCGTCAGCCTGATCAACGACATTGCCGACCAGACCAACATCCTGGCACTCAACGCGGCGATCCAGGCATCCATGGCCGGTGACGCCGGTCGCGGCTTCGCCGTGGTTGCGGACGAAGTACAGCGCCTCGCGGAACGCTCCTCGGCGGCGACCAAGCAGATCGAGGCACTGGTGAAGACCATCCAGACCGACACCAACGAGGCGGTCATCTCGATGGAGCAGACCACCACCGAGGTGGTGCGCGGTGCCCGTCTGGCACAGGACGCCGGTGTGGCCCTGGAAGAGATCGAGAAGGTATCGCGCAGCCTCGCGGCGCTGATCCAGAACATCTCCAACGCCGCCCGCCAGCAGTCCTCCTCGGCCGGCCACATCTCCAACACCATGTACGTGATTCAGGAAATCACCACGCAGACCTCGTCGGGTACCACCGCGACGGCGCGCAGCATCGGTACCCTGGCCAAGATGGCCAGCGACATGCGCAAGTCGGTATCCGGTTTCACCCTGCCGGAACGCCGGGAACAGGCCTGAAACCATGGAGCGCGGCAGCCTGAACGGGCTGCCGCCGGACGAGCATGAGCGAGGGGCGCGGCATGCAGCCAAGCGCGGTCTGGGCGATGAAGCCGCTGCCCGATATCACGGCAGCGGAATTCCGTGCCTGGCAGGAATTGCTGGAAACCCGCAGCGGCATGGTGCTCAACGAGCAGCGCCGCGCCTTCCTGCAGACCACCCTGGGCAAGCGCCTGCGCGAGCTGGGGCTGGACAGCTACGCCAGCTACTACCAGCAGGTGACCGACGGCCCGCGCGGTGCTGTGGAGTGGTCGCACCTGATGGACCGCCTGACCGTGCAGGAAACCCGTTTCTTCCGTCATCCCGCGTCCTACGAGTATCTCGCCGGTTACCTGCGTGAGCGGCTGGAGCAACTTGAGCGCGGACGTGCCTGGCAGCTGTGGAGCGTGGGCTGCTCCAGCGGCGAGGAGGCCTACTCGCTGGCAGTGGTGGCGGCGGAGGTGCAGCGCGAGGCCGGTCTGGAAGGGCGCCGCTTCGGCGTCACCGGCACCGACCTCAGCCTCAGCGCCCTGGCCCGGGCCCGCGAGGGGCGCTACGGCGCCCGGCGGGTCGGCGAGCTGCCTGCCGAGCTGCTGGAGCGCTACTTCCTGGACCAGTCCGACGGCAGCTACCAGGTCTGCGAGTCCCTGCGCGAACGCGTCTGCTTTGCCCGACTGAACGTGCTCGAACTCGAGCGTGCGCCGCAGCGCGGCATGGATGTCATCTTCTGTCAGAACCTGCTGATCTACTTTCGGCGCTGGCGCCGGCGCGAGATCCTGTCGCGCCTGGTCGAGCGTCTGGTACCGGGCGGGCTGCTGGTGATCGGCGTCGGCGAAGTGGCCGACTGGCGTCACCCGCAGCTGCAGCCGGTCGCCGATGAGCGGGTTCTGGCCTTTACCCGAAAGGGGTAACCATGATCAATGTGTGGAGTCGCTATGGGTGATCGGCACGACTATGTCGCCCTGGAGTGGGTCAAAGGCGAAATCGCGGAAACCCTCAAGCAGGCCCGCCAGGCCCTGGAGGCGTTCGTCGAGAGCCCGCAGGACCTGACGCGCCTGCGTTTCTGCCTGAACCACGTCCATCAGGTGCAAGGCACCCTGCAGATGGTCGAGTTCTATGGCGCCGCTCTGCTGGCCGAGGAAATGGAGCGGCTGCTGCAGGCCCTGATCGAGGGGCGCGGCAGCCGTGGCGAGGCGCTGGAAGTGCTGATGCAGGCGATCCTGCAGCTGCCGGTCTACCTCGAGCGAATCCAGAGCGCCCGCCGCGACCTGCCGCTGGTGGTGCTGCCGCTGCTCAACGACCTGCGCGCCGCCCGTGGCGAGAGCCTGCTGTCGGAAACCAGCCTGTTTTCCCCCGACCTGTCGGCCGCACGGCCCGCAGCGCTGGCTCCGGCTGCCCTCGAGCGACTGGAGCGTGCCGGCCTGCCGACCCTGCTGCGCAAGCTGCGGCAGATGCTGCAGGTGGCGCTGGCAGGCTACATCCGCAACCAGGAACCGGCGACCCAGCTGGGTTATCTGGTCAAGGTGTTCGCCAAGCTGGAAAGCCTGACCGCCACTGCCCCCGTCGGCCCGCTGTGGTCGGTGGCTGCCGGCGTGGTCGAGGGACTGCTCGACGGCAGCATCGCCGCCAGCAACACCCTGCGCACCCTGCTGCGCGAGGTCGATCACGAGCTCAAGCGCCTGATCGACGACGGCATGCCGGCGCTCAACCAGCCGGCGCCCGACCAACTGCTGAAGAACCTGCTGTTCTATGTGGCCAAGAGCCCCAGCGAGGCGGGGCGTACCGCCGAGCTGAAGGCGCGCTTCCAGCTGGCCGAGGCGATGCCCGACAGCCGTCTGGTGGACGAGGAGCGCGCCCGCATGGCCGGCCCCGACCGCGACGCCATGCGCTCGGTGGTCGGGGCCCTGTGCGAGGAGCTGGTGCGGGTCAAGGACAGCCTCGACCTGTTCGTGCGCAGCGATCGGCGCCAGCTGAGCGATCTGGTCGGCCTGCAGGTGCCGCTCAAGCAGATCGGCGATACCCTGGCGGTGCTCGGCTTCGGCCAGCAGCGCAAGGTGATCGCCGACCAGCTGCTGACCATCGGCCAGCTGATCGGCGGTCAGTGCCAGCCCAACGACGCGGTGCTGATGGACATCGCCGGCGCGCTGCTGTTCGTCGAGGCCACCCTGTCCGGCATGGTCGGTCCGGCCGAAGGCGAGCGTGGCGAGGACAACCTGCTGCCGACCACCGATGTGGGGCAGATCCACCAGTTGGTGATCAAGGAAGCACGCAACGGCCTCGAGCAGTCCAAGGATGCCATCATCGAGTTCATCGGTTCCCAGTGGAATCACGAGCATCTGGCCCGCGTGCCCGAGCTGCTGACCCAGGTGCGCGGCGGTCTCGGCATGATCCCGCTGCCGCGTGCCGCGGCCCTGCTGGATGCCTGCTGCCGCTACATCCGCGAGCAGCTGCTGGTGCGCCAGGCGGTGCCGAGCTGGCAGAGCCTGGACACCCTGGCCGACGCCATCACCAGCGTCGAGTACTACCTCGAGCGGATCGCCGAGGATCATGTGACCCAGGGCGACCTGATCCTCGACGTCGCCGAGGAAAGCCTGACGACGCTGGGCTATGGCCTGCAGCCGACCCGTTCGATCCTCGACGAGCCGATGCCCGAGCTGGTGGAGCTGCGCGCCGAACCGGCCGTTGCGGTCATCGCCGAGCCCGAGCCGGACATTTCCGCGCCGCGGCTGGAGCCCCTGGCCGAGACGCCGCCCGTGGCAACCCCGCTGGCGGTCGAAGCTCCGGCGCCGGTCGAGGCCGCCGAAGCGGCGGTCGGGGTGGATCCCCAGGCCGCGGCTGTCGAAGCCGAGGCCCTGGTGGCCACGGAGCCGGTCGTAGTGCCCGCCGAGGCGCCGCAGCCGGCAGTGCCGGCAGCCGAGCTGAGCCTGGCCGCCGTGCTGGCGACGCCGGTAGCGGCGATCAATCCGCCGGCCCAGGACGCCCCGCCGCAGCTGCTGCCGCCGCCCGCCGACGAGGAGCCGGTGGACGAGGACCTGCAGGAGGTGTTCATCGAGGAAGCCGGCGAGGTCCTCGACACCATCAACGAATTCCTGCCGCAGTGGGCCGCCGACACCGGCAACCGCGAAGCGCTCACCGAGGTGCGCCGCGCGTTCCACACCCTCAAAGGCAGTGGCCGGATGGTGCGCGCCCTGGTCATCGGCGAGCTGGCCTGGTCGATCGAGAACATGCTCAACCGGGTCATCGACCGCAGCATCCAGGTCGATGCACCGCTGCTGCAGGTGATCCGCGACGTGGTCGACCTGTTGCCGGCGCTGGTCGATGAATACGCCGCCAAGGCCCAGCGCCAGCGCGACGACGTCGACCGCCTGGCCGCCAGCGCCCATGCCCTGTCGCGCGGCGAGCCCCTGCCTGGCGCCGTACCGGCGATCGAGGCGGTCGCCGCCGGCCTGCCGGCAGAGTCCACCGTCGCATCCGCCGAGGCTGCGTCCGACGAGGAGTTGCTCGATCCGCAACTGCTGGAGGTGTTCCTCGCCGAGGCCGAAGCCCATCTGGAAGCCATCGTCCGCTTCCTCGGCGCCTGCGACCGCGAACTGCCGCAGGCGGTCACCGACGAACTGCAGCGTGCCCTGCACACCCTCAAGGGCAGCGCCTACATGGCCGGTATCCAGCCGATCGCCGAAGTGGCGGCGCCGCTGGAAAGACTGGCGAAGGAGTTCAAGACCAACCTGATACCCTTCGGCCTGGCCGCCGCCGAGCTGCTGCGCGATGCGGAAAAGCTCCTGCGCCGCGGCCTGGAGCGCCTCGGCAGCGAGCCGCTGGCGCGCCTGCCGGGCAGCGAGGAGCTGCTGACCCGGGTGCAGCTGCTGCACCAGGAGCAGCTGGATGCCGCCGAGGCCGGCTGGCGCAGCCAGGACCGGCGCGATCCCAAGCTGATCAGCCAGTTCCTCGCCGAGGGCATGGACATCCTGCTGGATGCCGACGATCTGCTGGCGCGCTGGCGTCAGCATCCGGCCGAACGCGAGGAACTCGAGGCCCTGCGCAGCGAGCTGGCGACCCTGTCGCGCGGTGCGCAGCACGCCGAGCTGCCCCAGGTCGATCAGCTGTGCATCGCCCTGCTGGCGATCTATGCGGCCGTCGGCGAGTCGCGGCTGGTGGTGGATGGCCCGTTCTTCCGCGAGGTGGAGGCGGCCCACGAAGCCCTGATCGGCATGATGGATCAGGTTGCCGCCGGCCTCGAGGTCGCTCCGCAGCCGGCGCGCGTGCAGGCTCTGCAGCAGCTGCTGGTTCAGGCCAGCAGCGTGGTCGAGGCCCCGGAGTTCGATCTGTTGGTGGAAGCCGAGCCGGTGGTCGATGCCGATATCGTCCCGCCAGTCGAGTTCGAGCCGTCGCCGGCCGACGAGCCGGTGGCCGAGGCCGATGCCGTCCCGCCGCTCGGGTTCGAGTTGTTCCTGGCCGAGGAGCCGGAAGCGGAACCCGAAGCCGCCGCGGTCCTGGAGTTCGAGTCGCTGGCGGCTGCCGAGCCGGTGGCCGTGGCCGATGCCGTCCCGCCGCTCGGGTTCGAGTTGTCCCTGGCCGAGGAGCCGGAAGCGGAACCCGAAGCCGCCGCGGTCCTGGAGTTCGAGTCGCTGGCGGCTGCCGAGCCGGTGGCCGAGGCCGATGCCGTCCCGCCGCTCGGGTTCGAGTTGTCCCTGGCCGAGGAGCCGGAAGCGGAGTCCGATGCCGCCGCGGTCCTGGAGTTCGAGTCGCTGACGGATGCCGAGCCGGTGGCCGATGCCGAGGCCGCCCCGCTGGCCGGACTCGAGCCGTCGCCGGCCGATGAGCCGGCGGCGGAGTTCGCAGCCGCCGCGGGCCTGGAGTTCGAGTCGCTGGCGGATGCCGAACCGGTGGTCGAGGCCGATGCGGATGTCGTCCCGCCGCTCGGGTTCGAGTTGTCCCTGGCCGACGAGCCGGTGGCGGAGCCCGCAGCCGCCGCGGGTCTGGAGTTCGACCTGCTCGCACAGACCGAGGTCGATGTTGTTTCGCTGCCCGGGATCGAGCTGGCGGCAGAAGCCGAGCCGATGGCCGAACTCGATCCGCCGCTGGCCGATGGCGTTGCCGAACCGGCACCCCTGCCGGTGGTGCCCGAGGACGAGGCTCCCGATGCGGAGATGGTCGAGATCTTCCTCGAGGAGGCGGGCGATATCCTGGAGAGTGCCGGCGAGGCACTCGAGCGCTGGCTCGCCCAGCCCCAGGCCCGCTCCGCCCTGGCTTCGCTGCAGCGTGACCTGCACACCCTCAAGGGTGGTGCGCGCATGGCCGGGGTCCGTGCCATCGGCGATCTGGCCCACGAGCTGGAGTTCGTCTACGAAGGTCTCACCGATGGTCGTTTCGACCTCGCCGAGGGCGCTGTCGGCCTGCTGCACGAGGGCCACGACCTGCTGGCCCGGCAGGTGGAGGAGCTGCAGTCGGGCCTGCCGCTGACCGCAGCGGGCGCACTGCTCGAACAGATGCGCGCCCTGCGTCAGGGGGAGATGCCGGACTTGCCGGCAGGCGCCCTGCCCGCACATCCTGAAGCCGAAGCCGAAGCCGAAGCCGAAGCCGAAGCCGAAGCCGAAGCCGAAGCCGAAGCCGAAGCCGAAGCCGAAGCCGAAGCCGAAGCCGAAGCCGAAGCCACGGACCTGGACTTCCTGGCACTGTCGCTGGCCGAGGAGCGCGGATTCGCCGAGCCGATGGCCGCCGAGGCTCCGGCGCTGCCCGCTGCATCGCAGCATGCGGCGGCCCTGCAGGCCGACCTGCAGAGCAGCCTGGTGGTCGAGCGCGACCCGGAGCTGGTGGAGATCTTCCTCGAGGAAGGCTTCGACATCCTCGACTCCGCCAGCGAGGCCCTGCAGCGCTGGATCGAGGCAGGCGCCCGCGGTCCGGGCCTGGAAGCCCTGCAGCGCGATCTGCACACCCTCAAGGGCGGTGCGCGCATGGCCGAGGTCAGCGAGGTCGGCGACCTGGCTCACGAGCTGGAATACCTCTACGAAGGCCTCGGCGATGGCCGCCTGCAGGCGGAGTCTTCGCTGTTCGGTCTGCTGCACGACAGCCACGACCGCCTGGCCCTGATGCTCGAGGCCTTGCGCAGCGGCAAAGCGCTGCCCGATGGCGCACAACTGATCGAGGCGATCCGTCGCTTCCGCCGGCAAGGGCAGCAGGGCGGCGATACCCGCCAGCCTGCCGCTCCGGTCCTGCCCGAGGCTGCCGCGTCTTGCGCGGCGCCGCTCGATGCGCTGGCGCAGGCCGGGCAACCGCTCGACGACAGCGCGGCGGACGATGACGAATCGGGCTTCCTCACTCCGGAGCTGAGCGACAACGATGTGCTGTCGCTGTTCCTCGAGGAGGCCGGCGACCTGCTGGAGGCGCTGGAGTCCGCACTCGGCAGCTGGGAAGGCCGTGGCGCCGCGCCGCTGGACGACCTGCTGCGCGTGCTGCACACCCTCAAGGGCGGTGCGCGCCTGGCCGGCCTGCGGCATCTGGGCGAGCTGGCCCTCGAACTCGAGCAGCACCTGAACGCGGCCGCGACCGACAGCAGCGCGCTGGCCTCGCTGTTCCCGGCCCTGCAGAGCGGTTACGAGCGCCTGCTGGCCGATGTCGAGCAGCTGCGCACGCGGCTGCCCAGCGAGGCGGCCGAAGGGCCGGAGCCGTCCGCTGCGCCGGTCGCGCCGCGCCTGGAGCCGCTGGTGCAGCGGCTCACCCCGGTGCGCGACGACGTTCCGCGCAAGGTGCTGCCCTTCGTCCAGCGTGCCCAGCAGGCGGCTGCCGAGGCCGCTGCGCGTCGCGCGCCGCAGGAGCTGGTCAAGGTGCCGGCGGAGCTGCTCGAGGCGCTGGTCAACCTGGCCGGCGAGACCTCGATCTTCCGGGGGCGCGTCGAGCAGCAGGTCAACGACACCGCCTTCACCCTCGGCGAGATGGAAGCGACCATCGAACGGGTGCGCGACCAGCTGCGCCGCCTGGATACCGAAACCCAGGCGCAGATCCTCTCGCGCTACCAGGCCGAGAGCGAGCGGGCCGGCTACGAGGACTTCGACCCGCTGGAAATGGACCGCTACTCGCAGCTGCAGCAGCTCTCGCGCGCACTGTTCGAGTCGGCGTCCGACCTGCTCGACCTCAAGGAAACCCTGACCGCGCGCAACCGCGATGCGGAGACCCTGCTGCTGCAGCAGGCGCGGGTCAACACCGAGCTGCAGGAAGGCCTGATGCGCACCCGCATGGTGCCGTTCGACCGCCTGGTGCCGCGCCTGCGCCGTATCGTGCGCCAGGTCGCCGGCGAGCTGGGCAAGCAGGTCGAACTGGTGGTGCACAACGCCGAAGGCGAGATGGACCGCAGCGTGCTGGAAGGCATGGTGGCGCCGCTGGAGCACATGCTGCGCAATGCCGTCGACCACGGCATCGAGGCGCAGGAAGTGCGCCGCGCCGCCGGCAAGCCGGAGGCGGGCACCATCCGCCTGAGCCTGAGCCGCGAGGGCGGCGACATCCTGCTGACCCTGGCCGACGACGGCGCCGGGGTGAACATCGCTGCAGTGCGCCGCAAGGCCGTCGAGCGCGGCCTGATGGCCGCCGAGTCCGAACTGTCCGACTACGAGGTGCTGCAGTTCATCCTCGAGGCCGGCTTCTCCACCGCCGCCAAGGTCACCCAGATCTCCGGGCGTGGCGTGGGCATGGACGTGGTGGCCTCCGGGGTCAAGCAGCTCGGGGGCTCGGTCAGCATCGACTCGGTCGCCGGCCAGGGCACCCGCTTCCTGGTGCGCCTGCCGTTCACCGTGTCGGTCAACCGCGCGCTGATGGTGCACTCCGGCGAAGACCTGTACGCCATCCCGCTGAACACCGTGGAGGGCATCGTGCGCATCTCGCCCTACGAGCTGGAGGCCTACTACCAGCCGGGCGCACCGCGCTTCGAGTACGCCGGGCAGCAGTACCAGGTGAAGTATCTCGGCGAGCTGCTGAACAACGGCCAGCAGCCCAAGCTGGCGGCGCAGAGCCTGCCGCTGCCGGTGATCCTGGTGCGCTCGGCGGAATACGCCACCGCGGTGCAGGTGGACAGCCTGGCCGGCTCGCGCGAGATCGTGGTGAAGAGTCTCGGCGCGCAGTTCTCCGGCGTGCCGGGGATCTCCGGCGCAACCATCCTCGGCGACGGCCGGGTGGTGGTGATTCTCGACCTGCTGGCCACCCTGCGTGCCCGCCAGGCCCAGCAGCTGCCAAGGCAGGCCGGTGTGGCGCGCCTCGGCACGGAGAGCGCCGACAAGCAGCGCCCGCCGCTGGTCATGGTGGTCGACGACTCGGTGACCGTGCGCAAGGTGACCACGCGCCTGCTCGAGCGCAATGGCATGGAGGTGCTGACCGCCAAGGACGGCGTCGACGCCATCGCCCAGCTGCAGGACGTGGTGCCGGACGTGATGCTGCTCGACATCGAGATGCCGCGCATGGACGGCTTCGAGGTGGCCACCCTGGTGCGCCACGACGAGCGTCTCAAGGACCTGCCGATCATCATGATCACCTCGCGGACCGGCGAGAAGCACCGCGAGCGCGCGCTGGCCATCGGAGTCAACCAGTATCTCGGCAAGCCGTATCAGGAAGCGGCGCTGCTCGAGCAGATCCAGCAGTTGGTAGGTCGTCATGAGTGAACGTAGCAGCGGCCGCGTCGCGGTCATCGCCGACACCTCGCTGCAGCGCCACGTGCTGCAGCAGACCCTGCAGGCCAATGGCTACCAGGTGCTGCTCAACAGCGACCCGCTGCGTCTCGACGACGAGCAGCTGAGCGCCTGCATGCCGGACCTGTGGCTGGTCGACCTGGCCCAGCTGGAGGATTCGCCGCTGATCGACCGGCTCCTCGAGCAGGCCAGCGCCCCGGTGCTGTTCGGCGAGGGACAGGCTCCGGAGCGCAGCTCCGAGCACTACCCCCGCTGGGAGCGGCGCCTGCTCGGCAAGCTCAAGCGCCTGGTCGGCGATCCGGCCCGCGCGGTCGGCCCGAGCCTGGAGGCGCTGCTCGCCAACGGCCAGCGCCCGCCGCGGCTCAACCTGCCGGAAGCGCTGGCCGAGACGGCGCTGGCCATCGGCGAACCGGCCGAGCAGGTGTGGCTGCTGGCGGCCTCGCTGGGCGGCCCGGAGGCGGTCAAGGAGTTCCTCGACGCCCTGCCCGGCGGCCTGCCGCTGGGCTTCATCTACGCCCAGCACATCGATCCGTCGTTCGAGCAGCGCCTGCCCCAGGCGGTCGGCCGCCACAGCCAGTGGCCGGTCAACCTGGCCCGCGAGGGCGACCGGGTGCGCTGCGGCGAGGTGGTGGTGGCGCCGATCAGCCACGAGCTGGCCTTCGACGAGGATGGCTGCATGCGCATCCTCGACCGCTCCTGGCCGGAGCCCTACAGCCCGTCGATCGACCAGATGATGCTCAACCTGGCCCAGCAGTTTCCGTCCTGCTGCGGCGTGATCGCCTTCAGCGGCATGGGCAGCGACGGCAGCGCCGCCGCCGCCTATCTGCGCCGTCAGGGCGGCCTGATCTGGACCCAGAAGGCCGACAGCTGCGCCTGCCCGAGCATGCCGGACAGCCTGCGCGACGGAGGCCACAGCAGTTTCAGCGCGACCCCGCGCGAGCTGGCCGAGGCGCTGGTGGTGCGCCTGGCCGAGCAGTACGACCAGTGAGCAGGAGTCAGCCATGAGCCAAGCAGCCCCCGTCACCGCCGGCGCGGCACAACAAACCCTCAACACCCTGCTGTTGCCGCTCAGCGACCGCGTCCTGCTGCTGCCCAGCGTGGCGCTGGCCGAGCTGATCAACCAGCGTCCGGTCGAGGCGCATCCGGGGACTCCGGACTGGTATCTGGGCGACCTCATCTGGCGCGACCTGCGCCTGCCGCTGCTGTCCTTCGAGGCGGCGTCCAGCGGCAAGCCGCCGGCGGTGGGCAGCGGGGCGCGCATCGCGGTGATCAACGCCATCGGCGGCCGGCCGCAGTTGAAGTTCTTCGCCCTGCTGGTGCAGGGCATCCCGCGGCCGCAGCGGCTCGATACCCAGCTGGCCAGCGCCGGCGCCCCGCTGGCCGCGCTGGAGCTGGATTCGGCGCTGGTCGAGGGCGAGCTGGCGCGCATCCCCGACCTGATCGCCCTGGAGCAGAAGCTGGCCGATATCGGCCTGATCTGAGCTGAACCGCCGCAACGCCACAGGCCCGCATCTGCGGGCCTGTGGCGTTTCAGGGGCAGGCGTTCAGAAGTCGCCCCACAGCTGCTGGGCCACGCTGAGCGCCACCACCGGCGCGGTCTCGGTGCGCAGCACCCGCGGGCCGAGGCGGGCGGCCTGGTAGCCGGCGCGCTGCGCCTGCGCCACCTCGGCATCGCTCAGGCCGCCTTCCGGGCCGATCAGGAAGGCCAGCGAGGCCGGGCGGGCATGGCCGGTCAGCGGTTCGGCGACCGGATGCAGCACCAGCTTCAGCTCGGCGGCGGTCTGCTCCAGCCACTCGGCCAGGGTCAGCGGCGCATGGATGATCGGCAGCACCGAGCGGCCGCACTGCTCGCAGGCGCTGATCGCCACCTGGCGCCAGTGGGCCAGGCGCTTGTCGGCACGCTCGTCCTTCAGGCGTACCTCGCAGCGCTCGCTGATGATCGGGGTGATCTCGGCGACCCCCAGCTCGGTGGCCTTCTGGATCGCCCAGTCCATGCGCTCGCCGCGCGACAGGCCCTGGCCGAGGTGGATGTGCAGCGGCGACTCGGCGAGCCCGGCGAGCTGCTCGCGCAGCTCCACCTGCACGTTCTTCTTGCCCACCTCGACCAGTTCGCCGACGAACTCGCGGCCGCTGCCGTCGAACAGCTGCACGGCGTCGCCGGCGGCGAGCCGCAGCACGCGGCCGATGTAGTGGGCCTGGGCCTCCGGCAGATCGAAACGGCCGAGGGACAGGGGGAGATCGACGAAGAAACGGGATAGACGCATGGTGGGCAGCGGCGGACGGCGACGGAAAGACGGCTAGCTTACCGGTTTCCGTGCGCCGCTTGCAGGTCAGCCCGGATCGTGGAAGGTCGCCGGGCCGCCGGCCGGCACGCTCACGCGGACCGCCTCGCGGGTGGCGATGTCGATGCCCTCGCTGGCCACCTCGGCGAGGAAGTCGATCTGCTCGGGGGTGATCACGTAGGGCGGCAGGAAGTACACCACGCTGCCCAGCGGGCGCAGCAGCGCGCCGCGCGCCAGAGCGTGCTGGTAGACGGCGAGGCCGCGGCGCTCCTGCCACGGATAGGGCGTCCTGCCGGCCTTGTCGGCGACCATCTCGATGGCCAGCGCCATGCCGGTCTGGCGCACCTCGGCGACGTGCGGGTGGTCCCCGAGGTGCGCGGTGGCGCTGGCCATGCGCGCGGCCAGGGTCTTGTTGCGCTCGATCACGTCGTCCTGCGCGAAGATGTCCAGGGTCGCCAGGGCGGCGGCGCAGGCCAGCGGGTTGCCGGTGTAGGTGTGCGAGTGGAGGAAGGCGCGCAGGGTGGCATAGTCGGCGTAGAACGCCTGGTAGACGTCGTCGGTGGTCAGCACCGCGGCCATCGGCAGGTAGCCGCCGGTCAGCGCCTTGGACAGCACCAGGAAGTCCGGGGTGATACCGGCCTGCTCGCAGGCGAACATGGTGCCGGTGCGGCCGAAGCCGACGGCGATCTCGTCGGCGATCAGGTGCACGCCGTAACGGTCGCAGGCCTCGCGCAGCAGCCGCAGGTACACCGGGTGATACATGCGCATGCCGCCGGCGCCCTGGATCAGCGGCTCGACGATCACCGCGGCGATCTCGCCGTGATGCTCGGCCAGGGTCTGCTCCATGTGGGCGAACATCGCCTGCGAATGCTCCTCCCAGCTCACCCCCTCCGGGCGCAGGTAGCAGTCCGGGCTGGGCACCTTGAAGGTGTCCAGCAGCAGCGGCTTGTAGGTGTCGGTGAACAGCGCCACGTCGCCCACCGACATGGCCGCCACGGTTTCGCCGTGGTAGCTGTTGGTCAGGGTGACGAAGCGCTTCTTGCCGTCGCGGCCGACGTTGCGCCAGTAGTGGAAGCTCATCTTCAGCGCCACCTCGATGCCCGAGGAGCCGTTGTCGGCATAGAACACCCGGGAAAGACCCGGCGGGGTGATTGCCACCAGGCGTTCGGACAGCTCGATCACCGGCTGGTGGCTGAAGCCGGCGAGCATCACGTGCTCGAGGCTCTCCAGCTGCTCCTTGATGCGCGCGTTGATCCGCGGGTTGGCGTGGCCGAACACGTTGACCCACCAGGAGCTGACCGCATCCAGGTAGCGCCGGCCGTCGAAGTCCTCCAGCCACACGCCCTCGCCCCGACGGATCGGGATCAGCGGCAGCTGCTCGTGGTCCTTCATCTGCGTGCAGGGGTGCCAGAGCACGGCCAGATCGCGCTCCATCCACTGTTGATTGCGGCTCATCGACGGCGCTCCTCGAACGGACAGGGCGCACAGTGTAGCCCCGGGGCCGCAGGGATGGGCAGAGGCGCGGATCCATCGGACATTCGAATTGTTTTGAACCAGAAATTCCGCTTTATATCGATGGGTTTGTTGCTAGTCTTGGCTTCTCGCTTTTAACGGGAATTCTTCTCATGCAATGGCGCAATTCCGCCCGCCGCTACGGGCTGGTCAGCATCCTCCTGCACTGGGGCATCGCCCTGGCGGTGTTCGGCCTGTTCGGCCTCGGCCTGTGGATGGTCGGCCTCGACTACTACAGCAGCTGGTACCGCCGCGCCCCCGACCTGCACAAGGGCATCGGCATCCTGCTGCTGCTGGCCATGCTGCTGCGGGTGGTCTGGCGGCTGGTCAGCCCGCCGCCGCCGGCGCTGGCCAGCTACAGCGCGCAGACCCGCGCCGGCGCCGCGCTGGCCCACGGCCTGCTGTATCTCGGGCTGTTCGCCCTGATGGTTTCCGGTTACCTGATCTCCACCGCCGACGGCCGCGCCATCGAGGTGTTCGGCTGGTTCAGCGTGCCGGCCACCCTCAGCGGCATCGACGGCCAGGAAGACATCGCCGGCCTCGTGCACCGCTGGCTGGCCTGGGGCCTGATCGGCCTGGCCGTGCTGCACGCCCTGGCCGCCCTCAAGCACCACTTCATCGACCGCGACGCGACCCTCAAGCGCATGCTGGGCCGCGCCGAATGACCCCTAGACTGCAACGGAGTCCCACCATGCTGAAGAAATCCCTGCTCGCCCTGAGCCTCGGTTCCCTGCTGTTCGGCGCCCAGGCCATGGCCGCCGACTACAAGATCGACAAGGAAGGCCAGCACGCCTTCGTCAACTTCAAGATCAGCCACCTCGGCTACAGCTGGCTGTACGGCACCTTCAAGGACTTCGACGGCAGCTTCAGCTTCGATGCCGCCAAGCCGGAGGAGAGCAAGGTCAAGGTCGAGCTGAAGACCGCCAGCGTCGACTCCAACCACGCCGAGCGCGACAAGCACCTGCGCAGCGCCGACTTCCTCAACGTGGCCAAGCACCCGACCGCCACCTTCGAGTCCACCGGCGTGAAGTCCACCGGCGAGGGCACCGCCGACATCGCCGGCAACCTGACCCTCAACGGCGTGACCAAGCCGGTGGTGATCGCCGCCAAGTTCATCGGCGAAGGCCAGGATCCGTGGGGCGGCTACCGCGCCGGCTTCGAGGGCAGCACCAGGCTCAAGCTGAAGGACTTCGACATCCAGAAGGACCTCGGCCCGGCTTCCCAGGAAGTCGAGCTGATCATCTCCGTCGAGGGCGTGCGCCAGTAACGCGCCGTCCCTGAACGACAACGCCGCCCGAATGGGCGGCGTTGTCGTTTCCGGCAGCGACTGCGCCGCAGGAGCGGCGCGGGCGCTTACTTGTTGCGGGTCAGCAGCGCCGGCTTCTCGCTGCGCGGGCGGTTTTCCTGCTCCAGCTGTTCCAGCTGCTCGGCGGTGGGCAGGCGGTCGCTGCGCGACGGCTTGCGCACGATCACCGGCTGGGTGTCGCGCGGGCTGCGCACGGCCGCCGGCTCGCGCAGCGGCGGCTCACGCAGCAGGCTGTCGCGGGCGCGCTGGCCGAGGTCGCCGCGGCGCTGGCCGCCGCCGGCGTTCTGCCGGGCACCGCCCTGGCCACGCGGGGCATTGCCGCCGCCCTGCGGGCGAGCGCCGCGGCCCTGCTTCTTGCCCTGGTAGGGGCTGACGTACTCGACGCTGTTGCCGAAGTTGTCGTACTCATCGTCGAGGAAGGCCTCCGGATCGCGATCGGGGCGGGTCGGCAACGGCAGTTCGCCCGGTGCCAGCTGGACCGCCGCCGGCTGGCCGCCGCGGCGCTCGTTGCGGCCCTGTCCCTGCGCCTGGCCCTGACCGCCACGGCGGTTGCGCGACTTGTCGCCACCCTGGGCAGCCTGGCCCTGCGGGCGATCGCCGCGAGCCGGCTTGGCCGACGGCTTGTCCGCCTTCTCGCCGCGGGCCGGTCTGGCGGCCTTGTCGGTCTTGTCGCCCCTCGGCTTGTCGCCCTTCTCGCTCTTCTCGCCCTTGGCGGCGCGCGGGGCGCGCTCCTTGCGTTCCTGCTGCGGCAGGTCCTTGCGGCCGTGGCCACGGCCCTGGCGCGGCGGCCGCTCGTCGCTGTCGGTCGGCGCGGCTTCCACCACCTGGCTGGGGTCGAAGCCCTGCATGTCGCCTTCGGGGATGCGCTGCTTGGTCAGGCGCTCGATGGCCTTGAGCAGCTTGTCCTCGTCCGGGGACACCAGCGAGATCGCCTCGCCGCTGCGTCCGGCGCGGCCGGTGCGGCCGATGCGGTGGACGTAGTCCTCCTCGACGTTGGGCAGCTCGTAGTTGACCACGTGCGGCAGCTGGTCGATGTCCAGGCCGCGGGCGGCGATGTCGGTGGCCACCAGGATGCGCACGCTGTTGGCCTTGAAGTCGGCCAGCGCCTTGGTGCGCGCGTTCTGGCTCTTGTTGCCGTGGATCGCGGCGGCCGGCAGGCCCTGCTTGCACAGGTACTCGGCCAGGCGGTTGGCGCCGTGCTTGGTGCGGGTGAACACCAGCACCTGCTCCCAGGCGCCGACGGTCACCAGGTGGGCGAGCAGGGCGCGCTTCTGGGTGGCGGCGATGCGGAACATGCGCTGCTCGATGCGCTCCACCGTGGTGTTCGGCGGGGTCACCTCGATGCGCTCGGGGTTGTGCAGCAGCTTGCCGGCGAGATCGGTGATGTCCTTGGAGAAGGTCGCCGAGAACAGCAGGTTCTGGCGCTTGGCCGGCAGCTTGGCGAGCACCTTCTTGACGTCGTGGATGAAGCCCATGTCGAGCATGCGGTCGGCCTCGTCGAGGACGAGGATCTCCACGTGGCCGAGGTCGATGGCCTTCTGGTTGGCCAGGTCGAGCAGGCGGCCGGGGCAGGCGACCAGCACGTCGAGGCCCTTGGCGACGGCCTGGACCTGCGGGTTCATGCCGACGCCGCCGAAGATGCACGCGCTTTTCAGCGGCAGGTCGCGGGCGTACAGCTTGAAGCTGTCGTGGACCTGGGCGGCCAGCTCGCGGGTCGGGGTCAGCACCAGCACGCGCGGCTGCTTGGCGGCGTGGCGGTGTTCGCGGTCCGGGTGGCCGCCCGGGAACAGCAGTTCGAGCACCGGCAGGGCGAAGCCGCCGGTCTTGCCGGTGCCGGTCTGCGCGGCGACCATCAGGTCGCGGCCCTGCAGGACGGCGGGAATGGCGCGCTGCTGCACCGGGGTGGGCTGGGTGTAGCCGGCGGCCTCGACGGCGCGGGCCAGGGCCTCGGAGAGACCGAGGGAAGTAAAGGACATGCGGGGTTCCTGTTTCACGTCGGCAACCCGCCGACTCGGGGGGGATCGACCCGGCCTCTGGCCGGTAGATCCCGCGCGCATCATCATCGACTGCGAACAGGGCATGGATTCGGACCATGCCCCCGCCCGACGGCCATCGCCCTGCGCCGGGCGGTGGTCTGGACGGAGGTCCGTAGCGTTGCGAGCCGCCGTCCGCGCCGATGGCGCGGACGGGCGCTCTGAGCCCGGGGGCTCGACCTCAGCGGGGCAGCTTGAGGTTGTTCCAGATCGCCAGGCTCGGTTCGGCCTGGTTCAGGGTGTAGAAGTGCAGGCCCGGGGCACCGCCGGCGAGGAGTTTCTCGCACATCTCGGTGATCACCTGTTCGCCGAACGCCTGGATGCTGGCGAGGTCGTCGCCGTAGGCTTCCAGCTGCTTGCGGATCCAGCGCGGGATCTCGGCGCCGCAGGCGTCGGAGAAACGCGCCAGCTTGCTGTAGTTGGTGATCGGCATGATACCCGGAACGATCGGGATTTCGACACCCAGCTTGCGCACGCGTTCCACGAAATAGAAGTAGCAGTCGGCGTTGAAGAAGTACTGGGTGATCGCGCTGTCGGCGCCGGCCTGGGCCTTGCGCACGAAGTTACGTAGATCATCCTCGAAACTGCGCGCCTGCGGGTGGACTTCCGGATAGGCGGCAACCTCGATATGGAAATGCTCGCCGGTTTCCGCGCGGATGAACTCGACCAGCTCGTTGGCGTAGCGCAGCTCGCCGCTGGCCATGCCCATGCCCGAGGGCAGGTCGCCGCGCAGGGCGACGATGCGCTGGATGCCGGCGTCCTTGTAGGTGGCCAGCAGCTCGCGCAGCTCGGCCTTGCTGTCGCCGACGCAGGACAGGTGCGGCGCGGTCGGCACCTTCACCTCGCCGTCGAGCTGCAGCACGGTGTTCAGCGTGCGGTCGCGCGTCGAGCCGCCGGCGCCATAGGTGCAGGAGAAGAAATCGGGGTTGTAGCCGGCCAGTTGGCGGGCCACGGTCAGCAGTTTTTCGTGCCCGGCTTCGGTCTTGGTCGGGAAGAACTCGAAGCTGTAGCGGCGTTCCTGGGACATGGAGTCGATCCGTTCAGACGTAGGGTGCGCCGTGCGCACCGGGGTAATCATCGCTGCGGGTGGTGCGCGTGGCGCACCCTACGATGTGTCCGTTTGGCGAAGCGGAGGGAGGGAAGCCGCGGCACGGGTTTCCCTCCCGGCGCAGGCGTATCAGTAACGGTAGCTGTCCGGCTTGAACGGGCCTTCGGCGTTCACGCCGATGTACTCGGCCTGCTTGCCGGTCAGGCGGGTGACCACGCCACCGAAGCCCTTGACCATCTCCAGGGCCACTTCTTCGTCGAGCTTCTTCGGCAGCACCTCGACGGTCAGGCGCTGGGCCTTCTCCGCGGCCGGCAGGTCGGCGAAGCGCGCGCCGTACAGGTGGATCTGCGCCAGCACCTGGTTGGCGAAGGAGCCGTCCATGATCCGGCTCGGGTGGCCGGTGGCGTTGCCCAGGTTCACCAGGCGGCCTTCGGCCAGCAGGATCAGGTAGTCGTCGTTGGTCGGGTCGATGTCCTTGCCGGTGCGGTGGATCTTGTGCACCTGCGGCTTGACCTCTTCCCAGCCCCAGTTGGCGCGCATGAAGGCGGTGTCGATCTCGTTGTCGAAGTGGCCGATGTTGCACACCACGGCGCGCTTCTTCAGCGCCTTGAGCATGTTGGCGTCGCAGACGTTGACGTTGCCGGTGGTGGTGACGATCAGGTCGATCTTGCCGAGCAGCGCCTTGTCGATGCTGGCCTCGCTGCCGTCGTTGTTGCCGTCGAGGTACGGGGACACCACCTCGAAGCCGTCCATGCACGCCTGCATGGCGCAGATCGGGTCGATCTCGCTGACCTTGACGATCATGCCTTCCTGGCGCAGCGACTGCGCCGAGCCCTTGCCCACGTCGCCGTAGCCGATCACCAGCGCCTGCTTGCCGGACAGCAGGTGGTCGGTGCCGCGCTTGATGGCGTCGTTGAGGCTGTGGCGGCAGCCGTACTTGTTGTCGTTCTTGCTCTTGGTCACCGAGTCGTTGACGTTGATCGCCGGGACTTTCAGGGTGCCGGCCTTGAGCATGTCGAGCAGGCGGTGCACGCCGGTGGTGGTTTCCTCGGTGATGCCGTGGATCCGCTCCAGCATCGCCGGGTAGCGCTCGTGGAGGATCTGGGTCAGATCACCGCCGTCGTCCAGCACCATGTTGGCGTCCCACGGCTGGCCGTCCTTGAGGATGGTCTGCTCGATGCACCACTCGTACTCCTCCTCGGTCTCGCCCTTCCAGGCGAACACCGGGATGCCGGCGGCGGCGATGGCGGCGGCGGCCTGGTCCTGGGTGGAGAAGATGTTGCAGGACGACCAGCGCACCTCGGCGCCGAGGGCGACCAGGGTCTCGATCAGCACCGCGGTCTGGATGGTCATGTGGATGCAGCCGAGGATCTTCGCGCCGGCCAGCGGCTTCTCCGCGGCGTACTTGCGGCGCAGGCCCATCAGCGCCGGCATCTCGGACTCGGCGATGATGATCTCGCGACGGCCCCAGTCGGCCAGGGCAATGTCGGCAACCTTGTAATCGGCAAAAGCAGCGCTCATGCGTATCTCCATTCGTGATTGGCGAATGGGCGCCGTTGAAGTCAGGAACGGACGCAGGCTGCGTGCCGTGGCGACAGCCCGTCCGAGCCTGACAGGTGCCGGTGCATCGACCGGCGCAAACCCTGCTGCAGCGCCCCTCGGACGGGAGGCGGGTGCGGCCGGAGGCCGCGGGGAGCCCGGATTATAGCGGCGCGCGCGGCCGTGCCCAAGTTTTCCGTACGTGCGGCGCCCCGACGCGCCCGCAGGCCTTGGCCCGCAGGAGCGATGCGCGGATACTGTCGCGCGTTTTCGACCCGACCCCCGCGAGTAGCCATGATTGCCCGAACCCTGCTGTTGCTGGCCCTGAGCGGCCTGACCCTGACCGCCTGCGACCGTGTCGACCCCAATTCGCCGCTGGGCCAGCGCCAGGCGCTGTTCAAGCAGATGCTCAACACCAGCGAGGACCTCGGCGGCATGCTGCGCGGCCGCATCGGCTTCGACGAGCAGCGCTTCGCCGAGGGCGCCGCCAGGCTCGATGCGCTGTCGCGCCAGCCCTGGCAGCACTTCCCGCAGGTGCGCGAGGAGGACAGCAGCGCCCGCGACGAGGTGTGGCAGCGTCAGGAGCGCTTCCAGCAGCTGGCCCGCGACCTCGAGGCGAGCACCGCGGCGCTGGTCGCCGCCACCACCGCCCGGCCGCTCGAGGCCAAGGCCCTGGCCGCGCCGGTCGATCGCGTGGAGAAGGCCTGCAAGGCCTGCCACGAGGAATTCCGCATCTACTGAAAGCCGCGCACGCCGGCGACCTGCAGCCGGCGGCGCAGCTCGCCCACCTCGGGATGGGCGAAGAACGCCTGCAGCTGCGTGGCCTGTCGGGCGCTGGCGCCGGCGGCCTGCCAGTCCGCGGCGCTGCGCGCCGCCAGCGTCGCCCAGTCCTCCGCCAGCCGGGCACCGCCACTGGGCGGCAGGCCCAGCGCCCTGAGCCAGTGCGCGAACGGCCGCTGGCGGGCCGTCTGCAGGCTGCGCCACACAGTCGCCGCGCGCCGCGGGCCGAAGCCCGGCAGGGCCGCCAGTTGCGCCTCGTCCAGCGCCAGCCAGTCGAGCAGGCCGTCCAGCCGGCCGCTGTCCTGCAGCGCCTGCCAGGTGCCCGGGCCAAGGCCGCCCAGCGCCAGGCCCTGGCGTCCGCCGAGCCAGACCAGCCGCGCATGGAACTGTCCGGCGCAACCCGGCTCGCTGGCCCGCCAGCAGCTCAGCGGATGATGGCGCGCCGGGTCGGGCACGGCGAGCGGCGCCCGCTCGGCCGCCTGCCAGGCCACGCCGTCGAGGCGCGGAATGCTCAGCCCGGCCAGGCGCAGCGCCACCTGGTCGCCGGGGCGGATGTCCAGCTGCCGCCAGCGCCCGAGCGAGCCGGCGCTGACCCGGGCGATGCGCCGGTCGTCCAGCTGCAGCGGTTCGAGGTGCAGCAGCGGGGTGATGCGCCCGCGGCGGCCGATGCGGAACTCCACTGCGCGCACCTCGGCCAGCGCCTGCGCCGCCGGGTATTTCCAGGCCACCGCCCAGTGCGGCGGCTCGGCCTGCCAGCGCGTGGCCGGCGGGCGGCTGCCGTGGCGGATGACGATGCCGTCGCTGGCGAACGGCAGCGCCTGGCGATACCACTGCTCGCGCCAGCGGGCGATCTCGTCGGCACCGCGTACCGGTCGGGTGTAGTCCGGGCTGTCGAAGCCCAGGCGGCGCAGGCCGGCCAGGCGTTCGCCCATCTCCTGCGGCCCCTCCGGCCAGTCCCAGACGAACAGGCCGATGCCGCGGCCCTCGGCCTCGCTCAGCGCCGCGCGGGCGAGCAGGCCGGCGACCCGGGCGCGCGCCCCGGCGCCGCCGTGTTCGGCCTGCACGTGGCCGTCGAGCCGCCAGTACAGCTCGCCCTGCAGCAGCAGGTGCGCGGGCGCGCCGGGCAGCTCGGCGGGGATGGCGGGGATCCGCCGCGCGCTGGCGGTCCAGTCCTGGCCGTGGCGGCCGTCGCCGCGGCTGATCGCCCGCGCCAGCCGGCCGCGCTCGTAGATCAGGCTGACCGCCACGCCGTCGACCTTGGGCTGCACCCACAGGTCGTCCTGCCCGCCGACCCAGGCCGCCACCGCCGCGGCATCGGCGAGCTTGGCCAGGCCGGTGTGCGCCACCGGATGGGCGAGCGGCCCGGCGGCCGTGGCCAGCGCCGGCGGCGTGCGGGCCGCGGCGGGAAAGCACTGGTTCCACTGGGCGAGGCGCGCGCGGGCCTGGTCGTAGAGGGCGTCGTCGACCGGCGACTGGCCGTCGCGGTGATAGGCGGTGTCCCAGGCGGCGATGCGCTCGGCGAGCGCCCGGACTTCGCGGGCGGCGCGTGCGGCCGGCCAGTCCGGACAGGCGGCGTGGACGAGGGGAGGCAGCAGCAGGGCCAGCGCCAGGGCGGCGCCCGGCAGCGTGCGCGGCAGGCGGCGGGGCATGGAGGTGAGCGTCCTTGCTCGAGGGAGATCGCAGCTTAGGGGCGGCGCTCCGTTCTGGCTGTGCGCCGCTGCGCACTCCGCGCCGCCTTTCGTCGGACAAAAAAAGACCCGGCAGAGCCGGGTCGAACGCCTTTCAAGCCAGAACGCGCAACGGGATCAGCTCATGCCCAGCCACTCGGGCAGGGCCAGGGAGATCGCCGGGATGTAGGTGATGAGGAGCAGGAAGCCGATCAGCATCATCAGCCAGGGCATGGCGGCGCGGATCACCGCGGAAACCGGCATGCCGGTGACCGCCGAGGTGACGAACAGGTTGAGGCCGACCGGCGGGGTGATCAGGCCGATCTCCATGTTCACCACCATGATGATGCCGAGGTGGATCGGGTCGATGCCCAGCTGCACGGCGATCGGGAACAGGATGGGGGCGAGGATCAGGATGATCGCCGAGGGCTCCATGAAGGCGCCGGCGACCAGCAGCACGATGTTCACCACCAGCAGGAACATCCACGGCGACAGGCCCATCTCGACCACCCAGGCGGTGATCTGCTGGGGGATCTGCTCGGTGGTCAGCACGTGGGCGAACAGCATGGCGTTGGCAATGATGAACATCAGCATGATGCTCAGCTTGGCCGACTCGAGGATCACCGCCGGCGCCTCGGACAGCTTCATGTCCTTGTAGACGAACAGGGCGACGAAGGCCGAGTAGACCGCGGCCACGGCAGCGGCCTCGGTGGGGGTGAACATGCCCGAGTAGATGCCGCCGAGGATGATCACCATCAGCAGCAGGCCCCAGATCGCCTTGCGCGCGGCGCCCAGCCACTCGCGCACGCTGGCGCGCGGCAGGGCCGGCAGGTTCTTCTTCACCGCGATGATGTAGATCGCCACCATCAGCACCGCGCCGAGCAGGATGCCCGGCACCACGCCGGCCATGAACAGCTTGCCGACCGAGGTCTCGGTGGCGGCGGCGTACACCACCATCACCACCGACGGCGGGATGAGGATGCCCAGGGTGCCGGCGTTGCAGACGATGCCGGCGCCGAACGCCTGCGGGTAGCCCGAGCGCACCATGCCGGCGATGGCGATGGAGCCGACCGCGGCCACGGTGGCCGGGCTGGAGCCCGACAGCGCGGCGAACAGCATGCACGCCAGTACCGCGCCGATCGCCAGGCCGCCGCGGATGTGGCCGACGCAGGCGTTGGCGAAGTCGATCAGCCGGCGGGCCACGCCGCCGGTGGTCATGAAGGCGCCGGCGAGCAGGAAGAACGGGATGGCCAGCAGGGTGTAGTGCTCGGAGGTCTCGAACAGCTTGATCGCCAGCGAGCGCACCGAGTCCTCGCTGAAGATCATGATGGTCAGCGAGCCGGCCAGGCCGAGCGACACGGCGATCGGCACGCCCATGAACATCAGCACGAACAGGGCGAGGAACAGGAACAGGATGGTCATTTGGTGTGCTCCTCGTGCTCGGTCAGCTTGATCGCCTCGGCGGCCTCGTCGGCCAGGCCCAGGCCGGTCTGCCGGTTGGTCAGGATGCGCACGAAGATCTCGGCGAAGCGGATGAACACCATGGCGAAGCCGAGCGGCACGATCAGGCCGATGTGCCACTGCATGACGCCGAAGTGGCCGAGATCCTCGGCACCGATGGCGGCGGTGAACAGGGTCTGTACCCACTCGAAGCTGGCGACGCTGAGCAGGCCGGCGTAGCCCAGGCAGGCCAGGCAGCCGACCAGGCCGATCAGGCGCTGCACCGGCTTGCTGGCCAGCTTGACCAGCGCGTCGACGCCGATGTGGCCGGCGGTGCGCACGCCGTAGGCCAGGCCGAAGAAGATCAGCCAGGCGAACAGCGCCTTGGTCAGCGCGTTGCTCCAGGTCATCGCCTGGGCCAGGTCGAGGATGAAGTCGCCGATGGCGAAGAAGAAGTCGCCGGCCGCCGCGAAGCGGTCGCCGAGGTTGTAGAACAGCGTGTACAGGTTGTTGAGGATGACGTAGACGAACGTCACCAGGGTCATGGCCGCCAGCAGGAAGACGATGAAGCCTTCCTCGAAGCGATCCCAGACCAGGCGCAAGGCGTTCATGGCAGGTATCTCCGGTGGAAAGAACGGCGGGGCGGGCGGCGTGCAGCTCTGCGGCTGCCGGCGGCGCCCGCCCCGCGGGCGAACCAATCGCTCAGGTAGAACTCAGTTGGCGGTATTGGCGGCTTCGGCGGCCTTGATCAGGTCGGCGCCGATCTCGCCCTCGAACTTCTTCCACACCGGCTTCATCGCCTCGCGCCACTTGGCGCGCTGCTCGTCGTTGAGGGTGATGATCTCGGTGGTCTTGGCATCGAGGATGCGCTGCTTGTCGCCCTGGTTGAGGGCCTCGGCCTGCTTGTTCACCTCGACGGACACCTCGTCCATGATCTTGCGCAGCTCGCTGCGCACGTCATCCGGCAGGCCGTTCCAGAACTTGGTGTTGGTGATCACCATGTAGTCCAGCACGCCATGGTTGGACTCGGTGATGTACTTCTGCACCTCGTGCATCTTCTGCGAGTAGATGTTCGAGTAGGGGTTCTCGGCGCCGTTGACCACGCCGGTCTGCAAGCCCTGGTAGACCTCGGCGAAGCTCATCTTGCGCGGGTTGGCGCGCACCGCCTTGAACTGCTCCTCGAGCACCTGCGAGGCCTGCACGCGGAACTTCAGGCCGCGGGCGTCCTTGGGTTCGTACAGCGCCTTGTTGGCCGACAGCTGCTTCATGCCGTTGTGCCAGTAGCCCAGGCCGGTGATGCCCTTGCTCTCCATGGAGGTCAGCAGGCCCTGGCCGGCGGGGCTGGCCTGGAAGCGGTCGACCGCCGCCATGTCGTCGAACAGGAACGGCAGGTCGAAGACCTGGACGCCCTTGGAGTAGTGCTCGAACTTGGCCAGCGACGGGGCGATGAGCTGCACGTCGCCGAGCAGCAGCGCCTCCATCTCCTTGCCGTCGCCGAACAGCGAGGAGTTCGGGTAGACCTCGACCTTGACCTTGCCCGCCAGGCGCTCCTCGGCCAGCTTCTTGAACAGCACCGCGCCCTGGCCCTTGGGCGTGTTCTCCGCCACCACGTGGGAGAACTTGATGACGATGGGGGCGGTCGCAGACTCGGCGGCCTGGGCCAGACCGGCGACGGCGAGCGAGAGGGCGCAGGCGAGCGCCTTGGCAGTCAGCTTGAACATGCGGGTACTTCCTCGTTGTTGTGATGACGCAGCTTGAACGGCGTTACCCCGGCGGCCGGCCTGCCGCCGGCCCGAGCGGTGGAGAGAGGGGGAACCGCTCGGGCGCGGCGGACAGGCCGGCGCGGGATACCCTGAGCTTAGCAACCGCTATGCCAGCGGCCGGAAACGTGCGCCAGCGCCCGCCCGCATGGAGGCGCCAAGGCCTCTGGTGCGCGGCTTGCAGGGGCGGGTTCGACTTTGGTCGAGGGGGGGAATGCCGCGCCCGGCGCGGCCCGGAGTGGCCGGCGCGGGCGGGTGGGGTGGCGGGATTCCGCCAGATCAGTCGAGATCGTCGTGCGGGTTTCCGCCACCCTCGCCGAGGCTCAGGCCGTGCTTGCGCAGCTTGTCGTGCAGGGTCTTGCGCGGCACGCCGAGCGCCTCGGCCAGGCTGCGCAGCGAGCCGTGGCCGCGGGCCAGTTCGGCGGTGATCAGGCCGCGCTCGAAGGCCTCGACGCGGGCGGCCAGGTTGCCTTCGGTCGGCTGCCCGACGGGCGCCGCGCCGAGGCCCAGATCAAGGCCGAGGGCGAAGCGCTCGGCGGCGTTCTGCAGCTCGCGCACGTTGCCCGGCCAGGCATGGCCGAGCAGGGCGGCGCGCTCGCCGGCGTCCGGTTCGCGCAGCGGCAGGCCGTGGCGCTCGGCGGCCAGGGCGCCGAAGTGGCGGAACAGCAGCAGCACGTCGTCGCCGCGCTCGCGCAGCGGCGGGATGCGCAGCGGCGCGACGTTGAGGCGGTAGTAGAGGTCGGCGCGGAAGCGGCCCTGGTCGGCGGCCACGCGCAGGTCCTCCTTGGTCGCCGCGATCACGCGGATGTCCAGCGGGATCAGCTGGTTGGAGCCGAGGCGCTCGACCGTGCGCTCCTGCAGCAGACGCAGCAGCTTGACCTGCACGTCGAGGCTCATGCTCTCGATCTCGTCGAGGAACAGGGTGCCGCCGTTGGCGAACTCGAACTTGCCGATGCGCCGCTTGCTGGCGCCGGTGAAGGCGCCGACCTCGTGGCCGAACAGCTCGCTCTCCACCACCGACTCGGCCAGGGCGCCGGCGTTGATCGCCACGAACGGACCGTCGCGGCGCGCCGAGAGGTCGTGCAGGGCGCGCGCCACCACCTCCTTGCCGCTGCCGGTCTCGCCGAGGATCAGCACGTCGGCGCGGGTGCCGGCCAGCGCGGCGACCTGCTGGCGCAGGCGCACGATCTCCGCCGACAGGCCGATCAGGCGGCCCTCCAGGGCGTCGCGGCCGGACAGGGTCTGGCGCAGCTGGCGGTTCTCCAGGGCCAGGCGGCGCATCGCCTGGGCGCGGCGCACGCTGTCGAGCAGCGCGTCGCTGGAGAACGGCTTCTCGAGGAAGTCCCAGGCGCCGGCGCGCATCGCCTGCACCGCCAGCGGCACGTCGCCGTGGCCGGTGATGAGGATCACCGGCAGCTCGGGATCGCGGCCGTGCAGTTGCCCGAGCAACTGCAGGCCGTCGATCCCCGGCATGCGGATGTCGCTGACCACCACCCCCGGCCAGTCCGCCGGCAGCGCTTCGGCCAGGCCGCGGGCGTCGCAGCGCGCCTCGACCCGCAGGCCGGCCAGGTCGAGGGTCTGCGCCAGCGCCTGGCGCAGGTGCGGGTCGTCGTCGACCAGCAGCACCTCGGTGGTGGCGGCGACGGTGGGCGCGGAACTCATGGGCGATCCTCCGGAGACTGGGTGCCGGGCCCGGCGCTGGCCGGCAGCAGGTTGAGGGTGACCAGCGCGCCGCCATCGTCGTGGTTGGCCAGCAGCAGCTCGCCGCCGAGGGCGCGGATCAGGCTGTCGCAGATGGCGAGGCCCAGGCCGAGGCCGCGGGCGGTGGTCTTGGTGGTGAAGAACGGCTCGCGGGCGCGCGCCAGCGCCTCGGCGGAAAAGCCCGGGCCGTTGTCGCGCAGGGTCAGGCTGATGCGGCCGTCGGCCAGGGTCTGCGCGCTGAGCCACAGGCGCCGCGGCGGCGCGCGCTCGGCGAGGGAGTCGAGGGCGTTGGCCAGCAGGTTGCCGAGCACCTGGCGCAGGCGCGTCTCGCCGGCCTGCACCCACAGGGTGGCGTCGGGCAGGTCGCGCAGCAGCTCCACCTCCAGCGCCCGGCGGCGCTGGGCGAGCAGGGCCAGGGCGTCGTCGAGGGCCGGCTGCAGGGCCACGGTCTCCGGCGCCTTGCGGTCGCGGCGGGCGAAGGCCTTGAGGTGGCTGATGATCGAGGCCATGCGCGCGGTCAGCTCGCTGATCAGCCTGAGGTTGCCGCGGGCGTCGTCGATCCGGCCGTGGTCGAGCAGCACGCCGGCGTTGTCGGCGTAGCTGCGGATCGCCGCCAGCGGCTGGTTGAGCTCGTGGCTGATGCTGGCGCTCATGGTGCCCAGCGCGGAGAGCTTGCCGGCCTGCACCAGCTCGTCCTGGGCGCGCACCAGCTCCTGCTGGGCCTGCTCGCGCTCGAGCACCTCCTGCTTGAGGCGCTCGGTCAGCGCCACCAGGTCTTCGGTGCGCTCGGCCACCCGCTGCTCCAGTTCGCGGCGGGTGCGGGCGTCGAGGGCCAGGCGTTCGAGCAGGTGGCGGCGGCGCTGCAGCCACACGGCGAGCAGCAGCAGGATCGCCAGCAGGGTCGCCGTGGCGATGGCCATCACGCTCTGCACCGGGCGCTCGACCAGGCTGCGCGGGGCGAGGATGTTCACCGTCCAGCCGGTTTCGGCGAGCAGGTGGCTCTGGCGCAGCCAGTCGTGCTCGGCGAGCGCCAGCGGCTGCGGCTGCTGGGTCGGATAGGGCAGGTTGGCGGCGATGTCGGCGCGCTCGGCGGCGCTCAGCGCGCGGGTGGCGCGGAAGCGCCAGTCCGGGCGCGAGGTGAGGATCACCACGCCGTTGGCGTCGGTGACCAGCAACTGCTCGGGGGTCGAGCCGAGCAGGGTCTCGGTGTGGTCGAGGTCGATCTTGACCACCAGCGCGCCGAGCACCTCGTGGCCGTCGCGCACCGCGGTGGCGAAGTAGTAGCCGCGCTTGCCGGAGGTGGTGCCGAGGCCGAAGAACTGGCCGAGGCGCCCGGCCAGCGCCTCGCGGAAGTACGGGCGGAAGGCGAAGTTGCGCCCGACGAAGGCGTCGTAGTCGCTCCAGTTGGAGGCCGCCAGGGTCAGCCCGGCCGGGTTCATCAGGTAGATCACCTCGGCGCCGCTCTGCCGGCGCACCCGGTCGAGCAGCTGGTTGGCGGCGTTGATGCTGTCGGCGTCCTCCTGGGCGCGCAGGGCGGCGCGCAGTGCCGGCAGGTCGCCCATGATGTGCGGCAGCGCCTCGTAGCGGCGCAGGGTGCCGCGCAGGTTGGCCACGTACAGCTCGAGGGTCTGGCTGCTCTGCCCGGCCACCCGCTCGCGGTAGTAGCGGGTCGCCAGGTGCTCGATCGGCCACAGCAGCGGGGCGAGCAGGGCGGCGAGGACGAACAGGGTGCGCCAGCGCGGACGCTGCAGCAGGTCGAGGGGGCGGAGCATGGCGGCCTTCGGCGGTGGATCGGCCGGCATTATGCGGGGCCGGCCAGACAGGCCGCCAGCGCCGTGCGCCAGTCGGGCAGCGCCACGCCCCAGTCGCGCTGCAGGGCGCTGCAGTCCAGGCGAGAGTCGGCCGGGCGCGCCACCGCGCTGGGATAGTCGGCGGCGGCGATCGGCAGCAGGCGCGCACAGGGCTCGCCGCGGGCGCGCAGGTCGGCGGCGATCGCCTCGGCCAGCTCGTACCAGCTGGCGCCGCCGGTGCAGCTGGCGTGGTACAGGCCGCCGGGGCCGGGATTGCCGGCGGCGATGCGCGCCACCAGCGCGAGGCTGGCGGCGGCCAGCGCGGCGCAACTGGTCGGGTTGCCGAACTGGTCGGCGACCACCCGCACCTCGGCGCGCTCGCGCAGCAGGCGCTGCATGGTCAGCAGGAAGTTGCGGCCGTGGCGGCTGTACAGCCAGCTGGTGCGCAGGATCAGTGCTTTGCCGCCGGCGGCAACGATGGCCTGCTCGCCGGCCCGCTTGCTCTGGCCGTAGACGTTGAGCGGCGCGCAGGCGTCGTCCTCGCGGTAGGGGCGGCCGAGGCGGCCGTCGAACACGTAGTCGGTGGAGTAGTGCAGCAGCCAGGCGCCGAGCGCCGCCGCCTCCTCGGCCAGCGCGGCCGGCGCTGCGGCGTTGAGGGCGAAGGCCGCCTGCGGCTCGCCTTCGGCCTGTTCCACCGCGGTCCAGGCCGCGGCGTTGACCACCAGCTGCGGCCGTTCGCGGCGCAGGCACTGGCGCAGCGCGGGCAGGTCGTGCAGGTCCAGTTCGGCGCGGGTCAGCGCCTGCAGTTCACCGAAGCTGGCCAGCAGCGGGGCGAGGCTGCGGCCGAGCTGGCCGTGCGCGCCGAGCAGGAGGATCTTCACGGGAACACCTCGGCATCCGCCAGCGCCAGGCCCTCGGCATCGCGCGGCGACAGCAGCGGCGCGGCGGCCAGCGGCCAGGCGATCGCCAGGGCCGGGTCGTCCCAGCGGATGCAGCGCTCGTGCCGCGGACTGTAGCCGGCGGTGGTCTTGTACAGGGTGACGGTGTCGTCGGCCAGGCTGAGGAAGCCGTGCGCGCAGCCCGGCGGAATCCACAGCTCGCGGCGGTTGGCCGCGCTCAGCTCGATCCCCAGCCAGCGGCCGAAGGTGCTCGAACCGCGGCGCAGGTCGACCACCACGTCGAACACCGCGCCCTGTACCACGCGCACCAGCTTGCCCTGCGCGGCCGGCGGCAGCTGGTAGTGCAGGCCGCGCAGCACGCCGCGGTGCGACAGCGAATGGTTGTCCTGGACGAACTCGGCCGCGATGCCGGTCAGCTCGGCGAAGGTGTGCGCGTTCCAGCTCTCGAAGAAACAGCCGCGCGCGTCCTCGAACACCCTGGGTTCGAGGATCAGCACGCCGTCCAGGGCGGTGGCGATGGCCTTCACGGCAGTTCCTCCAGCAGGTGTTCCAAGCGCTGCGCCGGATCGCATTCGGCAAGCACCTCGGCATGTTGGCCGCGATTGCTCAGATACATCTCCGCTTCTCCGCACTGACGGATCAGCTGGGGCACCAGCGCCGAGCCGATGAAGCCGGCACCGCCGGTGAGCAGGATGCGCATGCGCGGTCTCCGCAGGTCATTTCCGGTAACGGCGCCGGGCTGGCTCCGCTGCGTGGTGCGGGCGAAGATGGCCGCCCGCCGCCCAGCCACAAGGATACCCGATGCCACCGCCTGCCGCCCCGGAGCACCGATGCTGACCCTCGACCTCGGCCCGCTGGCCCTGCCGGTGCGCTACCTGCTCCTGCTGCTGGCCTTCGCCGCCGCCTGGGCCGTCGGCTGGTGGGCCGGCCGACGGCAGCGCCTCGATCCCGAGCCGACCCTGTTCGCCATGCTGCTCGGCGGCCTCGTGCTGGCGCGGCTGGCCTTCGTGCTGCAGTACGCGGGCGACTACGCCGCCGCCCCCTGGCAGGCGCTGGACATCCGTGACGGCGGCTTCCTGCTCTGGCCCGGGGTGCTCGGCGCGCTGCTGATCGGCGCGATCCGGGCCTGGCGCCGCGCCGCGCTGCGCCGCCCGCTGGCGCTCGGAGTGCTGGCCGGCGCGCTGGTCTGGGGCGGGGCCAGCCTGGCCCTGCACCAGCTCGAACGCGCCGGCCGCCTGCCCGAACTGACCCTGCGCGATCTCGCCGGCCGGCCGGTGCTGCTCGACGAACTGCGCGGCCAGCCGCTGGTGATCAACCTGTGGGCCAGCTGGTGCCCGCCGTGCCGGCGCGAGATGCCGGTGCTGCTGGCCGCGCGGCAGAGCGAGCCCGACGTGCGCTTCCTGCTGGTCAACCAGGGCGAGGGCGCCGCCGAGGTTGCCGCCTTCCTCGCCCGCCAGGGCATCGACGGTCAGGACGTGCTGCTGGATGGCGGCAACCAGCTCGGCCAACTGGCCGGCTCGCGCGCCCTGCCGACCACCCTGTTCTACGACGCCGCAGGCCGTCTGCGCCACAGCCACCTGGGCGAGCTGTCCCCCGCCAGCCTGCGCCACGCCCTGCAGTTCATCCGCCAGCCTCCGGGGGATGGCGCAAGACCCTGAAGATTCAGGCATTTTCCGGTTTACTCCAGCGCCTCAGTCGCTATAATCCGGACCCATTCTTGCCGGTATAGCTCAGCTGGTAGAGCAACTGACTTGTAATCAGTAGGTCCCGGGTTCGATTCCTGGTGCCGGCACCATCTACATCAAGGCCTGCAGCCGATCTGGCTGGATGCTGACAAGCCTTCGCGTAACAAGGCGCGTAACAAGGAAAAGGCGCAGACCTGAAGCGCCACCCCCATAGGCGGAGCGTCCAGCCAAGGTACAGGGGGGGGCAAAAAAAAGAGTAACATCGGTAACCTTTCCTGACGCTGGCCAGCAACCCGTTGAAAATGCTGGGCTTTCTGCTCACGGCAAAAGGTAATCTTTGAGTAACCTTGAAGTAACCAGATTACTCTTTTGATAGGTGATTTCCGCTCAAGAAAAAAGCCTTATAAATCAGGCGCTTAGCAAAAAATTACCTTTTCAGTTACCTCCTTGTTACTCCTGCCTGTAATCGTGAAAGCCACGAACGACGGGGCCTCCAGCCCGGTTACCAGGCGAGATTGCAGAAATTACTCTTTCTGCAGACCCCACCCCCTACCAACGATCCTGCATCCCATCCAGATGTCCATTCATGGCTCCATCGTTCCTGGTGCAGCTGTGGGTGCTGCGGAGTGAAATCATCGGGCACCGATGATTTGAACGAGCACCAGGAGCGGCGTGGCCTCCAGCGAGTTGTTACGCCGGACAGCGCTGTCGCTTGGCCGTTGCAGGCTTGACGTGATCGCGGATGGAAAAACTAGCGTTCGCCAAGTTTTCGTTGGTGTTGGAAGATGATCGCCGCATTTCATGATGTGCCCAGAGGGCCGTGCGAATCTCCAGGCCGTGCCAATGATTTCGCAGCCCAGCAATTCCTTTCACGCAGTGAAATTCCGGCCTGTCAGCGCAAGCCCGCGCCGCGCCTGGGCTGGGGCCGGCCGTTCACCTCATGCCCAGGTTGCACAAAAAAAGTGCACAAGCCGCGTCGGCGGGAGGGGGATAAGTGCGTTTGGTGGCTGGGTTTTGTCGGGGCGGGAGGTTTTCCAGTGGAGCAGGGGCGGTCTGCCCCTGCTCCTGGATGCGTTGCGCCTCAGCGGCGGCGCATCACCACCCGCTCACGCTTCTGCTGCACGACTCCGCCCCCGGGGAGTGGGATGCGGATGACCTCGGTGATCACCTGGATCTCCGGCTCGGCCGGCTGGGTTTTCTTCTGCTCGGACATAGGTGCCTCCTTCGGCGGTTCTTGTCGGGCAGTCATGCTATGCGAGGTGGTGAGCGCCTCATGGATGCACTTTCCGATTCCTGGCCGTAAGGCGCAGGCATGAAAAAGCCCGCCGGGTGGCGGGCTGTGAATGGTGTGGATAGAACGTGAAAGATTTGTCATGTCAAATCGGCTTAAATTGCAGGCGTGCCCCATAGAGATACCAGCGCCGTGTGCCGGCTTCACCCCACGCGCGCATGGTGGCGATATTGGTCCTTTCCTTGTGATCGAACCCGCCGCCATGGATGACAGCCTGCGCCCCAGTCTCCAGGTAGTGGGCGGCACCGAAATAGGTGGTTTCGCTGCCGCCGACAATTGAGACAGACGTCATCGGAACCTTTGGCCGGACCGGATCGAAGGCAAGCTCCGTGGCCCAGACTGGATCAACGCCTCCTGTATTTCCCTGCTGCAGTTGGATAGGCTCGGCCAATGGACGATAGCTCCCGCCCACCTTATTGAACTCGTAATCTGTGATGTCATCGGAGACGTACAGTACTTGATCGACGAAGTGCACGTCCGGCAGCCAGTGCCAGACGTTGCCGCATAGGTTCTCGATGCGCCGATACCGATTGCAGTTCAAGCGATCACGGGAAATGGTCGAAGCCTGGATCGCCTTGGCGCGATCAAGGCGACCAGTGTGGTAGTCCATGGCATCGGTCTGTCCGGTGGTCTGCGGAGCACCGCCGAAGAACATGCTCGTGGTGACCGCAATGGCGGAGCCGTCGACCACAACCGACGACTGTCCGACAACCGGCGAATTGATGCTCACCGAAACAACCTTGCGTCGCGCAACAATGTTGGCCTGCTCTGTATCGCAGATCAGGATGTCCGCGCCCGGCCACAGGCGCTCCTGGTCGTTGTTGGACAGCGCGCGATCTGTCACCAGCGTATTGGTGCTGCTGGATGCGACGACAATCGGTAGATAGTCGGTGCGAGGCTGGATCATGTCGGAGATGCCGTGGCCGATGATCAGCGTGCTGTTGCGCTTGCCGTGCTCGATCCACATCAGGTTCTGTAAGGCATCCAGGGTTCTCGAATCGAACAGTGTCCAGCCGGGCCCCTTCGCGGTTGCAGCATCTAGGAATGTCTGCGGGTATTCGTTACTGGTCGGCAGCACGCCGGGCCGCGAGTACAGTACACCGGCCTCGATGTTTCCCTCGAAGGCGGAGACGTAGATCCGGTCAAGCACACGCCCGCCCTCGATGAACGCCGGATGCGGCTGAGTACCAACGGCGCTGATCCAGCGGTATTCGTAGCCGCCGATTATCGAGCGCTCATGATAGAAAAGCGGGATCTCCAGCATGATGTCGCCCGCAGAACCATCGGCGGCATAGCCGGCATCAGTCTCGTAGAGTATGCGGGTAGCACCACTGGCAAGCGTCGACACCGCGCAGCGCTTAATCTGTGACCACGGATAGACGCTGTCGAAACTGTTGGCGCCTCCGGCCGTTCCGGTGCCGATCACGGTCTGTGCTGTCATCCCGACCGCAGCTCCGAGGCGTTCGCAATCTGACGATGAGGACGCCACTTGCCAGCGGATGCCATAGCGGCCGGTGTCTATGCTCTTGCTCAGTTGCTGATAGCGCCCGTCGGACACGGTGCGGCCATAGACGTCAAGCTCGCGCCCGGTGACGCGGCGCACGACTGGAGGGTACGTATTGTAGCCGCTGACGCGAACCTTGGTGGCGCCCCCCGGGATCGTCAGCTTGTAGTTGGGATGGGCAGTGCCGGTGCCGGTGCCGTGCAGTTCGTAGCCTAGATAGTTATTCGCGTTGTCGTAGTACGCTATGGCCACACCTATGGATGACTGCGACCAACAATCCACATATATCTCGTCGGTCGCATTGATGGCGATGTATTCAGTTGTCCGGTAGGCAGTTGATGCTGCATACACGCCATCTGTAAAGCGGATATAGCCATTGCTGAGCGTACCGTTATGCAGCGTCTCCGTCACATCGTTGATCAGGCTCTGGGCAGCTTGATACATGACGTCGGCTTTCGCTTTAACGGCAGTGACCAGAACTTCGGACGGATATCGCTTTCCAGTGTCCTGTGCTAATCCAGAAATGTTGCGATAGAGGGCCAAATACTCGTCGCTCGATGCGCTCGGAACACTGAAGTACTCCCCACTTGCCGTCCCAGCCAACCCCGCCGCCGTATCCGCAAACACCCCAGCCGACAACTGTGCCGCATCCCGCGCCACCTCCGCTCGGCCTGCCGCCGCCTCAGCATCGGCCACGCTCTCCTGGACATCCACGCACTGCACCCGCACCCGGTAGTCCCGCGGCCCCTTCACCACCCGCAGGTCGTACAGCCCGTTCGGCGCGGCGAACTGGATCAGGCCTTTGGCGTCGGCGGTGAAGGGGTTGGCCAGGGCGGTGCCGTTGGCGGCCTGCAGGCCGGCGGCGAGGTTCTCGGTACCGCGGGCGTACAGGTAGCAGGTCGCACCGCCGAGGAGGTTGCCCTGGTCATCCTGGGCGAAGAAGTTCTTCAGTTCCATGTCGTGTTCCTTGGGGTCAAGCGGTGATCGGCGCGAGCTGGCCGTGCAGGCCGGCGGCGGTGGCGGCCATCGTGCTGAAGGCCGAGGCGTCGCCCGGGCTCGGTTGTGGGCCGGGGATATGGGTGTGGGCGGCCACCTGTTGGGCCAGCTGTTCCACCAGGTCGATCAGGTCGCAGAGGATCTGCAGCGCGTTGACCGATCCGGAGCCGATCCAGGTGGTATCCGCCACGCTGCGGCGCAGGCCCTGGATGCGCTCCTCGAGGTCACCGCCGACGGTGACGTTGCCCTTCTGGCCGAGCACCAGGTTCAGGTCGCGGCCGGTGGCCAGGTGCAGATCGTCCAGCGCCGCCAGGCTGGCGGAGCCGCCGGACAGCAGCTTCAGCGCGCCCAGCGCTTCCACTTTCTTGATGCCGCCCACCGTCTCGGTGGCGTGGTCGCCGACCTCCACCCTGTGGCTCTGGTAGTGCTCGGTGTTGGCCATGGCCTCCACCTCGCGCTCGATCGCCTGGTCGCGGATCTTGCCGTCGGTCTGGCGCAGCCAGTTGCCGTCGGCGTCAACGCGTTGCTGCGCGGCCTCGCTGTGCTGCCACACCTGGTCGCCCTTTGGCACCCGCGGCAGGCTCAGGCCGTGCGGCAGGATGCTCTGGATGTACGGCTTGTGCGGCAGGCCGTAGGCGAAGCTGACCACCACCGTGGTGCCTTCCTCGGGGAAGGCGAAGAAGCCCATCTCCTCGCCACCCACCGGCAGCGGCAACGGCAGGCCGGCGAGCAGCGGCAGCGCCGCGTCGGGCTCGCCGTCCGGGCCGAGCACCTCCACGTCCACCGCGAAGCGCGGGCGGAAGTCGTCGCACAGGCCGGCGCCGGCCGGCGCGTCGGCCACCGCCACCACGCGGGCGAAGCGCGGCAGGTGGTAGCCGCCGGCCAGCTCAGGGAATTGCCGCTCTACGCTGCGGCGGATTGCGTCGTCCATCGGATCGCCATCTGGTTGCCGGCGAGCGTCACGCTGGTGACCCGCTCGCCCTGGTTGATCGATGCGCCCGGTCGCAGGCCCGGCAGGGCCGCCACCATCGCGCTCTGGTTGCCCTGGTAGCCGTCGAACAGCTCGACCGGCAGCTGCAGCGCCGCGCGGGCGCCGAAGAAGCTGTGCGCCCAGCTGCCCACGAACACCTCGCCGTCGCCCTGCTGCTGCCAGATGCAGTCGGCGATGCCGAACACCCGGGCGAGGCTGTCCATCGCCTGGTAGCCGCTGGCCAGGCTGTAGAAGAACGGCGCCCTGACCTGCGCGTAGGGCTGCTCCGGCACGCGGAAGCGCAGGCCGGTGCGCTCGCCGATCGCCGCCAGCACCGCGCGCAGGTCTACGTGGCGCAGGTTCAGCGGCAGCGGGTTGGCCAGGATCGCCGCCAGCTCGCGGCAGAACAGCACCTGCTGCTTGGCGTTGGCCGCGGTGCAGTGCTCCACGTAGCCGATGAAGTGGCGCTGCAGCGGCGCCTGGTTGTAGCCGATGTCGAGCGTCACCAGCCCCTTCACCGGCGCGTCGGCCTGGACGGTGAAGGTCGCCCGGCCAGGGCTGCGCAGCTCCAGGCGCACCTCGTCCTTCACCAGGTCGTAGGCGGTGCCGGCGATGGTCAGCACCTTGTGCAGCTTCATGCTCATCAGGCCAGCCAGTCGTCGAGTTTCTTCAGGGTCGCCTCGAAGCCGGTCAGCTCCTGGGCGGGCTCGGTTGCGGCGCCGCTCCCCGCACTGCTGCCTGCCACCGCCTGGCCGGGTGCCGACTGGGTGGTGACGGCGTTGCCGGCGCGGCGCTTCTCCACCCGCTCGGGGTTGGAGAGCTTCTCGGCCAGGGTGAACTGCACCCGCCAAGCGGCCAGGCTGTCGTCCTCGCGCGCGCTCACGCCGTCGGAGAACTGCACCTGACGCACGCCGAAGGCTGCCGCGGTGTCGTTGACGATGCGGTAGGTCTTCAACTGGCTGCCGCCCTCGGTGGCCTCGGCCAGGCTCATCAGGCTGCGCAGCTGCGCCGCGTCGGCGAAGCGGATCAGCAGCGAGACGGTCAGGGTCTTGGGCTTGAAGCCCTTGTGCGCCGAGTCCGTGTTGCTGGTCTGGCCGGACAGGTCGTCGCTTTCGATGCGCAGGTTGGCCGTCACCTTCAGGCCCTTGCCGCGCACCTGTTCGCCATCGAGCAGCAGAGTCATAGGCCCACCAGCTCCCTGACGAAGGACAGCCCATCGAGCGAGCCGACCAGCATCACGCCGGCCGACAGCGCCCACTCATGCCCAGGCGCCTCGCCCTCGAGCAGCTGGCGGCGCAGCTCGGCGCCGTCGCCGGGGCCGATCAGCTTCGCGCGCATGCTGGTGTCCGGCGTGCCGCCGGCGAGCAGCGCCTGCAGGTCGGCCAGCTTCTGGTCGCGGGCCGCCGCCTGCGCCGCCTTGCGTGCGGCCAGGGCGCCCAGCTCGGCCAGCGGCGCGCCGTCGGCGGCGTAGCTCTCCAGCACCGCCAGCTGCCCGGCCATGGCCTGGCTGGCGGCCTTGGTCAGCGTGCAGCGCTCCAGCGGCAGCTGCCCCCAGCGCGGCAGCGCGCCGGCCTTCGGCAGCTCCCACTTTTCCGTCTCCAGATCGAACAGCCGCTGCGCGCGGCGCTCGGCGCGTTGCAGGTCGGGCAGCGGCAGCAGCGCGTTGAAGCGCGCCAGGGTGGTGGCGAACTGGTCGTAGCGGGTGGCCAGGAACAGCACGACCAGCGCGTACTGCGGGCCGATCGGGCGCGCCTCGTCGCTGCTGTCGGTCAGCTTGCCGGCCAGCTGCTGCCGCACGTTGGGTGCCGACAAGTAGCGCTGCAGGCCCGCGCCCTGGCCGATTCCGCTCTGGAACGGGGTGACCACCAGGCAGGCCGGCGCCTCGCCCAGCGCGCCGGCCAGGGCCGCGCGGCCGGCGGCGATCGCCTCCTGCGCCGCGGCGCCCACCGGGCCAGGGTTGGTCGTCGCCAGCCCATCGAGCGAGGAAAGGCGCAGCCCGGTGCTGGCCAGCTCGCTGCCGGCCAGCGTCTTGGCCGCGTCCAGGTCGGCCAGCCACTGGGTGGCCTGCTCGGGCCAGCGCAGGGTGATCGGAGCCCAGGTCATGCCCGCTCGTCCTCCCAGCCAAGCGCCTCGATGGCGTCCAGATCGCCCAGCGCGCGCGCCTCGGCCAGCAGCACCTTGAGGGCATGCACCTTCTGCAGACGGTCCAGCTTGAAGGCGGTGAACTCGTCGCCCACCTGGCGCAGCTGCTCGGCGCTGTGCTGGCGGAAGGCCTTCGTGCCCTGCTCGTCGCGGCAGGCATAGGGCCCATCCAGGCCGCGCAGCACCATGCCCGTCAGGTTGATCTGGTCCTCGAGGAGAGTGTCGTAGCGGTGCGGCGCGCCGAGCGCCGAGGACCAGAAACCGGCGGAGATCTCCGCCTCGCAGGCCGCGTTCACCGCCTGCAGCTGCTCGACATAGCGGCGCTCCACCAGCGCTGGGATGTCGTCCACCCACTGGTGGCCGTTCCACACCTGCTGCGCGCCGGGCACCTCCAGTGTGTAGCCGGCCGGCAGGCGCCCGTGGCGCTCGATGGTGATCGGCTCGCGGGTCTGCACGTTGTAGGCGGTCAGGCCCTGGTAGGAGTCGATCAGTTGCCAGTGCTCGCCGTCCCACAGCGCCGCCTTGCGCTCAGGCACCGCCGGCGGCGCCTCCTCGACACAGCCTGCCGGCAGCAGCCAGACGTCAGGCTCCAGCGGCGAACGGTCGGCCACGGCGGTACCGACGTAGATGCCAAGGTGGTCGGTTTGGTAGACGGTCTTGGTGGTCATGGGCGGCCTCAGTACTTGATGCAGGCGAGCAGCGCGGTGTTTCTCGGGCGCGTCTCGGCCCCGCCTGTCGCGTTGATGGTGACGGGGTGGGTGTGGTCGGGGACGGGGTTGATGTTGAGGATGTGCCCGTGGCTGCCGGACGTGCCGGATGCCTTGCTGGTGTTCGGCTCCGCGGAGGAGCCCCAGGGGGTCGGCCCGTCGGACGGCCAAATCCCAGAGTGCACAGGCACATCATGGCTGTGTGCCCCATCGGTGCTGGTGGAGCCAGTGTGAGTGTGCCCGCCATTCGCCCCCGTGCTACCCGTATGCCCGTGGCTCTGGATCGCCCCATCCTGGTCGCTGCCCAGTGCCCGTCCGGTGTCAATGCCGCGGCCGTCGTCCCAGTAGCGCGGGAACTGGCCGCGCAGGTCCGGCAGATTGAAGGTGGTGCTGCCGTTGCCGGTGCCGTACAGCGTGCCGATCCTGGCGAACAGCGCCGCATAGGTGATGCGCGATACCGCCGCGCCGTTGGCTTTCAACCAGCCGCTGGGGGCGGCGCTCATGGCAAAGGTGGCCACCTGGCCGACCAGCGGGTCCTCCACTGACTTCTTGCTGGCCAGCACCGCCTTGGTGGTGGCGAGGATCTCGCTGCTGTCGGTCGTCGGGTCGTCGCTCTTGGCGTTGGGCAGGTTGCCCAGGCCCACGTCCGCCTTGGTGGTGGCCCGGGCACGCAGGTTGGCGTAGTCGCCGTTGCGCGCGGCGAAGTGCTGCACCAGCGCGCCGCCGATCGGCTCGACGGTGCGCAGGTCGGTGATGGTGCTTGTATCCGGGATGTCGGCCAGCGGCACCCGGTAGTGCGCAACGCCGTTGGCGTCGGTGGTGTCCACCAGGTCGGCACCGAATACCACCTGCCAGCTCGCCACCACGTCGCTGGCCTGCCGCTCCAGGGCCACGTCCAGCCAGGCCTTGGCCGGCAGCGCCGGCAGCTGCACGCCCACCGGCTCGACCAGCTCGACGCGGATGCCTTCCACGTAGGCGATGCCGGCCTTCAGCTGGTAGGCGCCGAACATCTTCTCCATCTGCAGGCTGTCGGCCAGGAAGCAGGCGCGGCCGAAGGTGTCGCGGTTGCTCATCCGCTCGCGCGCGTCGATGCCGAGCAGGCGCACGGTGAAGTCGTGCTGCCAGGTGCTGGCATCCACAGTCAGACCGGTCAGCTCCTGAGCGCCGTTGAACTCCACCAGGAAATTGCGGGTGATGTTGTTGCCGATCTGCAGCGGCGGGATGTTCTTGCGCTTCTGCTGGGTCGGCACGTAGGCCACCGCCAGCAGCACGTCCTCCTCCGTCTCCAGGCCGATCCAGTTGAAGTCCCAGTCGCCGACGTTGGAGCCGACCATCATGCTGTACACCACCTGCCGCGGGTTCACGTAGCCCGAGCGGGTCACCTCGGCGACGTGCACGATCTGCCCGGCGGGCGGCATTCCCGCGGCGCGGTCCACGGCCGCGTTGTGGTTGAGGCCCGGCACGTTGGCCAGCACGAAGCGGGCGACGGTCAGCACCTCCTGGGCGGCCTGCTTCTGGGCGATCAGATCCTCGCCGGCGAGGGTAATGCTTGCTGCCATGGGGTACTCCTGGGTCAGGGCTGGCTGGCGACCAGCGCCAATTCGTTGATGACCACCACCGGCGGCTCCAGGCGCGCAACCAGCGTCTGCTGGTCGTCGTTGAAGTCGGCCAGGACGATGCCGACGGACACCGGGGTGATGGTTGCGAACTCGTAGCGGCGGCAGGTGCGCCCATACTGCTGGGTGATCACCCGCAGCAGGGTGGGCGAGCGGCTCAGCTGGGCATCGGTCAGGTGCAGGCGGATCACGTCCCAGTCGACCGGGTCGAAGCGCTCCTCGAGCTCCACGTAGCCGACCCCGAGGCGCTGGAAGATCCGCAGCATCCCGGCGCCGCTGCCGGCGTCCACCGCGTTGCTGAAGGCCCACTTCACGCGCAGGCGGTACAGGCTTTCCGGCTCACCGACGAAGCGGGAGATGTCGCGCTGCCAGGCCAGCAGGTCCAGCACCGTCAGGTGGCAGGTCAGCGGATCGAGCTGCAGCAGCGGCCAGCGCAGCCAGTTCTCGACCTTGCCCCACCAGTTCTGCGCGGCGGCGCGCAGCTTGGCCAGCTCGGTACCGTCGAGCCAGAACGGCAGGCTGAGCTTAAGCATCGATCGTCACCGTCAGGATCTGCAGGCGCGGGATGGCCAACTCCGAAACGATGTCCTCGTTGGCGAAGCGCAGCGAGTCGATGCCCGGGAACTGCTGGTGCAGCTCCTCGCCCAGGCGGCTGAAGGAGAAGCGCGACTGCGGATAGGTCAGCGTCGGCTGGTAGTCGCTGGCGGTGCTCTCGCGGAAGGCGGCGCGGATGAACAGCTCGATCTCCGCCTGCAGCGCGGCGTGCTGCTCGGCGCCCACCGTCGGCTTCGGCCACACCGTCAGGCTCACGTCGTGCAGGGTTTCCGGCATCGCCAGCACCTGCAGGTCGTCGCCGTGGCCGTGGTTGCCCTGGTCGTTGATGTAGGCGTTGATCTGCTCCAGGTAGCTCTCGGCCGGCGTGTCCGCCTCGAACAGCACGTAGGCGTTGGCGCTGCCCGGGCCGCGCGGCGCGTTGTGCTCGAAGTACACCCCGTCGGCGCGCACGCCCTGGAACGAGGTGATCATCGCCCGGTACACCGCATCGGTGTGCCACTGGTTCACCGCCGAGTACTGGTTGCGCACGCGCAGGCGCAGGTCGTCGTCGGGCTCCTTGTCGGTGCCTGGCTGGGTCAGCCAGTTCTCCGCGTTCACCACCTGGACGATGCCGGTCACCGGCTCCGGCAGGATCGCGTAGTAGCCCGGGGCCAGGTTGTAGCCGCTGCCGGCGGCCACCGCGCGCACCGCGATCTCGCGCTGCGCCTGACCATCGGCGAAGCTCGCCGCCGCCAGGGTGGCCAGCTCGTAGACGTTGCCGTTGATCGACACCGAGCGCACCCGCGTGCCGGCCGGCACCTCCAGGGCGCCCGCCGTGGTGCTGCGGGTGAACAGGATCACCCCCTCGGCGCGGGTGGCCGCCTTGCGCTCCACGTTCACCTGCCAGGCCAGCATGTCCAGCCAGCTGTCGCGGGCCGTCTTCACGAAGAAGTTCGGCAGCACCGTGCCGCTGACGAACTCCAGCAGCCACAGCACCGGCTTGGTCACCAGCGCGTTGACCACCCGCCAGAAGGGCGAGTAGGCGCTGGTGTTGCTGAGCAGGCTGCCCTGCGCGGTGGCCTCGCTTTCCCAGGCGGCGCGCAGCCCGGCCTCGGTGGTCGGGATGCCGGCGTCGGCCAGCGCCTTCTTGAAGTCCACGTCGCTCACAAGCTCACCTCGATGCTGCCGAACTTCAGGGTCTTGGCGGTCACCAGGTACTGGCCCGGCTCCACCTGGACGATCTGCGCCGTGCCAGGCACCAGGCGCTCGTCGGTCTCCACCAGCAGCTCCAGCTGCTGGATGCAGTCGCGTTGGCGCAGCCGGTCGCGCTCGGCCACCAGCGTCACCAGCAGGCCGCTGTCGCGGATCATGTGGGCGATGTCCTGGGCGATGCTGGCCCGGTCATCCACCAGCAGCGGCTGGCGGCCGGCGTCCAGGGCCAGGTCGTTGTTGACGATCAGCAGGTCGATGTACTCGCTCATCCGCCCACCGCCATGCTCATCATGTTTTCCAGCTCCAGCGGGCTCATGGCCTTGCCGGTGTGGATCTCGACCTTCTCGATATGGTTGCCGCGGTTCTGCGTCTGGGTGTTCTGGATGCTGGTCAGCAGGCCGCCGGGCGGCACCGCTGCCGGCCGTTGCGGGGAAAGGCTGGGGATGGCCGCGTTGATGGTCTCCTGCGCCTTCTGCGCGCGGACGGCCTGCTCGGCAGCGGACATGGCCGGGGCGGTTCCGGGCAGCTCAGGCATGGTCGGTATGTCACCGAAGCTGGCGTCGATCTCGATGCCCGGAATCTTGTTCAGCAGCCCGATCAGGTACTGCAGGGCATCGCCGAGCAGGGCGAAGGGCGACACGTTGGTCAGCGCCCAGATGAAGCCATCCCAGACCGCCTTGGCCGTGCTGGTGACGGCCTCAAGCTGGAGCAGCCAGGCCACGAACTGCGAGCCGTAGCCGATGCCCATCTGCAGGCCGACCCACAGCACCTCGAGCAGCGCACCGAACACGCGGAACAGCAGCACCACCGGCGTCAGCACGGACACCAGCGCTTGGAACCAGGCCGTATTGCCGAAGGAGGCCTTCAGCTCGTCCCAGTGGTTGGTCACCCAGATCACGGCCGCCACGACCGCAGCGATGCCGATCACGATCCAGGTGATCGGGCTGGCCCAGATGGAGGCGGACAAGGCCAGCCAGGCCATCTTCGCCAGCCCCACCGCGAAGGTGATCGCCGCCACTCCAGCAGTCAGCCCGAACACCGCAAGTGTGGCGATGCCGACCACCCTGGCGATGTTGGGGAACATGTCGATCCAGCGCGTCAGCGTGCCGGCGATGCCGGTCAGCCGCTCCATCAGCGGCGTCAGCATCGGGATCAGCACCTGGCCGAAGGCAATGCGCAGCCCCTGCACCGCCGCGCCGAACTGCTGCCACGGATCGACCATCACCTTGGCCATGTTCGCCGCGTAGTCCAGCCCCTTGATCTTGCCCAGCGACTCGATGCTGTTGCCCAGTCCGTCGACCTGCGGCATCAGCAACTGGAGCAGCGCCATGGCCTCGTCGGAGCCGAACGCCTTCTTCAACTGGTCGGCCTCGGCAACCTCCAGCGTGTCGCCGAACTTGCCGTTGAGTTTCTCCAGGATGTCGAGCATCGGCAGCATGCGGCCCTGGCTGTCGACGAAGGACAGGCCAAGCTCCTTCTGGGCATTGCCGACGCCGGCGAGGAACGCCTTGTACTTGGTGCCCGCCTCGCTGCCGCTCATGGTCGCCTGCAGCGTGCCCATGATGGCCATCTGCTCGGTCAGCGAGATGCCGGCCGATTGGGCCGAGGCGCCCAGCGAGGTGAACGCCTGGCTCATGCCCTCGCCGTCGGTCTTGAAGATGTTCAGGGCGTAGGCGGTCTGGCTGGCAAGATCGTTGATCCAGTTCTCCTTGCCCATGGCGTCGGCCTGCTTCTGGAAGATGCCGTACATCGTCCCGACGTAGTCGGACATCGTCGTCGCGCTGGCCTTGGTCGCCTTGGCCATGATCGCCGAGGCGGTGGTGAAGGTGGACAGCTCGCTGCCCACCAGCCCGGAGATCGCGCCCTGGATGTCGTAGGCCGAGGCAACGAACTCCTCGGCGTTCTCGCCGTAGGCCACGCTGAACTCCAGCGCCTTGCTGTTCAGCCGGTCCAGCGCCTCCTCGGCGACGCCCAGCGAGCGCACCTCGGCCAGCCGGCGGTTCATCTCCAGCGCTGGCTGCAGGGCCTCGTTGATGGCCACGCCGGCGCCGACCATGCCGGCCAGCCCGGCGCCCATCTGCACGATGTTCGCCTGCGCCTTCTCGGCCAGGTCGTTGAAGCCCATCTTCACCTTGCCCAGGGGCGCGGTGACCTGATCGGTCAACTTGAGGATGAAGTTCAGCGCGGCGTTGGTGTCAGCCATCGGTTACCTGCCGTTGAGCGCCCGGGCGATGCCGTTGGCCACGGCGATCTCCAGGCGTCTCCAGTGTTCGTCTTCCAGCCACTTGGCCGTGCCCATGTTTTCCGCCGTCGGTTCGGCGCCGGGCAGCCAGCGTTCGGCCAGGGCCAGCAGCTGGCCCAGGCCGTCCTCGGTCAGTCGTTCGGCTCGCTCGAGGGCTTTTTTACCGTCACCTCGACGTCCGGCGAGTACTCCTCGAGCAGCGCGCCGGCGAGCTTCATGGTCAGCACCGGGTTACCCAGCAGCGGGCGCAGCGCATCGCGCTGGTCGGCCTGCACGGTGGTCACCAGCAGGTTGTGCGCCGGGGCCACCTTGTTGGCAGGGGTCATGGCGTTGAAGTACTTGGTCACGTCCTGGGCGGCGATGTTGAAGTTGAACTCGGCGGCGCCGACGATCAGGACGATCTGGCTTTTCTCGGTCATGCGGGCGATCTCTCTCGTTGGGTCATGGTGTAGAAGTGGGTTTCCAGGCGGTCCTCGAGGCGCCGCACGGTGTCGTCGAAGCGCTGCGCGAGACGCTCGATCGCGTCGGTGCGCACGTAGTTGCCGGCCAGCTCGACGCGCAGCTCCTGGAGGTCGCGGCGGGTCTCGGACATCTGGCGGAACAGGAACACCTGGAAGGCCAGGGCGCCGCTGAGCAGCAGGTCGGGCAGCGATTCCATCAGCTTCTCCATCAGCTCCATGTCAGGCGCTCCAGTTGCCGCGCCCACCCAGGCGCACTGCGGCGTACATCAGCCAGGCCAAGGGCTTGCTCACCCCCTCCTCGAGCAGCGCCTCGTAGAACATCCGGTCGGCCTGCGCCTTGCTGAAGCGGTGGGTCTGGTTCGTGTAGATGTAGTCGTGCACCACCGCCGGCCGGCGCGCCGGGCCGTGGTCGCGCGGCACGATGCGCCAGGCGATGCGCGGCACGCTGGCCAGGTCGGTGCGGTAGCCGATCGGCACCACCACCAGGCGGCGCCGGCGGTCGCGGTACTGCAGCGGCTTGGCCACCTTCCAGGTGTCGCCGCCCGGCACGTGGCGCAGTTCCAGTTCGCTGAGAAACGGCATCTCAGTAGCTCCAGATCGTCGGACGCGGGCGTCCGGGGGCGTCCGGTGCCATGTCCAGGTGGATGAAACGGCCGCCGCCTTTCTGGTCGATGCCGATGCCGGTGAACGGCAGGGTCATCGCCAGGCGCAGGATCTCGACGGCCTGGGCGCCGCTGCAGGCGATGTCCACCGCGCAGCCCAGGCTGTGCGCGCCCGGTGTGGCCTTGCGCGCCTCCGCGGGGTGCCGACGGCAGCGGTAGGGGCTGGTGATCACCAGCGGCTTGCCGTACAGCTCGCGCAGGCGCTGCAGCTGCGCCATGAACGCCGGGTCCATCTCGGAGCCGTCGCTGTCGCACTTGCCGCAGCGGCAGCGCAGCTCGGCGTAGCTGAAGTTCGGCCAGGGGCTCTTGGTCATCGGCGGGTGCTCTTCTCGAACAGGGTCTGGCAGGCCACGCAGCGGGTCACCCCGCCCAGGGCGCGGCGCGCCTCGGGGATCGGCTCGCCGCACTCGGCGCACTCGTCAAGGCTGGGGGCGGAGAAGTCGGCCTTGGCCCGCTGGGCATTCAGGGCCAGCTCGCGCTCCAGCTCCTCGCGCTCCTTCGCGCGGTCGAGCCAATCGGTCATCAGCGCAGGCCCTCGATCTCGGCCGCGGCCAGGTACGGCACGCCGTTGATGCGGATGAAGTCCGGACTGGTGACGTCGAACGGCACCTTGTGCTTGGTCTTCTCGCCGCCCTTGGGGTCGATGTTCAGCAGGCTGCTGACCTTCAACTTGCAGCCGAAGGCCTCCACCTTCAGCTCCTCCTCGCCGGCCTTGGCGAAGAACACCGAGTCGAACGGCGCGAGCTCGCGGAAGCTGCCGGCGCTGCGGGCCGCCTCGATCAGCAGGTTGAAGTTCGCGGTATCGAATTCCATCTCGCCGCTGGCCGACACGTCGCCGTCGACGTGCCCGTTCGGCACCCCGCGGTCCTGCGCCACGGCGGTGTTGTCGGTGATGTCCAGGGTGCAGGTCTCGACGTGAACCATCAGGTCGCCCAGGTTCACGTCGAAGTTCTTGCCGCCAATGCGTGCCATGCGCGGTTACTCCGAGTCGGTGGAAAGGTCGAGGGCGATGTTCGCGGTCAGGTCCTTCGGGCAGTTGTACGGGCGGAGCTTGATGTAGGCCTCCACCTTGGTCTTGCTCTGCCACACCAGCACCACGTCACCGTCCTTGGGCGGCTCGATCTCGCCGGGGAACACCTGGCCGGCGAAGGCCGCACTGCGCGCCATCGCCCGCAGCGGCGCCATCAGCGCGCTGGTGTTGGCCGCCATGCTGTTGGGCGTGTTGTTCAGGCGGCGGTCGGCCACCCGCTGGATCAGCAGCACGCGCACCCGGCGCGCGGCCTTGTCGACCAGGCGCAGGTACTCCACCACCTGGAAGTCGCTGCCCGGGGCGTCGAGCATGTTGGCGTCGCCCCAGAACACACCCGGGTAGTCCGGATAGGTCTGCGAGACGGAGAAGCGTGCGGTGTCCAGGGCGGAACGGATCGCCGAGGGCAGTGGCACGCCGGCCGAGTCCACCGGCGTGGCGCCCAGGCCCAGCAGCGGGCCGCTGGCCACGCGCATCGGGCTGTCGGCGATGCTCACCGCCGCGTTGGCCAGGCGCCCGGCCAGCACGCCCAGGTCGTTGCCGTGCAGCTGCGGCACCACCAGCACGCGCGGCGCGGCCACGTTCAGGGTGATCGCCTGCTGCTCGGACAGGTACTGCGCCCAGGTCTGCAGCGCCGGGTCGATGCCGGCGCTGGCCGCCATCACGAAGCAGCGGCGGCCGTAGGTGTTGTTCAGCGCCACGGCCGCGTCGTGCATCGCCGTCAGCTCGGCGCCGGTGGTCACCGGGCTGGTGATAACCACCGCCTCCACCGAGTGGCCCTGCTGCATGGCCTGCTCCAGGGCGTCGGCCCAGTCGCCGCCGACGGCATCGATCGGCGCCGCCAGGCAGGCCCAGCGGTCGCCGCCGTTCTTCTGCGCCGCGGCGATCTGGGTCTTCAGCTCACTCGACGCGGCGCCCAGGGCGGTGTCCAGATTGCTCTGGGTGTTCAGGGGGATCAGCTGGCCGACGTTGGCCGTGGCCGGGCCGATGAACAGGAAATAGCGCTCGATCTCGGTGACGGCACCCTGGCCGAGGTTGAGGTTGTTGACGCTGACTTTGCCGAGTGCCATGTGGGCTGAGCCTCGCTAGCGGGGGGAATTGAGGATTTGTTCGAGCACCGCGTTGACCAGCCGGCGGGTGTCGGCCTCGGTGCTCGCGCCGAGGAATTGGCGCTTGGGCAGGGTGATTTCCCAGCTCTGCTTGCCGCTGCCCTCGGCCTTTTCGCCTTGCAGGATGCGGATCAGCAGGCCGGCCTGGTGGTACTGCACGTGCTCCTGGATCCAGCCGACAGAGGGCCTGCTCAGGCTCTTCTTGCCGGCCTGGCGCACGCGAAAGCCCAGGCGCCTCAGGCGCTTGGCCTGTCTCTCGGAGGCGCCCTGGTTGGGCAGCACGCGGTTCCAGCGGCGCATCTGTGCAGCGGTGCGGCGCTCGGACTTGCCGTGGTGCTGCTGCGCGGCGATCCAGCGGGTCAGGCCGTTGCGCCACCCCAGCTCGGCCTCGTCCGGGGTGAGTCGGGTGACGAACAACAGCTTGCCGAGGCCAGCCTCCATCTTCTTCTGGCCCTTCTCGGGGTTCTTGCGCGGTGCGAAGGGCGAGCCGTCCAGGTTCTGCTGGTTGCGGATGCGCTGGCGGCTCATCGTCCGCACGCGCTTGGCCACGTTGTTCAGCAGCCGGCGGCGCAGCTGCGCAGGCAGCTCCAGCAGTGCCAGCTGCTCGCGCACGCCCAGGTAGCCGCGGGCGTCCAGCTCGAAGGTTCTACGCGCCATGGCTGGCCACCTCGCCTTGCTCCGCCACCCACAGGTCGAACGGCACGAACGCCCAGCGCTGGCCGAAGGCCTCGATCTCGCCGTCCGCGTCCTCGGCCAGGTACTGCGGCTCGATGAACTCGACGGTGATCTCCACGTCGGCGGTGTCCGGGTCGAGCTGCTCGATGTCGAAGGTCGGCGCCGGCAGGTCGTCGTCGGCGCGGTCGGCGTCGAAGCGCTCCAGCCAGCTGCCGAGCAGGGCCATCAGCCGGCCGGGGTGGTCGGCGAAGCGCTCCAGGACGATCACCGCGCGGTAGCGCATGTCGCCCAGGTGCATGCCGTTCACGTCCGGCTTCCACACCAGGCTCAGCGACACCTGCTCGGCCCAGCTGTCGAGCTGCTCCTCGAGCACCAGGCGGCGCTCCAGCAGATAGGCGGTCAGGGCGCGCAGCTTGTTCACAGCAGCACCGCCGTCATCCGGCCGCGGCCCTGGATCAGGCGCACCGCCTGCTGCGAGAAGGCCAGGAACTGCTCGCTACGCTCCGGCGCCTCCTTGCCCAGGTTCTCCGCCGACTCGCGGCGGTTCACCGTGGCGAACTGCTGCAGCAGGTAGGCCTTGGCGCGGCAGTACACCGCGCGCTTGTAGCTGGCCGCCATGAAGGCGCGCTCGGGCAGCAGCAGCGGGTCGGCGGTCTCGACGTTGGCGATGCCGGCGGCCTGCCATGCGGCCTTGCGCCTGGCCAGGTCGCGGTTCACCTCGCCCATGGACAGGGCGATGCCATCGACCAGCAGCTCGCGCAGGTACTCCGCCGGCAGGCGGTAGCCATGCTGGAACTCGCTCACCGACAGGTCGGGCCAGAAGCCATCGTTGGCGATGGCCTGGTCGACGAGGGTGGTGGGTTTGCCGGAGAAGCTCATGCTGCTGGTCGCTCAATAGGGCGGGGTGGCTGTCGTTGGGGTTGCTGGCTGCATGCAGCCGTAACGCCAGGACAGGCCCCGCTGGGGGTGGGAAGACGGTTATTCGCCCTGCGCGGTGTCTGCGCCTTGCCGACGCAATGCCTTGTCGGCCTGCGCGCGGCGGGTGCCGACGCCGATCTCCGGGTACAGCTCGGTGGCGCGGTCGAAGTGCGAGATGGCCTTGGCCCACTCCTCGCGCTCCAGGGCGATGATTCCGAGCAGCTTGTGGAAGCGAGCCGGGATGCGCTCGAACAGCTCCCAGCCCGGGGCGCGCTCGATGTCGCCACCGGTGGCGAAGCCATCCCAGCTGCCATCAACGCGCGGCAGCAGGATCGAGACGTAGGGCTCCGGGTTGCGCCCGGCCTTGTGCTCGGCCTCGGCCCACTCGATCACCTCATCGGCGACGAAGGTCTGCACGTCACGCTTGAAGCGCTCCGGCAGCTGCTGGCCCTGGGCGATGGCGAACTCGGCCAGCTCCAGGCCCTGCTCGAACTGCGCGGTGTCGAACAGCCACACCAGCACCTGCATCAGCACCGGGTTGGGGTGGTTCAGGCCGGACTCGCGATAGCGCTCGACGTAGGGCAGGTACTTGGGCAGCAGCTCGTCGCGCTTGAGCTGCTGGCGGGCCTCGCGGCTGTTGATGTCGGCGATGCGGGCCAGATCCTCGGCCAGCGCCGACTCCATCAGCTTCAGGTGCTTCTGCGCGTTGGCCGGGCCGGCCAGGGCCGTGGCGGGGGTGTAGGCCTCCGCCTTGCCCGGGGCCTTGCCAGCCGCGCGCTCAGCCAGCAGGCGGCGCTTGTGGGCCAGGGCCAGGCTCATCAGACGAACTCCACGTTGTCGGCTTCGATGGCGGCGAACTTGCCCAGCTGCTCGATGACGTAGCCCTCGTTGCGGCTGTTGTAGTCCTCGACCTGGTCGCGCTTGGGGTTCTCCTGGATGTGGCGCCGCCAGCTGCTGTCCTGGAAGTAGATCGACAGGTTGTCGAAGCTGGTGACCACCACGCCCTTGCCCGGGAAGTGCGGGCAGGTGTAGGTCGGCAGGCCGCCGTAGGTATCGATCACCTGGGCCAGCTCGATGCGTTCCTTCTCGGTCGGGGTGTCGCCCTGGGCGGCGTACAGCTTGCCCTTCTCATGGGCCAGCAGCTCGCGGCCGACAATGGCCACCAGGTCGCCGCCGTCGCGGAACTCCTCGTCGATCATCAGCGACACGTCGAACACCAGGGCGTCGAGGTTCTTGTAGTCGCCGGTGGCGCCGATCTGGATCTTGCCGGCTACCTTGGAGCCTTGGGCCATAACCTGCTGCGGCGCCTGCTCGCGGGCGATCTGCAGCCAGCCCTTGTTCACGTCCTGCAGCCGCGGGTTGGCTTCGCGGTCGGTGGTGGCGGCCACGCTGGTGCCGTTCCATCCGATCATGATGCGGTCCAGGGCGATCTGCTTCAGCACCGCGGCGGAGTAGCGCTGCGGGAAGTTCGGGAACTTCGCCCAGGCGTCGATGGTGGCGTACTTCAGCGCCACGTCGCTGTCGGTCTTGAACAGCTCGTAGGGCTGCCCGTCGAGGCCGAGCACATTGCGCGCCTCGCGGTCGGTGGTGGTGGTGTTGGTGCGGCCGGTTACGGTGCCGCTGACCCCGATCATCACCTTCTCGCCCTTGATCTCGCTGACCGGGATCACGTTGATCCGCTGCAGGAAGGACGAGCTGAGGGTGATCTTTTCGTTCAGCGTCTGCGCGTGGGTCGGCGTGACGTTGAACTCCTGGCGGGCCGACTCGACGCCGTAGGTGGCCGCGATGGCGACGGCCAGGGCGCTGAATTTAGCGCGTGCTGCAGTGCTCATGCCCATATCAGTACACGGCCTCTTGTTGGTCACTGGCGGCGCCGGTGGTGGCCGGCACGTCCTTGCCCTTGCCCTGGTTCAGGGCGGAGCTGAACAGCTCGGTCAGCTTGTCGACCTTGCCCTCCAGGCTGGAGAACTGCTCGGTGCTGACGCCGGCGGCCGGTTGCTGCTCGGTACCGCTGCCAGCGGCCTTGCCATCGGCGCCGGTGGCGGCGGGCTGGGTGGTGGTGCCGGTGCCGGCCGGAGCCTGCGCGGCGAACTTGGCGGCGCTCTGCTCCAGGCTGGTCGCCACGGTGCCGAGCTTCTCCACCGCGGAGGCGAACGCCTCGACGGTCTTCTGATCCATGGGGGTGCTCTCGCTGTTGGGGGTTGCGGGGGATGCGGGGGTGGCGGCCTGGCCTACGCCGATGGCCTTGAACAGGCGGGTGAAGAACGACATGGCGGCGGCCTCGGCGTCCTCCTGGACGGCCAGATCGCCCAGCGGCTCCAGGTTGCCGAAGTGGTTGCCGGCGCCGGCGCGGCGGGAGAAGTGCAGCGCCTCGGTACCCACGCTGGCCGGCTCGTCGGTGACCGCCATGCCGGAGAGGTACGCCTTGCCGGTGTCGGCGAAGTTCGGCTGGATCTCCACGCTGGCGAACAGCTTCTGGCCGTCCTTGTTCAGGCGCAGCAGGGTGTCGTTCGGCTGCAGGCGGGCGTAAAGAGCGACCTTGCCGCCGTCCACATCCTCTGCCTTGAGCTCGGCCACGGTGCCCAGGCTGCCGAAGTAGCGGATGTGCTCGTACCAGATGGTCGCGGTGTAGAGGGCGGGGTCGTAGTTCTCCGCCATGTCGCGCAGGTCCTGCGCGGCGATGGTGCGGCCGTCGGCGGTCTTGCCGCTGGTGGCGACACGTTTCCAGTCGGAGACGAGGGAGCGGGGCATCGGCATCGGGCTCTTCGGGTGGTCGATGCCGCAACCATAGGGAGCGGATGCGCCTCCCTCAAATACTTTGCCTGATAGCTTCTCCTATCTGCTCAATCTAGGAGATTTGCGTATTTTGCGCGCTAATTCGCTGCGCGGCGCCTGCTTAGACTGCGCCCATGCCATACGCCACAGAAGTGAAGGAAGCCGCCAAACGCCTGTACCTGCGCCGCTGCAAGGCGAAGGAGATCCAGGTGCAGCTCGGCCTGCCGAATATACGTATCGTCTACTACTGGATCGCCAAGGGCGGCTGGGACGAAATGCTCGCGGACGAGGAGCCGCTGGCCGCCGTCAGCCGGCGCATCACCCTGCTGCTGGAGCGCCCGGGCAACCTCGGCAAGGCCGAGCTGGACGAGCTCGACCGCCTCACCACCATCCGCGAGCGACTGCAGAAGCAGGCCGCCAGGCCGGCGCCGGCACCCGCCGTTGAACCCGCGGAGGAAGGCGATCAGCCGGAGCGGCGCCGCAGCGGGGAACGCGGCGGCCGGGGCGGCAAGGGTGGCCACGGCGAGAAGCGCGGAAAGCCGCCGAAGAACGACGTCACCGGCCTGACCGAAGTGGACTTCGTCGAGAAGTTCACCAGCCAGATGTTCGGCTACCAGCTGGAGCTGTTCGAGGCGAAGCAGAACCCACTCACCGCGCGCATCCGCAACGTGCTCAAGAGCCGGCAGATCGGCCTCACCTACTACTTCGCCGCCGAAGCCTTCATGGACGCCGTGCTGACCGGCGACAACCAGATGTTCTTGTCCGCCAGCCGCGCCCAGGCGGAGATCTTCCGCAGCTACATCGTCGCCTTCGCCGCCGAGTGGTTCGGCCTGACCCTCTCCGGCAACCCCATCGTGCTGAGCAAGGACGGCAAGCCGTGGGCCGAGCTGCGCTTCCTCTCCACCAACAGCAGCACCGCGCAGGGCCACCACGGCCACGTCTACGTCGACGAGTACTTCTGGATCCGCGACTTCGACAAGCTCAACAACCTGGCCGGCGCCATGGCCTCGCACAAGAAGTGGCGCAAGACCTACTTCTCCACGCCGAGCGCCGTCAGCCACCAGGCCTACCCGTTCTGGACCGGCGAGGAGTTCCGCAACAGCAAGCGCGGCAAGAAGCTCGGCCAGGAGTGGCCGAGCGAGGCGCAGATCCACGCCGGCGCGCTCTGCCCGGACGGCCAGTGGCGCAAGGTCATCACCCTGCCGGACGCCATCGCCGGCGGCTGCGACCTGTTCGACATCGAGCGCCTGCGCCTGGAGTACGATGAGGACCGCTTCGAGCAGCTGTTCATGTGCAAGTTCATCGACAGCACCCAGAGCGCCTTCGCCCTGGCCGACCTCGAGCGCTGCTACTCCGACCGCGAGCTGTGGGACGACTACGACCCCGACCCGAAAAACCCGCGGCCGTTCGGCAACAGCCCGGTGTGGCTCGGCTACGACCCAAGCCGCACGCGCGACGACGCCACCTGCGTGGTGGTGGCGCCGCCGCTGGAGCCGGGGGCCAAGTTCCGCATCCTGGAGAAGCACAGCTGGCGGGGCCACTCGTTCACCTACCAGGCCAGCCAGGTCAAGCAGCTGTGCGATCGCTTCAACGTCCAGCACATCGGCATCGACATCACCGGCGTCGGCTACGGCGTGTTCGACCTGGTGCGCGACTTCTTCCCGCGCGCCACGCCGATCCACTACAGCCTGGAAACCAAGAACACCCTGGTGCTCAAGGCGCAGGACACCATCCAGGGCAGCCGCATCGAGTGGGACGCTGGCTGGAACGACATCGCCGCCGCCTTCCTGACCATCAAGCGCGGCGCCACCGCCAGCGGGCAGATCACCTACAGCGCCTCGCGCACCGACGCCACCGGCCACGCCGACGTGGCCTGGGCAGTCATGCACGCGCTGGCCAACGAACCCCTCAACACCAACCGCAAGCGGCGCAGCCGCTGGTCGCTACTCCAGAAGGGCACCCATGACCGAGCAAACACCGCCCAAGCAGCCCCGCAAGGGGGTGCGCAGCTTCACCTTCGGCGCACCCGAGTCCGTCCTGACCCGCAACCTGGGCGAGTACCTGGGCGTATTCGCCAGCGGCGACGGGCGCCTGTACACACCGCCGGTGTCGCGCATCGGGCTGGCCAAGCTGCTGCGGGCCAACGCCCACCACGGCGCCATCCCGAAATTCAAGCGCAACCTGCTGCTGCGTGACTTCCTGCCCTCGGCCGGCTGCAGCGCGCAGACCATGGGCCGCGTCGCGCTCGACTTCATCGTGTTCGGCGAGGCCTACCTGCAGCGCCTGACCAACGTCATCGGCCAGGTGCTCGAGCTGCGCCACCTGCCGGCGATCAACATGCGCCGCAAGGTCGACGGCGGCTTCGTCATGCTGCTGCCCAACGGGCGCGAGCTGGAGTTCGCCGCGGACGAGGTGGAGCACGTGATGGACTACGACGTGGAGCAGGACGTCTACGGCGTGCCCGACTACCTGGGCGGCATGCACTCCCTGCTGCTCAACGAAAGCGCCACCCTGTTTCGCCGCCGCTACTTCAACAACGGCGCCCACGCCGGCTTCATCTTCTACACCAACGATCCGGACCTCTCCGAAGAGGACGAGGACAACCTGCGACTGCAGATCGAATCGAGCAAGGGCGTGGGGAACTTCCGCTCGATGTTCGTCAACATCCCGAACGGCACCGAGAAGGCCATCCAGCTGATCCCCGTGGGGGACGTGGCCACCAAGGACGAGTTCGAGAAGATCAAGAACATCACCCGCGCCGACGTCATCGCCGCCTGGCGGATGAATCCGGCGCTGGCCGGCATCATGCCGGAGAGCGTGGGCGGATTCGGCGACATCGAGAAGATCGACCGGGTCTACACCAACAACGAGATCCGCCCGATCGCCCAGCTGTTCCTGCAGGTCAACGACAGCCTGCGGGGCGACCGGCGCATTGGCTGGCGGGATGCGGTGGCGGTGGGGCAATGACGAAATTGCGCAGTTCCAGCGCGGCCTTGTTACGTGTCAGAATGACAACATCTTGGCTTGGGAGGTGGTGCATGCGGGTCTATTGCAAGGAGTGCGGCGGCAAGGGGCGCATCGCCTCGCGCGAAGAACTGTCCATGGAGTTCGCCCGGCTGTACTGCCAGTGCCTGTCCGCCGAGTGCGGGCACACCTGGGTTACCAACCTGACCTTCTCCCACACCCTCAGCCCGTCGGCGCAGGCCGTAGACCGCCTGCTGTTCGACCGCCTGCGCGAGCTGCCCAGGGCTCGGCAGCGCGAGCTGTTCGACCAATTGGGGGCCTTGCCGTAGCAGGGCAGATGCACAGCAAAAAGGGCGCCGCAGCGCCCTTTGTCATCAAGCACTGTTCAACGATACTGCAATAGCGCCAAGACCCTGATTTTTTCCTTGAACGACGAAACTTTAAGGACGCTCGCAGAAAGATTGCCTGAGCGCATTATCTCTCTCACGCCTGCGGCATACACTCTGCCGATATAGCCGATCAGTTTTCCATTGTGCAGAATACGGACGGCATTTTTATCGTGCCGATTGTCGTCGTCATTGACAAGAGTGAGCTGGTCGCCTTCGGTCAACTCGCTGCTGTGTTCAATGTAGTGCCTGGCCCCAGCAATATCGATTACAAAGTCTATTGGGGCAACCGCTTTGCTGATATCTGGATATAGCTCGAATGTGTCGCTGGCTAGCTTCGCTCCAGTGTAAGCGAGCAGTGCGAAGTCAGAGCCGGCGAAGTCTGTTGGCAAATTATACTGGCGCAGATAGTCCTTGAAGTCGGCCCGCTTTCTTGGTGGCAAGCGCTTCATAAAGACATCTAGAGCCGAGATATGGATTGTGTTTGCCCCGTGCTTCTGGATGTCGAAGGCCGGGAAGCTAAAAAATCCCTCCTTGCGGGCCTGCTCGAAATCAGTGGTTCCCGGCAGGTAGCGGAAGTAGGTTTCGAGGTCGCCCCGGCACAGCTCGCCGACGACCAGGCGAGTCCCATTACCTGTAGGGCTGTGCCATGCAAGGACGAGCCTGTGCGGCTCGAATATGTGGTTAATGCTTTCCATACAAGGCGTCCAAGGCTATTTCTATGCGTCGCCTGGTTAGACGATATACGAATTCTGCTCTCTTTGCTGAGAATTTGCCGCCATCTGGCATTCCATTCATGGATGTGCAGCGGTCAAGAACTTTCGTGAGTCCTGCAAGATCAAATTCTTCTAATTTCTTTCTGAGCCTGAACACGACAACTGCCATTTCTGCATCATTTTTCGCAAGATTAAAAGCCAGTCGCATCGATGCTATATGGCCTATTTGCGTGAGGTTTCTTTCGGAATAGCGCATGTGATGCTGGCCGCGAATGATGTAGCGATCATAAGCATCGCTGCGCCACTGTGTGAATTTGTTTGGCGGGATCTGGTAGCCGAGGCTTGTCCCGTTATCGAACCATGGCGCAAATCCCCATTCGACTCTGAATCGATTGCGAGTTTCCTTGAATACACGCTCAGGATTCTTGATGACAGCCAGCAGGTGCCCCCAGTTGTCCTGGTGTCGATCTGTGTTGCCAATGACGGTGTCGAAGAGCAGCATTTCCCATATGCAATACAGATGGTCGCCACCGACAGCGGTCGAGTTGAACCTGACAGCTGTTTCGAGGTTATGCTGGCGGCCCTTATCCCGGTCGAAATCCTGGATCAGGTTATTGAAAAAGTTGCCAGCCGAGAAAAAACCGGTGCTGCCCTCCTTGTAAAACCACTCGATCAGCGCGCCGCACTGCTCGCGTTCGGAGTCGAAGGCGGCATAGGCGGGAGGCACGCTGACGCCAAGAAGCTCCCCGATCTCGTAGGCGATGATCTCCGCCCAGAACTGCTCAGCAGCTCGGTCGGAAGACAGCTTGAACATGTACCGCCAGTCGGGCCTGATGAACTCAAGCCCGGTGTCAGCTGGCGACACTACCACCCGCTTGGGCCGCGCACCTTCTGGGTAGGCATTGGCGAACTTCTCATCCGCCAGCCAGCCAGCTATGTCTATCGCTTCTGTTTGGATCATCGCTGACCGTCTGCGCTCTCAAACCACCTGAGGTGTGGCTATCCCCATTCAGGCTTGCGTTGTTCGTCGACCAACCAACCCTTCGCCGAACTCCAGGTACTCGCCAGCGGACAGTCGCTGCCGCTCGTCATCGGTGAGCCACCAGACCGCGTCGGTGCTCGGGACCAGACTGATGAGGCTGGATAGCACCTGGAAAGACACCTGCGCGACCATCACTGGATAGGGCCCCAGGTTGCGCACCGACAGTGGTGGAGTACCGTTCAGGTAGATCGCCAGCTGAAAGTACTTGTCGGAGTTGTAGACCGGCAGCGTGACAGCCTTGACCCGCAACTCGCGCCAATCCTTGCCGACCCGCACACGAGCCAGCTCCTTCAGCAGCTCGGCCGTGAGTCGCGGTTTCTTGTCCGGCGTGGGTTTCTCGTGCAGATAGTTGAACAGCCAGAACAACCCCTGCAGGGAGAAGACGTAGCGCACACCGAAGTGATAGTCCCTCTCGACCTCGATCCCCCGTTGGCGCAGCAGCGCCTCATCCCTGACGCCTAAAGCAGGCATATCCGTCTCCAGTCTGTTCCTAGTGGGAACAGGACTCTAAGCCCGCTGCCTGACGGCTTCAAGAGCCGCGGCCAGCTCTTCGATGCGCTGCTCCAGTGCGCTCAGGCGTTTCTTCTCCGCAGCAGCGCCCTGTATCTCTCGTTGGCCGTCCTCGTCCAAGGAGCGGAACAGCTCCAGCAGCGCCGCCTCCCGGGGGCTCATCTCGAAGGCGGTGTACCCATCGGGCACCTCAACTGCCGTCGCCGGCGGTTGCGGCGACTCTTCGCGGCGCATCGGGCCTTCGCCGGTCAGCAGCCAGTCAGCGTGGACACCCAATCGGGTGCATATCATCGTCAGCGCTTCAGCGTTCGGCTCCCTTAGTCCGCTGAGATAGTTCTGCCACGAACGATAGGGAACACCTGATATCTCCGATGCCTCGCTGATCTTGAGGCCCAGGGTGTCGATGACTGTGCGGAGCCGATCTTTTATACCCATTCGTTCACTTTCCACTTGACGCACCCGAATGGGTGCGCAATTATGTTGCCAATCGAGTACATCTTAACCCAGTGGGAACACACGATCATGGCACACAACAGCATCCACATCGAAATCAGCGGGACCGTCGGCGCCGGCAAGAGTGAACTGCTGCGCATCATCGGCGCCCACCTCCAGTCCCTCGGCTTCAACGTCGCCGGCGTGGATGGCGATTTGCAGCATCCGGATTGCTGCACCGATAAGTACGAGTCGTTCGATGGCATCAGGCTGTTGCAGAACCCCAAGCCGTACCCGGTGCTGATCACCGCGCGCGGCCTGCGCGGCGAGGAGTACGAGCAGCGTTTCGCCGGGGAGCGTCTGCTGCCCAAGAAGGACGCCTCGTTCCGCCGCTTCGGCGACCGACTGCTGATCAAGGCCGGCCAATGACTCCCAACCAGATCCGCGCCCGCCTGGTGGAAAAGGGCAGCAGCTTCCGCCAGTTCGCCATGGAGCACGGTTACAACCCGCGCAACGTCACTCAGGTGGTGGCGCGTTGGGCCGGAGAGACGCGACTGCCCAATGGCCGCCAGGCCTTCGCCATCCTCCACGACCTGTCCCTTGAGATCGGCGAGGAGCTGATCCCCGGCCTGCTCAACGACGATGAGCGCCAGAGCCTGAGCCAAACCAGCGCCGGCAACGGCCACCACTGAACGCAACGAGGAGAGAGAGCAATGGAACAGAACCAACTGGTCACCGTCATCAGCGGCGAAATCGGCGGCGTGGAGCAGAGCCTGTGCGATGCCCGCGAGCTGCACGGCTTCCTCAAGGTCGGCCGCGATTTCAGCAACTGGATCAAGGGGCGTGTCGAGCAATACGGCTTCGTCGAGGGCGAGGACTTTTCGCCCGTTTTGGCGAAAAGTACCGGCGGTCGGCCGGGGCAGGAGTACCTCATCACCCTCGACATGGCCAAGGAGCTGGCAATGGTCGAGAACAACGACCAGGGCCGCATGGTGCGCCGCTACTTCATCGCCATGGAGCGCCGGGCGCGCGAGGTGCACGGCAACACCAAGCTCAAGCACAGCGAGCGCATCGCCATCCAGAAGCAGGTGGTCAACCTGCTCAAGGCCCTGGAGGCGGCCACCGCGCACGCCTCGCGCCGTGTGATTCATGCCGCCCTGGCGCAGAACTGCGTGCAGCTCGGCCTGCCGGTGCCGGCCCTGCACGACGTGGGCAGCGACGGCCCGCAGAACGGCGAGCTGTTCCCGCGCAGCCTGTACCCGGTCAAGTAAGGGGCGCGTGTCCGTGTGCATGCAAACCACTCCGTCAGTCGAACGCGGAGCCTATGTCCGGCAACGAACAGGGAGAAACGAGAACATGAAACGCCCCTTGCTAGAGACCCGCCGCCAGGTGATGAGCGCCGTGATCTGCGCCTATCCGGGTGGCCGCGAATGCGCCGCCGCGCTGCTCGGCCTGCAGCTGAAGAAGCTGGACAACGCCGCCTACGAGGCCGCCGGCCACCGCCCGCTGAGCGACGAGCAGGTCCACATGCTCGAGCAGCAGATCGGTACCACCTTCCTGCCGGACTACATCTGCGGCCTGTACGGCGGCGTGTTCGTGCCGATGGCCGACGCCGAGCAGCTGGACAACGTGGCGCTGTACGCCATGGCCATGGATGCCGAGGCCAAGCGCGGCGCGGTGGCCCGGCTGATCGCCGAGGCGCTGGACGACGGCGAGCTCGACGAGGGCGAGCTGGCCGAGATCGTCGCCGCGCACCGCAAGCACATCGCCGCCGAGCACGCGGAGGTGGAAGCCGTCATCACCCTGCACCGGAGGGTTGCGCCGTGAACACCGCCACCGAGCGTAACTACCGCGAGACCCTGGACGCCGCCGCGCTGGGTTACCTGCAGCGGCACCAGGCGCAACACCTGGCCAACGAGCAGCACCTGTTCAACCTGGCCGTGGCCTACCTGATGGCCTGCTACGGCGCCGCCAAGGTGCTGGCGGAGAACACTGTGGCGCGGGTCGTCAGCGAGCTGCGCAGCGGCGGCGAACGGTGCTTCCTGGACGTGTCGGCCAGCACCTGCACCACCGCGGTGATCGTCGACCCGGCCAGCGGCATCAGCCACAGCGTGCCGCTCCACCTGATCTGCCAGCTGCTGCTGGACAACCCCGAGCGGCAGCGCCGCTGATCCACCCCTGAACCACGCCCCTGATCCGCTGAGCGCGGGTTTGGGCAAGTTGCGCCCGGAGTATGGAGTACCCCATGGAAAAGCCGGTTTTCGTCCCGATGCAGATGAGCCAGAGGCATGCCAGCGCGCTGCTGGAGCAGCTGCGGCAGCAGTTCCGCCAGCAGCTGCAGGACCTGTGGTGGTGCGACGACTTCTCGCGCGTTCCGGAGACCCAGCGGCTCAACACCATCATCACTTCCCGCCCGCACATCGCTGCGCAACGGATCGCCATCGGCGCCCTGAAGGCCGCCCTCGGAACCAACCAGTAAGGCAGCAGCATCATGCAGATGAAAGAACGACTCAGGGTTGAGGTGCTGCAGCGCCTGGAGCGTGACTACGGGCTCAAGCACATGGCCGGCACCAACTACATGCGCAAGGGCAAGTGCCCGGCGCACAGCTGCGGGCAGAAGACCCTGTACACCTTCCACGACTCGCCGTGGATGCTGATCTGCGGACGCCAGGAGAAGTGCGGCCACCGGGTGCACATCAAGGACGTGTACGACGACCTGTTCAACGACTGGAGCAAGACCGCGCCGGCAACCCAGGAGAGCCCGAACGCCACGGCGCGCGCCTACCTGGAGTTCGCCCGGGGCTTCCGTCTGGAGCTGATCGATGGCTGGTTCAGCCAGGAGAACTACTGGAACCGCGACCTTGGCATCGGCAGCGCGACCGTGCGCTTCCCCCTGGAGAAAGGCGGCTACTGGGAGCGGCTGATCGACCGGCCGGAGCGCTTCGGCAAGCAGAAGGCGCGCTTCCAACCGGGCGCGAGCTACAAGGGCGTCTGGTGGTGCCCGCCGAGCCTCGACCTACTGGAGGTGGACGAGCTGTGGATCGTCGAGGGGATCTTCGATGCCATCGCCCTGCTGCATCACGACATCGCCGCGGTGTCGATGATGTCCAGCGCGCCGCTGCCGAGCGAGTCGCTCAAGGCCCTGGTGAAGTTGCGCCAGGACGCCGGCAAGCGCCTGCCGCGCCTGGTGTGGGCGCTGGACAACGAGCCGACCGCCCGCGGCAACACCCGCCGCTGGGCGAAGGAAGCGCGCGAGCTGGGCTTCAAGTGCGATGCGGCGCTGATCCCGCAGCGCGGCGGCAAGAAGGTCGACTGGAATGATCTGCACCAGCGGTGGGCCTTCATCGAGGATGATCACGAACGCGCCAAGCGTGTCGAAAGCGATCTCGACGAGGCGCGACATGAAGGAGCCCTGCTGCTGGCCGAGACGCCGGACGAGAAGGGCCTGCTGATGTACGACTGGGAGCCGCGCCGAGAATTCCCGTTCTCGTTCAAGAACCGCATGTACTGGTTCAAGTTCGACCTGGAGCACTACGACCGCACGCTGCGCGACCTCGAGTGCTCGGAGGAGATCGAGGACAAGCAACTCAACGACCGCCAGCGGCGGGAGAAGGCCATGCGCCAGAGCGGCGCGGTGGTGCGCATCGCCAACTGCTACCTGCAGGCGCTCTATTACATGCGCAACGAGCAGACCGACGAGTCCTGGTACTACTTCCGCGTCGAGCGGCCCGATGGCCTGCCGACGGTGAAGAACACCTTCACCGCCGGGCAGCTGGCCTCGGCGCCGGAGTTCAAGAAGCGGCTGCTGAGCATCTCGTCGGGCTCGATGTTCCTCGGCACTGGCCAGCAGCTGGAGCGCTTCCTGGAGCCGCAGCTGGAGCGCCTGAAGACGGTGAACACCATCGACTGGATCGGCTACAGCCGCGAGCACGGCGCCTACGTGTTCAACGACCTGGCGGTGATGAACGGCAAGGTGCACAAGCTGAACGAGGAGGACTTCTTCGACCTCGGCCCGTTGAGCATCAAGAGCCAGAGCCAGTCGCCGGTGCTGCACATCAACCCCGACCTCAGCGGCTACGACGAGAGCTGGTTCGAGGTGTTCTGGCGCTGCTTCGGCGCACGTGGCGTGGTGGTGCTGGCCTGGTGGCTGGGCTCGCTCACCGCGGAGCAGATCCGCCTGGTGCAGAAGTCGTACCCCTTCCTGGAGCTGGTCGGCGAGGCCGGCGCGGGCAAGACGACGCTGGTGGAGCTGTTCTGGAAGCTGGTCGGCCGTACCGAGTACGAGGGTTTCGACCCGTCGAAGGCGACCCAGGCGAGCCGGGCGCGCAACTTCGCCCAGGTGGGCAACCTGCCGGTGGTGCTGATCGAGTCGGAGCGCGAGCAGAAGGACGGCGCGCCGGTGAAGCACTACGACTGGGACGAGCTGAAGACCGCCTACAACGGCCGCAGCGTGCGCTCCACCGGTGTGAAGAACAACGGCAACGACACCCGCGAGCCGCCCTTCCGCGGGGCGCTGCTGATCGCCCAGAACAACCCGGTCAGCGCCTCCGAACCGATCCTGCAGCGGATCTGCCATGTGGGCCTGACCCGCGAGCACCAGACGCCGGAGACCAAGCTGCTCGCCGAGCAGCTGGAGCGCTGGCCGATGGAGCAGCTCAGCGGCTTCCTGATCAAGGCGCTGCAGCGCGAGCACGAGGTGGTGCAGACGGTGACCGAGCGCACCTCGGGCTACGAGCAGGAGCTGCTGGCCCGCCCGGGCATCCGCACGGTGCGGATCGCCAAGAACCACGCGCAGCTGCGCGCCCTGGTCGACGCGCTGGCCCTGGTGGTACCGCTCGGCGCAGAGCGCGCGGCCCAGGTGCACGCCGAGATCGGCCGCATGGCCGAGGAGCGGCAGCAGGCGATCAACGCCGACCACCCGACGGTGCGCGAGTTCTGGGACCTGTACGACTTCCTCAACGGCGCCGCGCCGGGGGAAGGCGGCGCCCTCAACCACTCGCGGCGCAAGGATCTGATCGCGGTGAACCTGAACGAGTTCGTCGAGCAGGCGGCCAACAAGCGGCAGCAGGTACCGCAGCTCAGCGAGCTGAAGCGCCTGCTGAAGACCAGCAAGTCGCCGAAGTTCCTGGAGTCGAACAAGCCCGTGAACTCGGCTCGGGGGGACGCCTACAACACAGCCAAGACCGTCCGTTGCTGGGTTTTCCAGCCGGCCTGACAACCCCACGCTCCGGCGCGGCAACGCCGGGGCGACAACCCCAAGGAGAAGTGCCATGCAGCAGCTCTATGCAGAGATCAAGAAGTCGAGCAAGTACGCGCACCAGGCCGTCCAGGCGCAGCGCCAGGGCATGCCCTACCCGTTCCAGGTGCACATCGAGGACGACAAGGACGGCTACGTTGTCCTCGGCGGCTACGGCGGTCGGTACCGCCTGGAGGACGTTGACCTGTTCGTGATCGACGAGCAGGGCCGCAAGGTCCGCATCAACTGACCCGACGGCGCCGGGAGCGGCAACTCCCAGGCGCCTGACCAACCCCAAGGAGAAGCACCATGCAACACGACAAACAAGCCCTGCTCGCCGCCTGCCAGCGCATCAGCCGCGACATGGAAGAACGCCCGGCCATCCGTGCCGCCGGTCTAGCCGCCCTGGAGCGCCTGGTTCCCGTTGCCCTGCGCGGCACCGGCCAGAGCAGCGTGATCGGCCGCTTCCTGCTCGGCCTGTACAACGGCAGCGAATACCGGTTTGACCTGACCGACTTTCGGCTGCTGGACGGCGAACTGTTCGATGACTGCCTGGCCCTGCTGCGCATGGACAACATGCCCGAGCGCGAGGTGCACGAGTACCTGGCGGACGGCGAGGCGGTCTTCGCCGAGCTGCGCCGGCGCTATGGCAACGGCTGCTGAGCCGGAGAGGAGAAGCACCATGCACAACCTGATCACCCGCTACCGCTGGCCGCTGCTGGCCATGGTCGCCCTGCTGGCCGGGGTGACCTCCGCTTCGGTGGCGATGGCCATCCAGGCGCTGATCGACGACGCCCTGCTGGCCGGCCTGTTCGCCACCGCGGCTGTCGTGCTCGACCTGTTCAAGTACGTGGCCTGGCCGCTGGCCTTGGGCCTGCTGGCGATGCGCCGGGCGCTGTGCGCGCTGCTGATGATGGGCTGCGCGCTGGCCCTGGGCGGGGTGTCCGGCTGGGCGACCTATGACCGGCTGATGTCCTCGATCGCCACCAGCCGCGCCGAGCACCAGGCGCTCCAGGTGCAGCGGCAGGCCGACCTCGAGGAGCTGCGCCGCGCCGATGCGGCACGCATCGAGCAGCTGGACGCGGAGGCGGCTGGCGTCCGCCAGCAGTCCGGCGCGCTGCGCGATCGGGGCATGGTCAGCCGCGCCCTTGAGCTGGAAACCGCCGCCATGGTGCGAATCGACACCGAGCGCGATCGCGCCCTGGCTCGCCGGGATGCGGCCTCGCAGGAGCTGACGGCGCTGCGCAGCCAGCCGGCGAAGGCGGCAGGTCTGCCGCTGGAGATCGCCACGCTGCTGTGCCTGAGCTTCGCCGCGGCGCTGGAGATCGTCCCGGCGCTGATCCTCTCCGCCCTGCGGCCGGCGCCGGCCGCCGAGCGCGAGCCGGAAACCGTCACTGCGCAGCAGGAACGCACCGAGGAACAGGCGGAAACCATCGCTCAGGAACAGCCGGAAACCGCGCAGGACAAGGCGCGCAGCGAGGAAGTCGGGGTGGATTCGGCCCTGCCTGAGCCGTTGCTGCAGCTGATCGCCAGCACGGAGAGCGGAACCAAGATGGCGGTGCGCCGGGTCGCCAAGGAACTGCGGATCGGCAGCGACAAGGCCACCAAGCTGATGCAGAAGGCGGCAGGAATGGGCGTGCTGAACAAGACGGACGCCGGGTACGTGACGGCGTGAGCTGATCACCAGGATCAAGAGAAGTGGCGCCGGGGAGCGGCAACTCCCCGACGCCGAACCAACCCCAAGGAGAAGCACCATGCGAGTACAAGACCCAAGGACTGGCGGCGCAGAGGCTAGCACGAAACCTGAGCGCATTCGCCCGCCCATGGCTCGGATGAGCCTGCAGCACCCGAGCCACTGCGACATCTGCGGCAAGCACCGCTCGAGCAAGAATCACCAGGCCTGTTCGCGCATCCGGCAGGAGCGCAAGAACGCCGAGTGGGCAGCCCACATGGCCGAGCAGGAAGCCGCCCGTACCGCCAAGCAGGAGAAGCGCCGCTATGCACGTTAAACGCACCTTCACGCACTTCCACTTCTGCTGCGGCCTGGGCGGCGGCGCCAAGGGCTTCAACCGTGCCCGCCCGGTGGTCGGCAACCAGCAGGCCGAGTGGCGCTGTCTCGGCGGCATCGATGTCGACCCGGCCGGGCTGCGCGACTTCGAGCGTCTCGCTGGCGTGCCGGGCACCCTGCTGGACCTGTTCACCCGCGACCAGTACAGCCGTTTCCACGGCCAGGAGCCGCCGGCCGGCTGGCGGGAGGCAACGCCCGAGGACATCCGCCGCGCCGCGCAGAACGAAGACCCGAACGCGGTGTTCATCAGCAGCCCGTGCAAGGGCGCCTCCGGCCTGCTGTCAGAGAGCATGAGCAAGACCCCGAAGTACCAGGCGCTCAACGAGCTGACGCTGCGCTGCGTGTGGCTGATGTGCGAGGCCTGGAAGCACAACCCGGTCGACCTGATCGTGTTTGAGAACGTGCCCCGGCTGGCCACACGCGGCCGGCACCTGCTGGACCAGATCGGCAAGCTGCTCGGCCACTACGGCTATGCCGTCGCCGAGACCACCCACGACTGCGGCGAGCTCGGCGGCCTGGCCCAGAGCCGCAAGCGTTTCCTGCTGGTGGCACGGTACTGCGAGAAGGTCCCGCCCTATCTCTACGAGCCGGAGAAGAAGACCCTGCGCGCGGTTGGCGACATCCTCGGTCGCATGCCGCTGGCCGGCGACGTCGAGGCCGCCGGGCCGATGCACCGGGTACCGGCACTGCAGTGGAAGACCTGGGTGCGCCTCGCCCTGGTCGAGGCCGGGAAGGACTGGCGGTCGCTCAACCGTCTGGCGATCGAGGACGGCTACCTGCGGGATTTCGTGATCGTGCCCGAGTACCAGGCGGGCTACCTGGGTGTGCGCGACTGGGATCAGGCGGTGGGTACCGTCGCCGGCCGCAGCAGCCCCACCAACGGCGCATTCTCGGTGGCCGACCCGCGGGCGCCGGCCGAGGCCCTGCAGTACCAGCAGTACGGCGTGCGCCGCTGGGACGAGACCAGCGGGGCGGTGATCGGCGTGAAATCGCCCGGGCAAGGCACGTTCAGCGTCGCCGATCCGCGGCCGGGCATGCGCCGCGTCGCCGGCGATGCCTACCTGACCGGCGGCCACTACGGCGTGGTGGCCTGGGATGGCCAGGCCGGCGCCGTGTCAGCAAGCGCGCGCCAAGACAACGGCCGCTGGAGCGTCGCCGATCCGCGCATGCCGGCGGCCGATGAGCGCCTGACCTGCGTGATCCGCGCCCTCGATGGCACCTGGCACCGGCCTTTCACGACGCTCGAGCTGGCTGCCCTGCAGAGCCTGGTGGACCCGGAGGAGCAGCTGGAGCTGGACGGCCTGTCCGATCAGGCCTGGCGGGAGCGCATCGGCAACGCGGTGCCGCCGGCCGCGGCAGAGGCCATCGCCCACGTAATGGGCACTACCCTGCTGCTGGCCGGCCAGGGCGAGACCTTCATGCTCAGCAGCATGCCGGTGTGGGTGCGGCCGGTGGCGGTGGGGTTGAGCATGGCGCGGCAGGAGGTGTTGTGATGCAGGTGATAAGGAACGCATGGGCCCGGCTGATTGGCGACACGGTCAGCCGCGAGGAGCACGAGGCCGCCCAGGAGCGCATCCGCGCGCTGCTCGAGCTGTCGGCGAACCAGCAGGCGGAGATCATGGACCAGGCGCAGCGCCTCACGTCCTGCGCGGCGATCGCCGAGGCCTACAAGCAGGACCTGCAGCAGTCCTCGGCCGAGGTGGTGCGCCTGCGCGCCGCGCTGGCCAGGGTGAAGGGCGAGCGGGCCGAGTGGCGGGATAGGGCGCTGGGGTACCGGGAGAAGATGGGGATGCAGCGGCGGAGGGGGCGGGGATGAGCACGCCACGCAAGCCGGCCGTCTTCAGCGACTTCGGCACGGTGTGGCGCTGCGACATCTGCGGCAAGCCACGCAGTGCCGGCAAGCACACCAGGTGCTCGGCCGAGCGCAAGAAGAAGAGGGCCGGGCAGTGACGGTCCCCCACCTTCGGCGAGAAGCCATGGCGGGTGTTTCTCGGAAGTGGTGGCAGGCTGGAGGCGGTAGACTGGAGCCGCTGCCATGAACGGTGCGTCCAGCGGCGTGCTCACTTTCGAGGATCTGAAGCGCATCACTGGATACGCCCGCCGGGCAGACGTTGAGCGGGCCCTGCATGAGCAGGGCATCCGCCTGTTCAGGGGCCGCACCGGCCCCTGGACTACCGTGGAGCTGATCAACCAGGCCGGCGGGCTGAAGCCGGCGCCCCAGGAGCAGTACGGCGTCGAGATCCTATGAGGCGAGCCAGGAAGCACAACCCCAACATCCCGTCGCACATCGACCAGGCCGCTATCCCAGCGGCCTGCTTTTTTGATCATCGCGGCAGGGGTACCTGGTACACCCTGCACCGCGACGAGGCCGGACGGCAGCGACGGCAGAACGTGGCGCCGGCCACGGCGACCCTCTCCGAGCTGCACAAGATCATGGAGCTGCGCGACGGCATCGATCGCGACAGCCTCCGTTACCTCTGCGAGAAGTTCCACGACAGCGCCCAGTTCAAGCGCCTGGCGGCCAAGACGCAGGCGGACTACTGCTACAGCCGCGACGCGCTGCTGGCGATCCCTACCCGCATCGGCAAGCCACTTGGCGAGCTGGCCGTGCGCAAATTTACGTCCGCCCTGGTGCAACGCCTGGTGGATCGCATCGCCGACGAGGGGACACCGTCGAAGGCGGCGCACCTGCTCCGCTATCTGCGCCGGGTGATGCAGTGGGGGCGGAACCGCGGCTACCTGGACGCGAACCCGGCCATGGGGATCGAGGCGCCGGTGGAGCGCCGGCAGCGCCGGCTGCCATCGGCGGAGACCATGCAGAAGCTGATCGACCGGGCGCGCGAGCTCGGCCAGTTGAAGCGCGGCCAGCCCGGGGCGTGCCCAGAGTACTTGAGCTACGTGATGGAGCTGGCCTACCTGTGCCGGCTGCGCGGCATCGAGGCCGTCACCCTGACCGACGCCAACGAGCTCCAGGACGGCGTGCTGACCAACCGGCGCAAGGGAAGCCGCGACAACGTGGTGCGCTGGACGCCACGGCTGCGCGCTGCGTGGGACGGCGCCAAGGCCTACCGCGGGCTGATCTGGGAGAGCAAGCGAACCGCGGTACCCACGGCGGCCGACAAGCGCTTCATCATCGTGGCGGCCCACGGCGGCGCGCTGCAGAAGTCCAGCCTGGACACGGCCTGGCAGCGCTTCATCACGACCGCGATCGAGGCCGGCGTGATCACCGCCGAGGAGCGCTTCGGCCTGCACGACCTCAAGCGCCGCGGCATCACCGACACCCCCGGCACCCGCGCCGACAAGCAGCTGGCCAGCGGCCACCGCGACCAGGCCATGCTCGACGTCTACGACCACAGCATCCCGCTGGTCGATCCCTCCTCGAACTGACCCCCATCCCCTACGTAACAGAACGGCCGGAAACCGCATGGACTCCGGCCGAAACCCTGCCTATTGCGTAACAAGAAACCGCGCAAACGCCCGGTTTTGCTGCTGTGAGCAGCGTTCTTGTAATCAGTAGGTCCCGGGTTCGATTCCTGGTGCCGGCACCATATAAATCAACGACTTAGGCTCGCAGCGATGCGGGCCTTTTTTGTTTCTGGGGAATCTGTGCCCCGTTGTCAGGCTGCGCGCACGGCGTGGACCTGGATATCGACGCCGAGCTTGGCACGGATGACGGCAAATATGGCCGCCAGGTTGTCCATGCTGGGATTGCCGCTGGCGGAGAGCATGCGGTGCAGGCTTTTACTGGGTTTCGCAGTTTCGCGGGACAGCTCCTCAAATCCCACGGTAGCGTTGACCAGGTCACGCAGAATCACGCGAGCGGCTTCCGGCTCACCATTCAGGAACAGAGTGGCCGCCTCGTCCAGCAGGGCTTGGGCGAATGCGGGATCACGCTGCGCACGTTCTGCGACAGTTTGTTTGAAGCTGCGGGTGAGAGCCATGGTGGATTACCTCTATCGTTTGGCCGCGCTCTTGCGGCTTTTGTACTCGGCCAGCAGCTCCTTTGCTTGCTTGATATCGGCTTTCTGGCTGGCCTTGGTTCCGCCGCCGAACAGGATGATGAGGCGTTTCCCCTCTTGAACCAGGTAGATCCGGTAGCCCGGCCCCCAGTCAATCCGGTATTCGCCGAGTCCGTCGAACCACTTGATGCTGGAGGTGTTGCCCATCTCCATGCGCACGATGGCCGTGGACACCTTGGCGGCGGCTTGGGCGTCCAAGGATGAGAACCAGCGTTCGAAAGGGCTGGAGTCATCGGAGCGGAGGTATTCTTCGACTGTGATCGTCATGACTCAAAAGGTAACTTATATGTTACCTCTGGGCAACTTGAATTCAGCTTTTAGGCAGTCTGACGTACTGCCGGGTAGTCGCTGGCAGACGCCATCGCGGCGGAAGCGCCGGTACAGGGTTCGGTAGAAAGTTCGGTGCAGAGCGGAAGAAAGGCGGAAGAAACACCGCTGCTGCGCCTGCTCAAGGCGCATCCCGGCCTGACGGCGAAGCAGGCGGTCGAGCAGCTGGGCCTGTTGCAGCGGGCGGTGGAGAAGCCTGCGAGAGGCTCACCCCCGCGTGCCATAAGGTCGCCGATCCGGAATGCAGGCTGGCGGGCGTGAGCAGCGAGCTGGCCGCGCGGCAGGCAGCTGCGCCACCAGCAACAGGCCGAGCAGCGATGCGCTGCCGGTGAGCAGCCAGGTGTAGTGCCAGCCGCCGACGCTGACGGCCAGCCAGCCGGCCAGCGGAGGTGCGCAGAACTGGCCGAGCGCCGACCATTGCTGCATCCAGCCGACGGTGGTGGCGATGCTGCGCTCGCTGGGAGCCAGGCGCACCGCCTGGGCGAACAGGGTGGCGGGGATCAGGCCGCCGACCGCGGAGAACAGCAGGACCGCCGCATAGCGCAGCTGCGGCAGTTCGGCGCTGGCCGGGGTGAAGGCGCCGAAGGTGCCCAGGCTCATGCAGAGGAAGCCGATGCCGAGCAGCAGGCGGGCGGACAGGCCGCGCTGCAGCAGCAGCCCGGCTGCCAGGTTGCCGAGCACGTTGGCCGCCGAGGCCAGGGCGGTCAGCGCGCCGGCCAGGGCGGTGCCGATGCCGGCCTGGGCATAGATGGACGGCAGGAAGCCGATCACCGTCAGCCACTGGCTGGCATAGGCGGCGAAGAGCAGGGCGAGCAGCCAGGGGCCGCGCGCGGTGAGGGTCAGGCGCAGGCGTCCCAGCCATTCGGCGAGCGCGTCCGCGCCGGCATGGGCAGGGGCCTTGGGCGGGTCGGCCGGCACCCGCCGCCATACCCACAGCAGCATGCCGAGCGACAGCAGCGCCAGCGTCCACCACCAGCCTTGCCAGCCGGACGAGGCCATCACCCATGGCCCGCACAGCAGGGCCAGGGCGGTGCCGCTGCCCATGTAGCAGCCCCACAGGCCCAGCCTGAGGTTGAGCTGCGCCGGGGCGACCAGGCGGCGGATCAGACCCGGGGCGGGCAGGGCGACCAGCAGGAAGCCGCAGCCTTCCAGCGCGCGCAGCCAGAGCAGGTCGGACGCCTCGCGGGCCCAGCCGCCGAGGGCGCTGACGCTCGCCAGCAGCGCCAGGCCGCAGAGGATGCTGCGGCGCATGCCCAGGTTGTCGGCGGCCAGGCCGATCAGCAGGCCGAGGCTCATGCCGGCCAGTTGGACCAGCGAGAGCAGGAAACCGGCCTGGATCAGGCTGAGGCCCAGAGCCTCGCGCAGCACGGGCAGGGCGGGCGGCAGTTTGCCGACATGCATGGCGGCGACCATGCCGGCGGCGAGCACCACGAGATCGGGCGTGAGGATGACGCGCCTCATGGGAGGTCCTTCTTCTTGTTGTTCTGGGGGCTGCCGGGCAGGCAGCGCCGGACACGCTCCGGGAGCGTCCGGGTCCGCAGGACATGTACCACAAAGCGGCGCGGCAGGGCGATGACGGCCAGGGCGCGCAGCAGGTTGCCGCACAACGGAAGTGCGCACCCCGCCCGTCGACGGTCACGCGACGGTCAGCGCGTCCAGCTCAAACACCACGCTCATCGGCTTGCTGCCGCTATGGCTCTGGTAGTTCACCTTGCCGTAGTAACGGAACGGCGCCGCCTTGCCGTTTTCCAGTTTGTTGTCCCGCACAAACAGGTGCAGGTCGATGCCCAGTGCCGCGTGGTGGATGATTTCCTTGCCGCGCTTGTTGTCGGGCGCCGTCTGGTTCTGCGTCTGCCAGTGGAAATGCTGCTCGTCGATCCAGTGATCTCGATAGCGCAGGTCTTCGGCCTTGCCCTGCTTGTTCAGGGTGACCAGCAAAACATGGGCATTGCGCTCGCCGATCACCACATGCCCGCTGTTCCAGTTGCCAGCATTGAACTCGACGCCGAACAGCGGCGGGATTTCCTCGCGCATGAAGCGTTGGCCGACCTGCATTTGCAGCGGGTCGATGACCGCTTTCAGGCGGGCGAAGGTGCGCAGCTGTTCCCGTAGTTCGTCGCTGACCAGAATGTCGGCATAGTCGGGGTTGTTGGCGCGCAGGCGGTATTGGCCGTTGGCGTCCTTGAGGACTTTGCGCAGCAGGTATTGGTTGTCGCCGGATTCGTCCTGGCGCTCGATGGCCACGGTTTCACCGGTGATCTTGCCGGCGTTGTCGCTGCCGATCACTTCCAACAGCAGGTAATCGCCGTCTCGGATTGGGCTCTTTCCACCGTTCATCGAGTTGCCGGAAGCGCGGGCGAGGAAGTGGCGGGACGGGTCGAGGTTGCCGTATTGCTGGCCGAGCGCGCGGTATTCCTCGTAGTCGGCGCGGCTGGTGCGGAAGTGGCCGCAGGCGATTTTCAGGCTGGGGAAATAGGCCAGTTCCACCTGCTGTGGGTGGCTCGGTAGCTGATGCACGTTGTCCGGGATTGGGGCCGTGCGTGCGGCGTAGGTGGTCAGGCGGTAGTCCACCAGTTCCTGCACCATATCTGTCAGCGGTGCGATGGCCGTTTCAGCGACGACGAGATTGCCGATAAACAGGCCTTCCTCGACGCTGAAATAGCGGCCGCCGGTCCAGGCGTCGATGGGGTTCTTTTTCCAGTATCTCAGCCAGTCTCCAGGCATCTGCTTCGCGCCTTGATATTCCTCGGGCAGATCGCCGAGCAACGGGCGGCGGCGTTGCAGCACTTGCCAGGAGCGCTCGGTCAGTTGTGCGAGTTCGACAGCTTCGCGCCAGCCGTCCAGTTCCTGAAAGGCTTCGAGCAGGACCATCTTGTAGCTCTTGGTCATCGCGGTGGTTTCCAGCTCGCGCAGGAAGTCGCCGTGTTTGGTGATGAGCTGACGCTCGATCTGTGGCAGTTCGGCTTCCTCGCTGGCGATCAGGGCGAACCAATGGCCATGCTGGCGGCGCATGTCCGGCAGGCTGGCGCCCGAACGGTAGAACTCGGTCAGGCTGGGGCGGCGGCCGAGCACTTCGCGCAGGCTGCGGTAGTCGCTTTGCACGCTGGCGCTGTCCAGCGACTTGAGGAAGTCGATGAACTGCAGGTCGTAATTGACGAAGCAGCCTTCCGGCAGCTCCAGTTGGCCCCGTTCCGCCTTTCGACCGAACTCGGCCAGTTGGCGGTGGTTCATGCTGCGGTTCATCAACGCCATCGGCTTGTGCAGGAAGCTCTGGTGGTTGGCGACGAAGTCGAGCACCACCAGCTTGTCCTTGCCGTCCGCCTTGCGCAGGCCGCGGCCGAGCTGCTGCAGGAAGAGAATCTTCGACTCGGTGGGGCGCAGCATCATCACCGTGTCGATGCTCGGCAGGTCGACGCCCTCGTTGAACAGGTCGACGGAGAACAGCACCTGCAGCTGGCCGGCGCTCAGTTGCTCCAGCGCCTCGCCGCGCGACAGCTGGGAGTCGGCGTACACCGCCGCCGCCCGCACGCCCTGCTTGCGGAAGTAGTCGGCCATGAAGTCGGCGTGGCGGGTGGAGACGCAGAAGGCCAGGGTGCGCTGCTGGGCATGCAGGCGCCAGGTGCTCAGCGCATGGCGGGCGCGGCCGAGGGTGGCCAGCTTGTTGCCCAGCAGCTCGGGATCGAAGCGGCCATTGCGCCAGGGAATGGCCTGGTAATCCACGTCGCTGTCGAAGACGCCGTAGTAGTGGAAGGGCACCAGCAGCTTTTCCGTGACGCCGCAGAACAGGTCGCTTGCATAGACCAGATTGTCGTCGCACAGGGCGAGGATGTCGGCGTTGTCGGTACGGTCCGGGGTGGCGGTCAGGCCGAGCAGGAAGGCCGGGGCGAAATGCTGCAGCAGGCGGCGATAGGTCGGCGCCGAGGCGTGGTGGAATTCATCGACCACCAGGTAATCGAAGTGCTGCGCCTTGAAGCGCTGCAGGTGCTCGGCCTTGCCGAGGGTCTGCACCGAGGCGCAGAGGATGTCGACCTGGTTGTCGCGTTGCTGGCCGCGGTAGAAGCCGATGCTCGCTGTGGGTTGGATGCGCGCGAAGGTCGCCGCCGCCTGGTTGAGGATTTCCTCGCGGTGGGCGACGAACAGCACCCGCCGTGCGCCCATCTGCTTGACGTCGAAGGCGGCCAGCCAGGTCTTGCCGAGGCCGGTGGCCAGCACCACCAGCCCGCGCAGGTAGCCTTCGGCGCGGGTGGCGCTGAGCGCCTGCAGCGCCTCGCGCTGCACCTTGCTGGGCGTCGGTGGCGGTTCGCTCTCGGTGCTGCCCGGTTCGAAGGATTGCGTCGGTTGGATGCGGCGCTGCTCGTAGGCGTCGATCCAGGCGTCGCTGAGTAGCGTGCTGCGCGGGTGGGCGAACAGCTCGTCGAAACGCCGGCGGGCTTCCAGATAACCGTCATCGCCGGGGTAGTCGATCCGGTAGTTCCACTCCAGGCCCTGCTGCAGTGCCAGTCGACTGATATTGCTGGAGCCGATAAAGGCGCGTCCCCAATCCTGCCCGCTGAACAGATAGGCCTTGAGGTGGAAGCTGCTGCCGCTGCTCTGGTAGACGCGCACTTGGGCGCCTTGTTCGGCCAGCAGCATCAGCAGGCGCAGGGCCTCCGGATCGGTGACGTCCAGATAGTCGCTGGTCAGGATGCGCACCTGCGCCGGCGGCAGCTGGGATTCGCTGCGTTGCAGGGATTCCAGCAGGTCGGGCAACAGCAGGCGCAGGCCGGTGGTCTTGATGAAGGCGACCGCCATGTCGACGCGGTGTGCCTGATGGATGGCGGCGCACAGGTGCGGCAGGAACGGGTGCTCGTCGCCGCCGGTCACCAGCTTGCTGGGCGCCTTGTGCAGCAGGGCGTTCAGCCACTGCTCACTGCGGCCGGGGCGCTGGTCCGTGCTGGTCCAGCAGTGCGTGCGGGTCAGGCCGGGCAGCTGCTGGGTCCAGGCGGCGAGGCGCGCTTCGTCGGCATCGGTGAAGTGGCGTTCGTGGTGCAGGCGCTCGCCGCTGCCCAGCTTGAAGCTGCAGTACAGCACCCCGCCGGGCTTGAGCGCGCGCCACAGGCGGGCGAAGGCGTCCGGCAACTGGCTTGCCGGCACATGCAGCAGGCTGGCGCAGGCCCAGATGCCGTCGTAGCGCTCGACTTCGTCGACCTCGGCGAAGCGCCTGACCGGCACGGTCTGGCCGAGCAGTCGGCTGGCGTGCTCGGCCAGCGGCGCGCTGGCGTCGAAGGCGCTGACCTGATGGCCGAGTCGCTGGAAGGCTAGGGCATCGCGCCCTGCGCCGCAGCCGGCGTCGAGGATGTGGGCGCTGGCCGGCAGTTCGGCGAGGAAGGGCGCATGGAGCGCCTGCATGTCCACGTCCTGGGTGTCGGCGATGAACTGCTGGGCGTTGCGGGCGTAGTAGGCGTCGGTGCTACTCACTGAAGAACTCCGATTGCGGCCGGCTGGCCGAAAGGGGGCAGATCAGGAGTGCGCAGCGGTGCCGACGTCGAGCATCGGGAAGCTGAGGCGAAGGGACCATCCCTGAGGTACCACGGTCTGCCATGAGGAGCGCTACCTTATGCCAGCCCTCTCGCAGGGGTAAAGACGGTGTGGTCCTGGGGATTGAGGTAGCGGCGCCGAAACAGCGGCCAGTCGCGCGGCGTGCGGCGCTTTCCGGCGCGTCCGGCCCCCGGTCGGGCGAGCGGGCACGCAGCGGGGGCGCGACCTATGCTTGCTGGGCCGCCGGCCTGCTCGAGGAGAGGCTCCATGCGTATCGATCGTCGTTTCAGCGCCATCCTGCTCGCCTGGCTGGCCCTCGGCGGCTGGCCGCAGCCGGGCGCTGCCCAGGCGGCCACGGAGGCCGCCAGCGCCGCGCCCGCCGCCGCGCCCGCTGCCGCGGTGTTCCGCCAGGAGGAACTCGACCAGATGATGGCGCCGCTGGCGCTGTATCCGGACGCCCTGCTGGCCCAGGTGCTGATGGCCAGCACCTACCCGGGCGATGTCGCCGATGCGGTGGCCTGGTCGAAGGCGCATCCGAAGGCCAGCGGCGACGACGCGGTGCGTCAGGTCGCCGAGCAGCCCTGGGATCCCAGCGTGCAGTCGCTGGTGGCCTTCCCGGCGGTGCTGGTCACCCTCGGCCAGGATCCGGCCTGGGTGCAGCGGGTCGGCGATGCCTTCCTCGCCCAGCCCGGCGAGGTGATGGATTCGGTGCAGCGCCTGCGCCGCCAGGCGCAGGCCGCCGGCAACCTCGAGTCCAACGAGCAGCAGAAGGTCACCGTGCAGAGTGCGGCAGAGGGCGGCCCCACCACCGTGGTGCAGGCGCCGCCGGCCGGGCAGACCATCATCATCGAGCCGGCCGACCCGCAGGTGATCTACGTGCCCAGCTACAACCCGAGCGTGGTCTACGGCAGCTGGCCCTATCCGGCCTATCCGCCGGTGTACTACCCGCCGCCGCCCGGCTACTACTTCGGCTCGGCGCTGGTGGCCGGCCTGGGCTTCGCCGCCGGCGTGGCGATCATCGACTCGATCTGGGGCGACTGCGACTGGGGCCACGGCGACATCGACATCGACGTCAACCGCTACAACAACATCAACCGCAACAACCAGATCAACGCCAGGCAGAACAAGTGGCAGCACAACGCGGTCAACCGCGACGGCGTGCCCTACCGCGACAACGCCAGCCGCGAGCGCTACAGCCAGCGTCTGCCCGGTGCCGAGCAGCGCGACGCGCTGCGCGGCCGCGAACCGGCGCGGGGCGCCGAACGCGAGCGCGCCCGCCAGACCCTCAGCCAGCGCGGCATCGAGGCGCCGGCCACCAGCAACCGCGAGGCGCGCGAGCGGGCGCAGGTCGCCGACCGCGAGATGCGCAGCCAGGCGCAACGGCCCCAGCGCGCGGAGGCCGGCGCCCAGCCGCGCCAGCGCACGCAGAGCAGCACGCAGGCCCGCCAGCAGGCGCGCCAGCAGTACGCGAGCAGCCCGGGCACGCGCGACAACGCCTTCGCCGGGGCGCGCGAGCCGGCGCGCTCGCGGGCCGTCGCCAACCGCGGCGAAGCCAGCCGGGCCTCGGCCAGCCGGCCGCGGGCGGAGCGCGCCAGCCGTCCGGTGCAGCGCTCGGCACCCAGCAGGCCGGCCCGCAGTGGCGGTGGCGGCGGCTTCCGGCGTTGACCAGGAGACATCCCATGCATCCGCTCTTGCGTATCTGCCTGCCGGCGCTGCTGGCCCTGCTGACCTGGGAGGCGCGCGCCCAGCAAGCCTTCGCCACCCCCACCGCTGCCGTCGATGCGCTGATCGCCGCGCTGGGCACCGAGCACGCCGATCCCCAGCGCATGGCCGCGCTGCTCGGCGACGACTGGCAGACCTTCATCCCCACCGATGACATCGAGCGCAAGGACGTCGACGCCTTCCTCGCCCTCTACCGCGAGCAGCGCACCATCCGCCTGGCCGACGAGGCGCGTGCCAGTCTGGTGGTCGGCAACACGCCCTGGACCTTTCCGCTGCCGCTGGTCCACGGCCGGGACGGTTGGCGCTTCGATCCCCGGGCTGGCGGCGAGGAAATCCGCGCGCGGCGCATCGGCCGCAACGAGCTGGCCGCCATGCAGGCGGTGCGCGCCTACCACGACGCCCAGATGGACTACGCCGAGGCCGACCACGACGGCGACGGCGTGCTCGAGTACGCGCAGCAGTTCATGAGCAGCGACGGCCGGTACGACGGCCTGTACTGGCCCGACGAGCCGGGCGTGCCGCAGAGCCCGCTCGGCCCGCTGTTCGGCGACGAGCTGCCGGACGGCGAGTGGCAGGGCTACCGCTACCGCATCCTCGACGCCCAGGGGCCGTCGGCGCCGGGCGGCGCCTACGCCTACAAGATCGGCGCCGACATGAGCCGCGGCTTCGCCCTGATCGCCTGGCCGGCGCGCTACGGCGACAGCGGGGTGATGAGCTTCATGATCAGCCATGACGGCCTGGTGTTCGAGAAGGACATGGGGCCGGACGGCGCCAAGCTCGCCCTGGCGATGCCGCGCTTCGATCCCGACAGCAGCTGGCACGAGGTGAAGGAGGCGGAGCTGGCGCAGCCTTGAGCGCGCTGTCCCGCGGTCGGCCCCAGGGGCGGTAGACTGCCTGTCTCCGCCTCGCGAGCCGCAGCATGTCCGACCACGACCACGACCACGACCACGACCACGACCACGACCACGACCACGGCGCGACTTCCCGCGCCGACTACCACCGCGCCCACCAGGCCCGCGCGCGGGCCGAGGCCGAGCGCCTGCTGGCGGCGCGCGAGCAGCTGGGCGCGCGCTGGCTGAGCTGGGTGGCCGGGGAGCTGTATGCGCTCAGTCCGCCGCACTACGCCGGCATGGTGCGCCGCGAGCTGCAGCGCCTGCAGGAGGGCGACGCCTAGTCGCCGCCGCCCTCGCACAGGTCGCGCAGCAGGCGCGCATCGAGCAGCGCGTGGTGGGGAACCTCCTCGGGCGGCAGTACGGCCAGCGGGTCGTCGACCTGCCGGCAGCCCAGCACGTTGCCCGGCAGGCCCGGCGCGCCGAGCAGGTCGAGCAGCAGCGGCCAGTCCCAGGCCAGCGCGTCGCCGACCACCTCCACCGCGCCCAGGCCGGCGAGGAAGGCGTGCAGCGCCGCGCGGGCTTCGGCGCGCGGACGGCCGTGCGTGGCGAGGTCGAGCTGCGGCAGGACGACCTCGACGACGAAGTCCGAGCAGTCGGCTTGCTCCCAGCCGTCGCTCAGCTCGACGTAGAACTCGGCGCCGTCGGCCGCCACCAGGGCCAGGGAGATCAGCCGCCGTTCGGCGCTGAGCTGGGTGAACTCGGTGTCGATGTACAGCGTGCGCATGGTTGCCTCGTTCGTCCGTGTCTCGGGCTGGCAAGTCTGGACCGGCGTGGCGCCGGCCGCCAGCGCCTCAGCGCAGCAGTTCCTCCACCAGCAGCCACAGCGCGGTGGCGGCCAGCAGGCCGGCCATGCTCAGGTTGAACAGGCGCAGCGCCCAGTCCTGCTGCAGCCAGTGGCGCAGGCGTTCGCCGCCCCAGGCCCACACCGCGATGCACGGCAGGTTGACCATGAGCGCCAGCAGCGCCATGGCCGCGGCGGCCGGCAGCTGGCCGCCCTGCGGCAGGAACAGCACGCAGGCGTTGAGCACCATGATCCACGCCTTGGGGTTGACCCACTGGAACAGCGCGGCAGCGACGAAGCCCATCGGCCGCGCCGTCTCGCGGCGGCCCGGAGCACCGGCGCGCGCCAGCTTGAGCGACAGCCACAGCAGGTAGGCGCAGCCGGCCACCGCCAGCGCCGGGCGCACCTCGCCGAGCCAGCCGGATATCTGGGCGAACAGCGCGGCGCACAGCAGCAGTTGCAGCGAGCAGCCGAAGGCGATGCCGAGCATGTGCGGCAGGGTGCGGCGGAAGCCGAAGTTCACCCCGGAGGCGGTGAGCATGATGTTGTTGGGGCCGGGGGTGATCGACATCACTCCCATGTAGCTGGCCAGGGCGAGGGCTTCGAGCATGGCGGGCTCCTGCGGTTGATCCATGGCAGTCCATGCTAGGCACTGGCGGTGGATGGTGACAGACTCACGAAATCGCTTTTGTCATGGTGACAGAGTGGCCGTCAGGGCAACTGTCACCATGCCTCGCCCACTCCGCTGTCACCGGTGATCCGCCATGAATGCACCTGCGTCCGCACCTGCGTCCGCACCTGTCCGCTACCGCCTGCTCGCCGACCAGCTGGCCGAGGCCATCGACCGCGGCAGCCTGCCGGCCGGCGCCCGCCTGCCGTCGGTGCGCGCCTGCGCGGCGCAGCACGAGCTGAGCCTCAACACCGTCACCGCCGCCTACCGCCTGCTCGAGGACCGCGGCCTGATCGAGGCGCGCCCGCAGTCGGGCTACTACGTGCGCAGCAGCCTGCCGCCGCTGCAGCGGCCGCTGCGCGAGCAGCCGGCCGGGGTGCGCAAGGCCGGCGAGATCGAGGACCTGATGGCGGTGGTGCTGCAGTGCCAGCAGCGCGCCGACCACGTCGACCTGGCGCTGGCCTGCCCGCGCGGCGAGGCGTTCTATCCCGGCGCCAAGCTGGCGCGGCTGACCGCCGGCCTGCTGCGTCGCCAGCCGCAGCTGGTGGCGCGCTACGCGCTGCCGCCCGGCTCGCAGCGCCTGCGCGAGCAGATTGCCCGGCGCGCCGCGCTGCTGGGCATGACCCTGGCCGCCGACGACATCGTGCTCACCCACGGCGCCATGGAGGCGCTGCAGCTGGCGCTGCGCGCGGTGACCCGCGCCGGCGACACGGTGGGCATCGAGGCGCCGAGCTACTTCAACCTCTATCCGCTCTTGGCCAGCCTTGGCCTCAAGGTGCTGGAGATCCCCACCCATCCGCAGCACGGCCTGGCCCTGGACGCCCTCGAGCTGCTGCTGGAGGAGAAGCGCCTGGCGGCGATCATCGCCATGCCCACGGTGCACAATCCGCTGGGCTGCAGCATGCCGGTGGCCGCCAAGCAGCGCCTGGCCGAGCTGGCCAACCGCCACCGGGTGCCGCTGATCGAGGATGCCCTGTACGCCGAACTGCAGTTCGCCGAGCCGCTGCAGCCGACGGTCAAGGCCTTCGACCGCGACGGCTGGGTGATGACCTGCGCCAGCTACACCAAGACCCTGGCGCCGGACTACCGCATCGGCTGGCTGGAGGCGGGGCGCTTCCGCGATGCGGTGCGCCAGCTGAAGTTCAGCTCCAGCGTCGCCGAGTCGGTGCTGCTGGCCGAGACGGTCGGCCTGTTCCTCGAGAACGGCGGCTACGACCACCATCTGCGCGTCCTGCGCCGGCGCTATGCGGCGCAGGTGGATGCGGTGCGCGGGATCGTCGCCCGCCACTTCCCGGCCGGCACCCGCGCCACCCAGCCGGTCGGCGGCTTCCTGCTGTGGCTGGAGCTGCCGGAGACGGTGGACAGCCTGGAGCTGTTCCACGCCGCGCTGGCCGAGCGCATCGTCATCATCCCCGGCCAGCTGTACTCCAACGGCGCGCGCTTCCGTCACTGCCTGCGCCTGTCCTGCTGCCAGGAGCTGGACGAGCGGGTCACCGGCGCGCTGCGCCGCCTCGGCGAGCTGGCCACGGCGCTGGCCGCCGGAGCGTCCGCGCCCTGAGGTGCGGATGCTCCGGCCGCTGCGCGCGCAGGCTCAGAGGCTGCCCTCGATGTCGCTGCACACGCTGCTCATGCGCAGGTATTCGATGATCTGCAACTGGCCGGCGGAGTCCTCGTAGGTCATCCGCGCCGGCACCACGCGGCAGGTGCCGTACAGCTCGTAGGGTTCGACGATCTCCACCACCCGGGCGATGTCCAGGCGCATGCCGTAGGCATAGGATTCGGCCGGCGGTTCGGCCGCCAGCGCCAGGCTCGAGCAGGCCAGCAGGGGCAGCAGGCAGTATTTGATGTTCATGGGGTACCTCAGCGATTCCGACAGGACATTTCCCTACTCGGGCGAGCCGACGGTTCCGTGCGGCCTACAGCGTCACGCCACGGACAAATTCTAGCCAGCTTCCGGGCGCGTAAAGGCCGCGGGGGCTGCCCGCGGCCAATCGTTAGGAAGTAGCGGCGCGGGCGCTGATCGCCGGCGCTTCTGTGCGTCCGGCGCCCGGCGCCGCGGCTAGCCCTGGGCCGGCGGGCGCGAGCGCGCGGCCCTGGGGGCGCCGTCGGGGGTGCCGAAGCGGCAGCGCGCCACCTCGTTGTCCAGCACGTTGCTGCCGGGGCGCAGGCAGTGGCGGAGTTCGCGGGGGGCGACGGTCTTGGCCGGCGGCTGGGCGGCCGCGGCCTGCGGTGCGCCGTCGGGAGTGCCGAAGCGGCAGCGCGCCACCGCATTGTCGAGCGTGTGGCTGCCGCGCGGCAGGCACTCGGTCAGCTCCCGGGGCGTCGCCGGCCTGGCCGCCGGGGCAGGCTGCGGCTGCGCGGCCGGCGCGGGTTCCGGTGGCGGCGGTTCCGGCGCCGGACTGATCTCCACCAGCGGCGGCGCGGGCTGGGCCGGCGGCGGGGGCGGGGTGGGCCGCTGGGGATTCAGCACCAGCGCGAGGGCCAGGCCGAGGCCGAGCAGCAGGATGGGCACGACGATCAGCTGGCGGCCGGCCTGGGCCGGGCGCGGACGTGCAGTCAGGCGGCTCATGGCCGTCTCCCGGTGCACGGATGGGGACGGCGGGGGCGGGCCAGCCGGGCTGGCCGCAGGGGTGGGAAGTACATGGCAACCTCGGGAGCCGAGAGGATTTCTCCTTACCGGGCCCAGCCGACGCTCCGCTGTACCGCCCAAGGCGCGCTGCCTCGCTGCAAGTCTAGCCAGTCTGCGCCGGCGGGCGCGGCCGGCGGTCCGATGCGGGCGGGCCGTCAGGCCGCCTGGCTGACGCCCGGGAAGCGCGCGCGGAACGCCTCGGGCATCGCCACCACCTTGCTGGCGCGGTAGTCGAAGAACACGAAGCCGTTCTTGGCCAGCGCGATCAGCGCGCCGTCGTCCGGGCGGCTGACCCGGTAGGTGATGTCGCCGCCGTACTTGTTGAAGTCCATCACGCCGACCTCGAACAGCAGCTCGTCGCGGGCGAAGGCCTCGGCCCTGTACAGGGTGGCGAGGTCGGTGACCACGATGCCCAGGCCGTCCTCGTCGCCGGCGTCGTCGATGCCCTCGGCGAACAGGAAGCGCGAGCGCGCCTCGGAGAGCATGGACACCAGCGCGTCGTTGCCGAGGTGCTGGCCGGCGTTGATGTCGGTGCTGCGCACGGTCATGCGCGTGGAGAAGCGGAAGCCGTCTTCGGGCAGGTCGAGTTGCAGGCGGGCCATGGGCGATCCCTGGTCATGGTGTGGGGGATGCCTAGAGTCTAAGCGGCCGAGGCGCCAGGAGCGAGCTGCGGCACCCGCTGCCGGCAGCACCTCGAGGCGCGCGAAGGTGAGGATCATCAGCATCTCCACCGGCCACCGTCCTGGCCATGACCGGGTGGTGCGCAGCGACGCTTGGCTGTCCGGCTGCCACCGGGCCACGGCCGCGCTTGCCGGAGGATCGGCAAGCCCCGGCAAGGCGCCCGGCCGCTCACTCTGCCGCCACGCTGCGCCGCCAGGTTGCCGGCGGCACGCCGACCAGGCGCTTGAAGGCGCGCGAGAAGGCGGCCTCCGACTCGTAGCCGACTTCCTGGGCGATGGTGGCGACGGTGCGGTTGCTCTCGCGCAGCAGGCGCGCGGCGAGCTGGATGCGCCACTGGGCGAGGTAGTGCATCGGCGGCTGGGCGAGGAACTGCAGGAAGCGTTCGTGCAGCGCCGAGCGCGACAGGCCGGCCTCGCGGGCCAGCTCGTCCATGCTCCACGCCCGCTGCGGCGCCTCGTGCAGCAGGGCCAGGGCGCGGCCGACGTGGCGGTCGCGCAGCCCGGCCAGCCAGCCGGTGGCGTCCGCGGGCAGGCTGTCCAGATAGCGCCGCGCGGTGTCGACGAACATCATCTCCGCCAGCCGTTCCAGCACCGCCTCGGCGCCGGGGCCGGGTGCGTCCGACTCGTGCGCCGCCTGGTCGATGACCCGGGCGATCCAGTCGCCGGCGCGCGCCGCCGGCAGGTGCAGGAGGCGCGGCAGGGCGGCGATCAGCGGGTTGAAGGGGCGCAGGTCGCAGCCGAGGAAGCCGCACACCAGCACGCTGTCGGCCTCCTCGAGCGGCGCGCTGGCGCCCGGCTCGCGCACGCCGCTGTGGAAGGCGACCGGGATGGGCTTGGGCTGGTGGCGGGTGGCGAACACCCACTCGACGCCGATGCGCTGCGGCGCGAGGCCCGGCGCGCTGGACAGCACGTGGGCGTCGCCGTGGGGGAACATCACGATGTCGCCGCTCTCCAGGCGTACCGGCGGCAGGCCGCTGACCGCCGCCCAGCCGCTGCCGCGGGCGACCATGTGGAACTCCATGACGTGCTCGGCGCCGGGCAGCACCGCCGCGGCGATCTCCCGCGCCGCGCAGGCGCACGCTGCGCAGCAGATCCGACAGCGGGTCTCCACTCATGGCCTGGCTCCGTGCCGGCGGCGCCGGCGCAGGGGGGCGGACCTCGCCCGCGTCCATCGCGGACGCACGGACAAGTTTCCCGGATTTCCAGTGAAGCACCGATTGCCCCGCGGCGGAACAATGGGCTCGTCGGGATATCCCGTCCTGTACGCAGAGGAGACCGTCCATGACCACCCCCGCCCACAGCTGCCCGGCCCCGGCCGCCAGCGCCACGCCGCAACCCGACCTCGTCGCGATCAAGGCGCGCCAGCAGGCCACCTGGGCCAGCGGCGACTTCGCGGTGATCGGCACCACCCTGCAGATCGTCGGCGAGTCGCTGGCCGAGGCCGTCGACCTGCGCGCCGGCGAGCGCGTGCTCGACGTCGCTGCCGGCAACGGCAACGCCACCCTGGCCGCGGCGCGCCGCTTCGCCCGGGTGACCTCCACCGACTACGTGGCGCACCTGCTCGACAAGGGCGCCGCGCGCGCCAGCGCCGAGGGCCTGGCGGTCGACTTCCAGGTCGCCGACGCCGAGGCGCTGCCGTTCGCCGACGCCAGCTTCGACGTCGCGCTGTCCACCTTCGGCGTGATGTTCGCCCCCGACCAGCCGCGCGCCGCCGCCGAGCTGCTGCGCGTGGTGCGCCCGGGCGGGCGCATCGGCCTGGCCAACTGGACGCCGGAGGGCTTCATCGGCGAGCTGTTCCGGGTGATCGGCGCCCACCTGCCGCCGCCGGCCGGCCTGCGCTCGCCGCTGCGCTGGGGCGACGAGGCCGGTCTGGTCGAGCTGTTCGGCCCGCAGGCCGCCGACATCCGCTGCACGCGCCGGCTGTTCAACTTCCGCTACCTGTCGGCGGCGCACTGGATCGAGGTGTTCCGCCGCTACTACGGCCCGACCCACAAGGCCTTCGCCGCCCTCGACGCCGCCGGGCAGGCGGCGCTGCACGCCGACCTCGAGAAGATGCTGGCAGCGCGCAACGTCGGCGGCGCCGACTCGCTGGTGGTGCCGGGGGAATATCTGGAGGTGGTGATCACCCGCAGGTAGGGCGAAGCGGGGACGGCTCAGCCGCCCCGTCTACCAGCGCCGGTCGCTGTAGTAGTAGTGGTCGCGGTGATGGCGACGGTAGTGGTCGTGCCGATGGGCATGGCGGTGGCGCTCGTGGCGGTAGCGGGGCGCCGGGCGGTAGACCGGTGCGGGCCGGTAGTAGCGGTCGCGGTAGGCCGGGCGCGGCTCGTGGTAGTACGCCGGCGCGCGCCGGACTTCGTCGTAGCGGTCGTAGCGGTAGTGGTCGTCACGGTCGGAGGCCCGGGCCGGCGCCTGGATGAGCAGCGCCAGGCCGGCGAGCAGGGCGGTGACGAGGACAAGACGCGAAAGCATGAACGGGGCTCCTGTGGCGCCGGCAGATCCGGCCTCCCACTAGGACCGCCGCGCGCGGATGGCTCAATCCGGGGCTGTAAGACTTTGTGTCGGCGCGGCCGTGCGCCTGCTCCCGGGGCTGCAGTCGAGCAGCAGCTGCTCGTCGGCGGCCAGGCGCGCCGGCAGGCGCTCGCGCAGGAATTCCACCCAGGTGCGGATCTTGGCGTCCAGGTACTGGCGCGACGGATAGAGCGCATAGACCCCCAGCGGATACAGGGTGTGCCCGGGCAGCACGCGCACCAGGCTGCCGTCCTGCAGGCTGCGCAGCGCCGAGTACACCGGCAGCGCGCCGATGCCCATGCCGGCGCGCAGCGCCACGGTCATGGCCTCGACGGTGTTGACCTGGAAGTGGCTGCGGCCGACGGTGACCAGCTCCTGGCCGTCGGGGCCGTCGAGCAGCCACTTGTCGAGGCTCATCACCGGGTAGACCAGGCGCAGGCAGCGGTGGCGCTGCAGGTCGGCGGGCTGCGCGGGCACGCCGTGCCGGGCCAGGTAGTCGGGTGCGGCGCACAGCACGCTGTAGATGGTGCCCAGCTGCTTGGAGATCAGCCCCGAGTCGGGCAGTTCGCGCGCGGTGATCACCGAGACGTCGTAGCCCTCGTCGAGGATGTCGGGGGTGCGGTTGTTGAGGGTCAGGTCGAAGCTGACCTCGGGGAACTGCTCGCTGTAGGCGGCCGCCGCCGGGATCAGGTAGTGCTGGCCGATGCCCGGCATGGCGTGCAGGCGGAGGTTGCCGGCCGGCAGCGCATGGGCGTCGCCGGCCTCGGCCTCGGCCTCGGCGATCTCGCCGAGGATCTGCTGGCAGCGGCGCAGGTAGCGCTGGCCGGCCTCGGTGAGGGCGATGCGCCGCGTGGTGCGGTGCAGCAGGCGGGTGCGCAGGTGGGTTTCCAGGGCGGCGACCGCGCGCGACACGTAGGAGGTGGTCAGGTCCAGGCGTGCAGCGGCGGCGGTGAAGCTGCCGGTTTCCGCCACGCAGACGAAGGCACGCATGTTGAAGAGGATGTCCATCGGGCTCCAGTGGGGCAGGCAACGGGCTGGGATCCCGGCAGTTCCTGGGTGGGGGCGCGTCCTGCGAAAACCGGAGTCCTCGGCGGGTAGACAGCGATTGTGTCACAAAGTTTGTCAGCCGATTATGAACCAACAGGACACAATCCATCACCTATCCGGGCGCTTATCCTGCTCCGGGCCGGCTCTTAGAATCGCCGCTCCTTCCGGCTCCCCGCCTCCTTCCAGGATCCGTCGCAGTGCCCGCCATCGTTCGGCCCGGTCCACTTCTCGTCAGTCTGCTGGTTACCATCATTTCCTCGCTCCCCGGCTGCATTCCCAGCGGCGACCTGGTTCCGCAGGCCGAGCTGGCCGACGACGCGGCGCTGCCCGCCGGCGCGGCGATCCGCCATGCCGCGCGCGAGGCCGGCTGGCCGCAGGCGCAGTGGTGGCGCGCCTACGGCGACGCGCAGCTGGACGCCTGGGTCGAGCGCGCGCAGGCCGGCAGTCCCGACCTGGCGATGGCCGCCGCACGCCTGCGCCAGGCCGAGGCGCTGGCCGGCGTCGCGGCGGCCGCGCAGGCGCCGCAGGTCGGCCTGGATGCCGCCATGCAGCGCAAGCGCTGGCCGACCGACAACTTCTACGGCCCCGGCCCGCTGGCGGACACCAGCACCTGGAACAACACCGCCGCCTTCGCCCTGAGCTACGACCTCGACCTCTGGGGCCGCCTGCGCAGCCAGCGCGAGCAGGCGCTGAGCCGGGCGCGGCTCGCCGCCACCGAGCAGCGCGCCGCCGCGCTGGCGCTGCAGGGCAGCGTGGTGCACGCCTACATCCGCCTGGCCCGCCAGCATGCCGAGCTGGACATCGCCCGGGCCGAGCTGCGCCAGCGCGAGGAGCTGCTGGCGCTGGCCCGCGAGCGCAAGCGCATCGGCCTGGGCACCGAGCAGGAGATCGCCGAGGCCGAGGCGCCGCTGCCGGAGGCGCACCGCCAGCTCGACCTGACGCACGAGGCCATCGCCCTCAGCCGCCACCAGCTGGCCGCCCTGGCCGGCGCCGGGCCGGCTGCCGCCGCCGAGCTCGAGCGCCCGCGCCTGGCCCTGCACGCGGCGGCGCAGCTGCCCAGCGCGCTGCCGCTGGAGCTGCTCGGCCGGCGCCCCGACGTGGTCGCCAGCCGCTGGCAGGTGGCGGCGGCGGCGCGCGGCATCGAGGTGGCCAGGGCCGACTTCTATCCCAACGTCGACCTGCTCGGCAGCTTCGGCCGCGCCGCCACCCAGGGCGGCGCGCTGGATTTCCTGCGCCACGACAAGCTGAGCTGGGGACTCGGCCCGGCGCTCAGCCTGCCGATCTTCGACGGCGGCGCACGGCGCGGCCGGCTCGGCGCCGAGACGGCCGGCTACGACCTCGCCGTCGAGCAGTACAACCGCACCCTGGTGCAGGCGCTCAAGGGCGTCGCCGACCTGCTGGTGCGCCTGCACTCGCTGCACGAGCAGGAAGGCTTCGTCGCCCACGGCCTGGCCACCGCCGAGCGGCGCGTCGAGCTGGCGCGCGAGGCCCACCAGCGCGGGCTGAGCGATGCCCGCGAGGCGCTGGCCGCGCAGGGCGGGGTGTTCGCCCAGCGGCGCCTGCAGCAGCAGGTGCTGGCCGAGCGGCTGGCCGCCCAGGCCGAGCTGTGGGTGGCGCTCGGCGGCGGCGTGCTGGAGGCCGGCAGCGCGCCGGCGGACGAGCGCCTGCAGCCGCGCGCGGTGCGCCTGCAGCTGCCGGGGCGGCGCTGAGGTGCCCGGCATGAACGGCCCGGCCACGCCCGCACTGCCCGGCGCCCTGCGCCGCGGCTTCGACGAGTGGCTGCAGGACGAGTGGCCGGTCTGGGCGTTCGTCTTCAAGGCCCTGCTCAGCGCCTTCCTCGCCCTGTGGCTGGCCTACCGGCTGGAGCTGCCGCAGCCGAGCACGGTGCTGGCCACGGTGTTCATCGTCATGCAGCCGGAAAGCGGCCAGGTGCTGGCCAAGAGCTTCTACCGGATCATCGGCACCCTGCTCGGGCTGACGGTGATGATCCCGCTGCTCGCCCTGTTCGCCCAGGAGCGCGTGCTGTTCCTGCTCTGCCTGGCGCTGTGGATCGGCCTGTGCACGGTCGGCGCGGCGCGCTACCGCGACTTCCGCGGCTATGCCTGTGTGCTGGCCGGCTACACCGCGGCGCTGATCGGCCTGCCGGCCATCGCCGATCCGCAGGGGGCGTTCATGCAGGCGCTGTGGCGGGTGCTGGAGATCAGCCTGGGCATTCTCTGCTCGGGGCTGATCAGCGCGCTGCTGCTGCCGCAGAACAGCAGCGCCAGCCTGCGCCGCCTGCTGGCCACGCGCTTTCGCGACTTCGCCGCCTTCGCCGCCGCCGGCCTGCACGGCCAGCCCGACACCGCGCGCCTGGAGCAGCTCAACGCGCGCTTCGCCGGCGAGGCGGTGCTGCTCGACAACCTGCGCAACGCCAGCGCCTTCGAGGACCCGCACATGCGCCTGCGCAGTGGCCGGCTGGGACGCCTCAACCATGAGTTCATGGTGCTCTCGACCCGTTTCCACGGTCTGCACCAGCTGCTGCAGCGCCTGCAGGGCGAGGCCGGCGCGCAGGTGCGCACGGCGCTGGCGCCCTGCCTGGCCGAGGTCGGCGCGGTGCTGGCGCCGCTCGGCCAGCACCTGTGCAGCGAGGCCGACGCGGCGGTGCTGGCCGCGCGCCTGGAAGGCAGCCGGCGGGCGCTGATGCAGCGGATCCGCGATGCGCGCGCCGCGCTGCTGGCGCAGGCTCCCGACGAGCAGCAGCTGCTCGACTTCAACACCGCCGCCGAGCAGCTCTACCGCTTCAGCGGCGACCTGCACGACTACGCGCTGACCCACGCCTCGCTGCTCGAGCACCACCACGCCCGCGAGCAGTGGCGGGACAGCTTCACCCCGCGCGCCAACGGCATGGCCGCGGCGGTGGCGGGGATGCGCTGCGCGCTGCTGATCCTCGGCCTCGGCGCCTTCTGGATCGCCAGCGCCTGGCCGAGCGGCGGCACCTTCGTGCTCACCGCGGCGATGGTCTCGGCGCTGGTCAGCACCGCGCCCAATCCGCGGCGCCTGGCCTGGCAGCTGCTGGTCGGCGCCGCGGGCAGCGCCGTGCTCGGCGGCCTGCTGCAGTTCCGGGTGCTGCCCTGGCTGGACGGCTTCGCCCTGCTGTGCAGCGCGCTGGCGCCGGTGTTCGCCCTCGGCGCCTGGCTGCTGGCGCGCCGCCAGAGCATGGGCTACGGCGCCGGCCTGCTGCTGTGGTTCTGCATCGTCGCCCTGCCGGCCAACCTGCCCTCCTACGACTTCAACCGGCTGCTCAACGAATACCTCGCCGCCCTGCTGGCGATGGGCGTGACCGCGCTGGCCAACGCGCTGATCCTGCCGCCGGACCGCCCCTGGCTGTGGCGGCGCCTGGAACACGACCTGCGCATGCGCGTGGTGTTCGCCGTCGGCGGCAGGCTCCGGGGGCTGGCCGCCGGCTTCGAGAGCGGCACCCGCGACCTGCTCAGTCAGGCCCACGGCCTGGCCGCCGGGCGCCCCGAGGTGCAGCGCCGCCTGCTGCGCTGGATGTTCGCCGTGCTGGAGATCGGCCACGCGGTGATCGAGCTGCGCCAGGAGCAGGCGCGTCTGCCCGGCGAACCCTGCTACGGCGAGGGCATGCCCTGGCAGGCCAGCGTGCGCGCCCTCGGCCGCGCCCTGGTACGCCTGTTCATCCAGCCCGACGAGGGCAATCGCCAGCGCGCCCTGGCGGCGGTGGAGCAGGCCATCGCCACCGTGCGGCAGACCCCGGAACGGCGCCCGCCACAGTTCGACAGCTCGCCGCTGCGCCGGGTGCTGAGCTACCTGCACTTGATCCGCAGCTCGCTGCTCGACCCCCATTCGCCGCTGGCGGCCGGGCGCCGGAGCTGAGCATGCGAACCCACCGGAAAGGCCTCTAGATGCCGCGCGAGATCGCCCTGTTCGGCGTCTACTTGCCGAACCTGACCCTGCTGTTCGTCATCACCCTGGCCGTCGGCTGGGCCATCGACCGCCTGGTGGCCTGGAGCGGGCTGTACCGCCACGCCTGGCACCCGACCCTGCTGCGCGCCAGCCTGTTCACCTGCCTGTACGGCGCCATGATGCTGTACGTCTACCAATGATTTGCCGCGAACGAGCCTGGATATGCCCTGGAAAAGAATCATCAGCGTCGTCTTCACCCTGCTGGTCTTCGCCGCCGCCGTGCTGCTGGTGCGCAGCCTCTGGCTGCACTACATGGATGCGGCCTGGACCCGTGACGGCCGGGTGCGCGCCGAGGTGATCAACATCGCTCCGGACGTCGCCGGGCTGGTGGTCGAGGTAGCGGTGCACGACAACCAGCTGGTGCGCAAGGGCGACCTGCTGCTGCGCATCGACCCCGAGCACTATCGCACCGCGCTGCGCCAGGCCGAGGCGCTGGTGGCGGCGCGGCGCGCCGAACTGGCGATGCGCGAGGACAACGCGGCGCGGCGCGCCGACATCGACGAGCGGGTGGTGTCGCGGGAGAGCCGCAGCGATGCCGGGCACCTGGCCGCGGCGGCGCGCGCCGACCTGCTGGAGGCGCAGGCCCGTCTCGACGAGGCGCGCCTGCAGCTGGCGCGCACCGAGGTGCGTGCCCCGGCGGACGGCTACATCACCAACCTCAACCTGTTCGAGGGCGACTTCGCCGAGCGCGGCGAGGCGGCGCTGGCGCTGGTCGACCGGCATTCCTTCTACGTCTACGGCTATTTCGAGGAGACCCGCCTGCCGCTGATCCGCACCGGCGACCGCGCCGAGCTGCGCCTGATGAGCGGCGAGCGGTTCAGCGGCCGGGTGGAAGGCATCGCCCGCGGCATCTACGACCGCGACAACCCGGAAAGCCGCGAGCTGACCGCCGACGTCAACCCGACCTTCAACTGGGTGCGCCTGGCCCAGCGCGTGCCGGTGCGCATCCGCCTCGACGAGCTGCCCGCGGGGCTGGAGCTGGCCGCGGGGATGACCTGCACGGTGATCGTCAGCCCGCCCAGCGGCGAGCCGCGGGCGGTGCCCGACCGCTGGTGAGGGGGAGGAGGGCTCAGAACCTGAAGGTGTAGCTGGTGATCAGGCGCAGCTCGTCGTAGTCCTTGGCGAAGCTGGTGCGCACCGTGGAGTTGCGCAGCTGCACCGACAGGTCGCGCAGGCGGCCGCTCTGCACGGTGTACTTGAGGTCGGTGTCGCGCTCGTATTCGCTCTCGTGCGAACTGGCGCCGCGGACGATGTCGCTGCCGCTGGTGTAGCGGGTCATGAAGGCCAGTCCGGGCAGGCCGAATCCGGCGAAGCTGTAGTCGTAGCGCAGTTGCCAGGAGCGCTCGCCGGCATTGACGAAGCCGCCGTTGGTGACCCAGTTGACCAGGGTGAGCTGCGGGGTATAGCCGCCGAGCAGCGGGTGGGCGTCGGCGCCGAGCATGCGCTGGTAGCTGGCGCTGAAGGTGTGCACGCTCCGCTGCAGGCTGACCTTCAGTCCGTAGCTGTGGTTGTCGATGCTTCCGGACAGCGCTTCGCCCGATTCGTCGTGCTGGTAATAGCGCAGCGTGGTACTCAGCAGCGTGTCGTCGGCCAGTGGCAGGCGATGTTCCAGGGAAAGATAGTGCTGGTCGTAGATGTCTTTCAGGTTGGAAAACCAGTAGCTGGTCTTCAGTCGTTCCGTCCATTGGTAGTCGGCGCCGAAGAAGTTCATTTCGTCGCTGCCCTGTGCTTCGCTGTCGCCTTCCAGATACAACTTGTCGCGGTTGCTGGATGCGCGCGTGCTCATGTTCCAGAGTTGCCCGGCGGTCAACTTTAGTCTGTCGATGTCGTTGGATTCGAGCAGTACGCCTTCGAATGTCTGCGGCAATACGCGCACGTCGTCCTGGAATGCCACCGGCAATTGCGGTTCGAGCAGACCGATCCGCAACAGGGACTTGGCATGGCGCATCTTCAGGGTGGCGCCGCCGCGGCCGAACTGGTCGGCCGGATCGAGGCTGTCGTGGTCGTAGGGCAGGCTGCCGTCGCGGCTGGTGCCGCTGCCGCCGTCCAGTTTCAGGGCGTGGAAACTGGTGGCATCGACACCGAAACCCAGGTCACCTTCGGTGAAGCCGGAGCGAAAGCGCAGATACAGGGCCTGGGCCCAGCTGCCCGTGCGGGACTGCTCGGCGCCTTCCTGGCGGTAGTCGCGGTGCAGGTAGAAGTTGCGCAGGGTGGCGTCGAGCTGGCTGTCCCTGACCAGCTCGGCGTGGGCGAAAAACGGCAATAGCAATCCGGCAAAACCGGCCAGTCTTGCAGTGTGGCTGAGTGCGGGCATCGGGGAATTTCTTCGATCAGGTGGATTCTGCACGGGGCAGCGGGACGGGTTCGGCCGCCTCTGGAGTGCGGCCGGCGGCGAATTCTGCCATGCACTCCGGAGATGTTTTTGCCGGATAGACCAAAGTCGGAATTATTGTCGATTTGGTAAAAGGTGTTTTATCCGATTGCCGGTTAAATGCCTGCGCCGTCCCGCGTAGAATTGGCGCGTCTCCCACGAGGAGACAACTTTCTATCCAGGCTAATTCCGATTGCGCAATCGCTCCGGCGATTCTCCGCAAGAGTTCCGGCCGGTCATCCCCGGCGGGAATTTCCACATTGTGCGCCCGGTACAACGGCGCCGTCTTGAACATGGTAAACAGCAGATGAAAGCGTTGGCTTTATTGCTCTTGTCGGGAATCTCGTGCGTCGCCCTGGCCGGCGAGGCTGTCGACAATGGCCCGGTGGAGAAGTACCACTACGGGATGGATCTGGATGTCGCCCGGGTGATCAGCCGTAGCGAGATTCCCGATGTGTGTGGCACCGTCCCGGTGCAGATGGTCTACGAAGACCACCAGGGCCAGCGGCATACCCTGGAATATCTGGTCATGGGCAACGGCTGCCGGGACGGCTGATTCCCTCCCTATTCGGCCTGGCTCCGGGGCCGACCGGACATGGCGCGCGGCCGGCGGATTCGCCTCGTTGCGCAGGTCGTGCGCCATCCCTTGCCTGCGCCAGGCGTTCGTCGCCCGGCGCCCGCCCCGCCATCGCGGCCCGTGGCGGGCGCCGGCGGGATCAGTCTTCCTGCTGCCAGGCGTCGATCACTTCCTGGGCGGCGCGGAAGGCGTCGATGGCCGCCGGCACGCCGGCGTACACCGCGCAGTGCAGCAGCGCCTCGCGGATCTCCTCCACCGTGCAGCCGTTGTTCAGCGCGCCGCGCACGTGGCCCTTGAGTTCCTGCGGGCATTTCAGCGCGGTGAGCGCGGCGAGGGTGATCAGGCTGCGGGTCTTGTGCGGCAGCCCCTCGCGGGTCCACACCCCGCCCCAGGCGTGGGCGTTGACGAACTCCTGCAGCGGGGCGGTGAAGTCGGTGGCGTTGCCCAGGGCGCGGTCGACGAAGGCGTCGCCCATCACCTCGCGGCGGACCCTGAGGCCCTGCTCGTGGCTGTCGGTCATCGGGGATTTCCTGAAGGAAGGGCGCCTGCGCGCAGGCGCCGGCGGGTTACTCGGGAAGGATGGTGTCGTCGTCGATTTGCAGCAGGGCGGCGCGGCAGCGCTCCTCGGCGGTGTCCAGCTCCAGCTGCATCTGGCGGATGTCGAGCAGCTGCTGCTCCAGCTGCAGGCGGCGCTCGGCGATCAGCGCCAGCATGCTGTGCAGCTGCTTCTTGTTGCCGGCCTGCGGGTCGTACAGGCCGATCAGGGTCTTGCACTCGGCCAGCGAGAAGCCGAGGCGCTTGCCGCGCAGGATCAGCTTGAGGGCCACGCGGTCCTTGGGGCTGTAGATGCGCTCCTGGCCGCGGCGCTGCGGCGTGAGCATGCCCTGCTCCTCGTAGAAGCGGATGGCCCGGGTGGTCACGTCCAGCTCCTGGGCCAGGTCGGAGATGCTGTAGGTCTGCTTCGCCATTGGGTTTTCCACATCGGTCGGCGTGCGCGCCCGACGCCGCACGGGGGCCGGGGTTGCGCTGTTCATGGGCGTTCGACGGACAAGGCTACACCTTGGCCATCGCCGATGCACCGGGTCGACTGGCCCGGATGGTGGTCGTGGTGGCTCGGCAGAGCGCTGGGGAAGACGACGTCGTGCATGTTGTTGTTCTCGTGGGCGTCGTGAATGGAGCAGGGCAGGATGGGAAACTCGCGCAGCGATTTCCCACCCTGGCGGTGGACAAGGCGGCGCCGTTGTCCACCCTTCCCGGGTTCAGCGCTGGATCGGGCAACCGGTGGCGGCCTGCAGCTCGTCGAAGCTGACGCCCTCGGCCAGCTCGACCAGCCTGAGGCCCTCTGCGGTGACGTCGAGCACGGCCAGGTCGGTGATGATGCGGTCGACCACGCCGACGCCGGTCAGCGGCAGGTCGCAGTGCTCGAGGATCTTGTGCGCGCCGCCCTTGGCGGTGTGCTCCATCAGCACCACCACGCGCTTGACCCCGGCCACCAGGTCCATCGCCCCGCCCATGCCCTTGACCATCTTGCCGGGGATCATCCAGTTGGCCAGGTCGCCCTGGGCCGACACCTGCATGGCGCCGAGGATCGACAGGTTGATGTGGCCGCCGCGGATCATCGCGAAGCTCGCCGCGCTGTCGAAGAAGCAGCTGCCGGGCAGGGTGGTGATGGTCTGCTTGCCGGCGTTGATCAGGTCGGGGTCGACCTCGTCCTCGGTGGGGAACGGGCCGATGCCGAGCAGGCCGTTCTCGCTCTGCAGCCAGACGTCCATGCCTTCGGGGATGTAGTTGGCCACCAGGGTCGGCAGGCCGATGCCGAGGTTGACGTAGAAGCCGTCCTGCAGCTCGGCGGCGGCGCGCTGCGCCATCTGTTCGCGGGTCCAGGCCATGATTCAGCTCCTTACCGTACGCTGTTCGATGCGTTTCTCGGGCGTGGCGTTGACCACGATGCGCTGCACGTAGATGCCCGGCAGGTGGATCTGGTCGGCGTCCAGCGCGCCGGTCTCGACCAGCTCCTCGACCTCGACCACGCAGACCTTGCCGGCCATCGCCGCCAGCGGGTTGAAGTTGCGCGCGGTCTTGTTGAACACCAGGTTGCCGGCCTGGTCGGCCTTCCACGCCTTGACCAGCGCGACGTCGGCGGTCAGCGAACGCTCCATGACGTACCACTCGCCGTCGAACTGGCGGGTCTCCTTGCCCTCGGCGACCAGGGTGCCGTAGCCGGTCTTGGTGAAGAACGCCGGGATGCCGGCGCCGCCGGCGCGCAGCTTCTCGGCCAGGGTGCCCTGCGGGGTGAACTCCAGCTCCAGCTCGCCGGCCAGGTACTGGCGCTCGAACTCCTTGTTCTCGCCGACGTAGGAGGAAATCATCTTCTTGATCTGCCGGGTGGCGAGCAGCTGGCCGAGGCCGAAGCCGTCGACGCCGGCGTTGTTGCTGATCGCGGTGAGGTTCTTGCGGCCGCTGTCGCGCAGGGCGGCGATCAGCGCCTCGGGGATGCCGCACAGGCCGAAGCCGCCGACGGCGATGGTCATGCCGTCCTCCACCAGCCCGTCGAGGGCGGCGTGGGCGCTGGGGTAGAGCTTGTTCATCGGGATGCCTCGCTTGTTGTTCTGTTCGTGGCGTCGGGTGTTGTGCTCCCTCTCCCGCTGGCGGGAGAGGGGGAGAAGAGCGTCAGGCGCCGCGCCGGGCGCGCGCCACCCGCGAGCCGTTGTCGCGGCCGAGCACGGCGCAGATGCGCTCGCCGGCGGCGATCAGCGCGTCGATGTCGATGCCGGTGTGGATGCCCAGGCCGTCGAGCAGGTAGAGCACGTCCTCGCTGGCGACGTTGCCGCTGGCGCCCCTGGCGTAGGGACAGCCGCCGAGGCCGGCCACCGAGCTGTCGAACACGTGGATGCCTTCCAGCAGGCTGGCATAGATGTTCGCCAGCGCCTGGCCGTAGGTGTCGTGGAAGTGCCCGGCCAGCTTGTCGCGCGGGATGTCGCGGCCGACCGTCTCGAACAGGGTGCGGGTCTTGCCGGCGGTGCCGGTGCCGATGGTGTCGCCCAAGGAGATCTCGTAGCAGCCCATCTCGAACAGCTCGCGGGCCACCGCGGCGACCTGCTGCGGGGCGACCTCGCCTTCGTAGGGGCAGCCGAGCACGCAGGACACGTAGCCGCGCACGCGGATGTCCTGCTCGCGGGCGGCGTCCATCACCGGCACGAAGCGCTGCAGGCTCTCGCTGATCGAGCAGTTGATGTTTTTCTGCGAGAAGGCCTCGCTGGCGGCGGCGAACACCGCGACCTCTTTCACCTCGGCGAGCATGGCCGCCTCGAAGCCCTGCATGTTTGGGGTCAGCGCGGCGTAGGTGACGCCGGGTTTCTGCCGGATCTGCGCGAACACTTCGGCGGAGCCGGCCATCTGCGGCACCCACTTGGGCGATACGAAGCTGCCGACCTCGACGTATTCGACGCCGGCGGCGCTCAGGTCGTCGACCAGACGCACCTTGTCGGCGACGCTGATCGGCTGTTTCTCGTTCTGCAGGCCGTCGCGCGGGCCGACTTCGACCAGGCGGACGTGCTGGGGCAGGGCAATGGCGGTTGTCTTCATCTGCGGTTTCCGTGTCGATGTGCGGACTCTGTACGCGCGGTGGTCATGGCGGGCAATCGCTGCGCGAGTTGCCCACCCTACCAGTTGCGCAGCGTCTGCGAGCGTCGGGTGGACAACGGCGCAGCCTTGTCCACCAAGGCCAGGACTCAGGCCTCTTCCAGCTCCACCAGCGCGGCGCCTTCGCTGACCAGCTCGCCCTCGCTGCAGTACAGGCCCTTGACCACCCCGGCCTGCGGCGCGCGGATGCTGTGCTCCATCTTCATCGCTTCCAGCACCACCAGGGCGGTGCCGGCCTCGACGTGCTGGCCAGCCTCGACCAGCACGCGGACGATGCTGCCGTTCATCGGCGCGGTCAGCCCGCCGTGGTGGGCGTGGCTGGCCTCGGCCTCGGCGATCGGGTCGACGCGCTGCACGTCGCGCAGCTCGCTGCCCCACTGCAGGTACAGGCTGTCGCCGCGGCGGATCGCCAGGTGCTGGCGGCGCAGGCCGTCCTGCTCGACCAGCAGCTGCTCGCCGACCAGCCGCGCCTGCGGCGCGCTGCCGGCGCGCAGGCGCACCACGCGCTGGGCGTCGCCGCAGCGCAGCGCCAGGTCGGTTTCCGCCGGCAGGCCGGCGCGCCAGCCGCAGTTGCCCTGCCAGGGCGAGTGCGGATCGTCGCCGCGCACGCGCTCGGCCTCGCCCTGCACGAAGGCGCTGGCGGCCAGCTGCCAGAAGCTTTCCGGCAGCTCGCCCGGCGGCGGCAGCAGCTGCGCCTGGTGGCGCGGGATGAAGCCGGTGTCCAGCTCGGCAGCGGCGAACGCCGGGTGGGCCAGCACGCGGCGCAGGAAGGCCAGGTTGGTCCTCACCCCGCCCACCGCGGTCTCGGCGAGCATGGCCAGGAGGCGCTGGCGCGCTTCCTCGCGGTTCTCGCCCCAGGCGATCAGCTTGCCGAGCATCGGGTCGTAGAAGGGGGAGACGGTGTCGCCCTCGGCCACGCCGCTGTCGACCCGGCGGCCGGGGCCGGCGCTCGGCTCGCGGTACAGCTCCAAGGTGCCGGTGGCCGGCAGGAAGTCGTGGTCCGGATCCTCGGCGTACAGGCGCACCTCGATGGCGTGGCCGATCAGCGGCACCTGCTCCTGGCTGATCGGCAGCGGCTCGCCGCGGGCGACGCGGAGCTGCCAGGCGACCAGGTCGAGGCCGGTGATCGCCTCGGTGACCGGGTGTTCTACTTGGAGCCTGGTATTCATCTCCATGAAGAAGAACTCGCCGCGCGCATCCAGCAGGAACTCCACGGTGCCGGCGCCGACGTAGCCGATGGCCTGGGCCGCCTTGACCGCCGCCTCGCCCATGGCGCGGCGCAGCGCCGGCGACAGGCCCGGGGCCGGGGCTTCCTCGACCACCTTCTGGTGGCGGCGCTGGATCGAGCAGTCGCGCTCGTTGAGGTACAGGCAGTTGCCGTGCTGGTCGGCGAACACCTGGATCTCCACGTGGCGCGGCTTGAGCACGTACTTTTCCACCAGCATGCGCGAGTCGCCGAAGGCGGCCTGCGCCTCGCGCTGGGCGGAGGCCAGCGCCTCGGCCAGCTCGCTCTCGCGCTCGACCACCTTCATGCCCTTGCCGCCGCCGCCGGCGGCGGCCTTGAGCAGCACCGGGTAGCCGATCACCTCGGCGGCGGTGCGGAAGGTCTCGTAGTCCTGGGCCTCGCCGTGGTAGCCGGGCACCAGCGGCACGCCGGCGGTCTCCATCAGCGCCTTGGCCGCCGACTTGCTGCCCATGGCGTCGATGGCGCTGGCCGGCGGGCCGAGGAAGATCAGCCCGGCCGCCTCGATGGCGCGGGCGAAGCCGGCGTTCTCGGAGAGGAAGCCGTAGCCGGGGTGGATGGCCTGGGCGCCGCTGGCCTTGGCCGCGGCGATCAGCTTGTCGACCAGCAGGTAGCTGTCGGCCGGCTTGGCGCCGCCGAGGTCGACGCGGATGTCGGCCTCGCGGGCGTGGCGGGCGTTGGCGTCGATGGCGCTGTGCACGGCCACGGTGGTCAGGCCCAGGGCCTTGGCGGTGCGCATCACCCGGCAGGCGATCTCGCCGCGGTTGGCCACCAGCAGGGTGTCGATGTGTCGGGTCATGCGTGCTTCTCCTGCCAGGCGGGACTGCGTTTCTCGAGGAAGGCGCGCAGGCCCTCCTGGCCCTCGGCGCTGACGCGCAGGCGGGCGATGGCGCTTTCGGTGTGGCGGCGCAGGGCCGGCGACAGCTCGGCGCTGCCGACCTCGCCGAGCAGGTCCTTGGTCGCCTTCATCGCCTGCGGGCTGTTCAGCTGCAGGTCGGCGATCCAGCGCTCCAGCGCGGCGTCCAGCTCGGCGGCCGGGTAGGTTTCTGCGAGCAGGCCCAGTTCGCGGGCGCGGGGGCCATTGAAGCGCTCGGCGGACAGCGCGTAGCGGCGCGCGGCGCGCTCGCCGATGGCCTTGACCACGAACGGGCTGATCACTGCCGGGGCCAGGCCGATGCGCACCTCGGACAGCGAGAACAGCGCGTCCTCGGCGCCGATGGCGATGTCGCAGCAGGCGGCCAGGCCCACCGCGCCGCCGAAGGCCGCGCCCTGCACCACGGCCAGGGTCGGCAGGGGCAGGTGGTAGAGGTTGTACATCAGCTCGCCCAGCTCGTGGGCGTCCGTCAGGTTGGCGGCGTAGTCCAGCTCGGCGGCCTCGCGCATCCAGGCGAGATCGGCGCCGGCGGAAAAGTGCTTGCCGCGCCCGCGCAGGATCAGGAAGCGCAGTTCGGGGTGGTCCTTGACCCGGTCGAGGGCGTCGATCAGCTCGCGGATCATGGTGGCGTTGAAGGCGTTGTTCTTGTCGGCGCGGTCCAGCCACAGGGTGGCGAAGCCGCGCGGATCGAAGTCGAGCTGGATGGTCTGGAAGTCGCTCATCTCGGGGCCTCTTACATCCGGAACACGCCGAACGGGGTCGGCTCGATGGGGGCGTTCAGGCTGGCCGACAGCGCCAGCGCCAGTACCTGCCGAGTCTGCGCCGGGTCGATCACGCCGTCATCCCACAGCCGCGCGCTGGAGTAGTAGGGGTGGCCCTGGCGCTCGTACTGCTCGAGGATCGGCTGGCGGATGGCTTCCTCCTCGGCGGCGGAGAAGGTCTTGCCGCTGCGCTCGACCTGCTCGCGCTTGACCTGGGTGAGCACGCCGGCGGCCTGGGCCGCGCCCATCACGCCGATCCGCGCGTTCGGCCACATCCACAGGAAGCGCGGGTCGTAGGCGCGCCCGCACATGCCGTAGTTGCCGGCGCCGAAGCTGCCGCCGATGATCACTGTGAACTTCGGCACCTTGGCGCAGGCCACCGCGGTAACCAGCTTGGCGCCGTGCTTGGCGATGCCGCCGGCCTCGTACTTCTGGCCGACCATGAAGCCGGTGATGTTCTGCAGGAACAGCAGGGGGATGCCGCGCTGGCAGGCCAGCTCGATGAAGTGCGCGCCCTTCTGCGCCGCTTCGGCGAACAGGATGCCGTTGTTGGCGAGGATGGCTACGGGATAGCCGTGCAGGCGGGCGAAGCCGCACACCAGGGTGGTGCCGAACAGCGCCTTGAACTCGTCGAAATCGCTGCCGTCGACCAGGCGGGCGATCACCTCGCGCACGTCGAACGGCTGCTTGGCGTCGGCCGGGATCACCCCGTACAGCTCCTCGCCGGCGTACAGCGGTGCGCGCGGGGCGACGCTTTCCAGCTGGCCCTGCTTGCGCCAGTTGAGGTTGGCCACGCAGCGGCGGGCGATGGCCAGCGCATGGGCGTCGTTCTCGGCGTAGTGGTCGGCCACCCCGGAGGTCTTGCAGTGCACGTCGGCGCCGCCCAGTTCCTCGGCGGTGACCACCTCGCCGGTGGCGGCCTTCACCAGCGGCGGGCCGGCGAGGAAGATGGTCGCCTGGTTGCGCACCATGATGGTCTCGTCGGCCATCGCCGGCACGTAGGCGCCGCCGGCGGTGCACGAGCCCATCACCACGGCGATCTGCGGGATGCCCTGGGCGCTCATGTTGGCCTGGTTGAAGAAGATGCGGCCGAAGTGCTCGCGGTCGGGGAACACCTCGTCCTGGCGCGGCAGGTTGGCGCCGCCGGAGTCGACCAGGTAGATGCACGGCAGGCGGTTCTGCTGGGCGATGGTCTGCGCGCGCAGGTGCTTCTTCACCGTCAGCGGGTAGTAGCTGCCGCCCTTCACGGTGGCGTCGTTGCCGATGATCATGCACTCGACGCCCTCGACCCGGCCGATGCCGGCGACCACGCCGGCGGCCGGCACGTCCTCGCCGTACACGTCAAAGGCGGCCAGCGCGGAGACCTCGAGGAAGGCCGAGCCGGGGTCGAGCAGGGCGTTGATGCGTTCGCGCACCAGCAGCTTGCCGCGGGCGGTGTGACGCTGCTGGGCGGCGACGCCACCGCCCTCGCTGATGCGCCCGAGCAGGGCGCGCAGGTTGTTCACCTGTTCGAGCATGGCCGCGCTGTTGGCGGCGAACTCCGGCGAACGGGTATTGATCTGGGTGTGCAGGATGGCCATGGGGCTCACTCCGTCGGGATCGATCGCTCCCACGCTCCGGCGTGGGAGTGCCGCTTGAGGACGCTGAGCGTCCGTTCGGGGTGCCCACGCCGGAGCGTGGGCACCATCATGCTCATTTCGACTCGTTGAACAGCTCGCGGCCGATCAGCATGCGGCGGATCTCGCTGGTGCCGGCGCCGATCTCGTAGAGCTTGGCGTCGCGCAGCAGGCGTCCGGTGGGGAACTCGTTGATGTAGCCGTTGCCGCCGAGGATCTGGATCGCCTGCAGGGCCATCTGGGTGGCGTTCTCGGCGGTGTAGAGGATCACCCCGGCGGCGTCCTTGCGGGTGGTCTCGCCGCGGTCGCAGGCCTGCGCCACGGTGTACAGGTAGGCGCGGCTGGCGTTGAGCTGGGTGTACATGTCGGCGACCTTGCCCTGGATGAACTGGAACTCGCCGATGGCCTGGCCGAACTGCTTGCGGTCGTGGATGTAGGGCACCACCACGTCCAGGCAGGACTGCATGATGCCGACCGGGCCGCCGGCCAGCACCACGCGCTCGTAGTCGAGGCCGCTCATCAGTACGCGCACGCCGCCGTTGAGCTGGCCGAGGACGTTCTCCTCCGGCACCTCGACGTCGTCGAAGAACAGCTCGCAGGTGTTGGAGCCGCGCATGCCCAGCTTGTCGAACTTGCTGCCGCGGGTGAAACCCTTCCAGTCGCGCTCGACGATGAACGCGGTGATGCCGTGCGGCCCCTTGTCCAGGTCGGTCTTGGCGTAGATCACGTAGGTGTTGGCGTCCGGGCCGTTGGTGATCCAGGTCTTGCTGCCGTTGAGGACGAAGCGGTCGCCGCGCTTCTCGGCGCGCAGCTTCATGGAGACCACGTCGGAGCCGGCGTTCGGCTCGCTCATCGCCAGCGCGCCGATATGCTCGCCGCTGATCAGCTTGGGCAGGTACTTCTGCTTCTGCGCCTCGCTGCCGTTGCGCTTGATCTGGTTGACGCACAGGTTGGAGTGCGCGCCGTAGGACAGCGCCACCGAGGCCGAGGCGCGGCTGATCTCCTCCATGGCCACCACGTGGGCCAGGTAGCCCATGCCCGCGCCGCCGTACTCCTCCGGCACGGTGATGCCGAGCAGGCCCATCTCGCCGAACTTCTTCCACATGTCCATGGGGAAGGTGTTGGTGGCGTCGATCTCGGCGGCACGCGGCGCCAGTTCGGCGTCCACGAAGGCGCGCACCTGGTCGCGCAGCATGTCGACGGTTTCACCGAGGGCGAAGTTGAGGCTGGAGTAAGTCATGGAACCACCTTTTGTCTGTCTTGTAGTTGTGCGGTTTGCAGGTTAGTACGGTAACCGGTGCGCTGCTCCCGGAGCCCCCGTTCCAGTCCGGCGCCTGCCGTTCCGGGCTGGGTTGTCAGTCGGTAACCTTTACGTTAACGTAAACAAACCCCGCGGCGACTGTCAACAACCCCGGTCGCCCCGGGACAGCAAGTCTCAGAAGTGGCAAACCTCATAACAAACATAAGACTGAGGGATTCTATGAATCTTCCGAGCTACACCTGCGGACCGCAGGAGAAACCGCTGCTGGCCATGACCATCGGTGCAGCCTTCGATCAGACGGTTTCCCGTTTTGCCCAGCGCGAGGCGCTGGTGGTGCGCGACCAGGGCCTGCGCTACAGCTGGGCCCAGCTGGGCGAGGCGGTCGACCGCTGCGCGCGCGCCTTCATCGCCCTCGGCCTGCAGCCGGGCGAGCGCCTGGGCATCTGGTCGCCGAACCGTGCCGAGTGGACCATCGCCCAGTTCGCCAGCGCCAAGGCCGGCGTCATCCTGGTCAACATCAACCCCGCCTACCGGCTCAACGAGCTGGAGTACGCGCTCAAACAGTCCGGCTGCCGCTGGCTGATCTGCGCCGACACCTTCAAGACCTCCGACTACCACTCCATGCTCGGCGAGCTGCTGCCCGAGCTGGCCACCAGCGCCACCGGCGCGCTGCACAGCCACATGCTGCCGGAGCTGCGCGGGGTGATCAGCCTCGGCGCGCAGCCGGCCGACGGCATGCTCGGCTGGCAGCAGCTGCAGGCGCTGGCCGAGCAGGTCGGCCCCGAGCAGTTGCGCCAGTGCGGCGAGCAGCTGCAGTTCGACGAGCCGATCAACATCCAGTACACCTCCGGCACCACCGGCTTCCCCAAGGGCGCCACCCTCAGCCACTACAACATCCTCAACAACGGCTACATGGTCGGCGAGAGCCTCGGCCTCACCGAGCAGGACCGCCTGGTCATCCCGGTGCCGCTGTACCACTGCTTCGGCATGGTGATGGGCAACATCGGCTGCCTGACCCACGGCAGCACCATGATCTACCCGAGCGCCGCCTTCGAGCCGCTGGCCGCCCTGCAGGCGGTGGCCGAGGAACGCGCCACCGCGCTGTACGGCGTGCCGACCATGTTCATCGCCATGCTCGACCACCCCGGGCGCGAAGGCATGGACCTGTCCAGCCTGCGCACCGGCATCATGGCCGGCGCCACCTGCCCGATCGAGGTGATGAAGCGGGTGATCGCCGAGATGCACATGAGCGAGGTGCAGATCGCCTACGGCATGACCGAGACCAGCCCGGTATCGACCCAGACCGGCCCGGCCGACGATCTGGAGCGCCGCGTGACCAGCGTCGGCCGCACCCAGCCGCACCTGGAGAGCAAGATCGTCGACGAGCACGGCCGCGTGGTGCCGCGCGGGCAGATCGGCGAGCTGTGCACTCGCGGCTACAGCGTGATGCTCGGCTACTGGAACAACCCCGAGGCCACCCGCGAGGCCATCGACGGCGCGCGCTGGATGCACACCGGCGACCTGGCGGTGATGGACGACGAGGGCTACATCCGCATCGTCGGCCGCAACAAGGACATGATCATCCGCGGCGGCGAGAACGTGTACCCGCGCGAGATCGAGGAGTTCCTGTTCACCCACGCGGCGGTGGCCGACGTGCAGGTGATCGGCGTGCCGGACAGCAAGTACGGCGAGGAGATCGTCGCCTGGGTCAAGCTGCATCCGGGGCACGCGGTCGAGGCCGAGGCGCTGCGCGACTACTGCAAGGGGCGCATCGCCCACTTCAAGATCCCGCGGCACATCAAGTTCGTCAGCGACTTCCCGATGACCATCAGCGGCAAGGTGCAGAAGTTCCGCATGCGCGAGATCAGCGTGGTGGAGCTGGGCATCAACCACCACTGAATGCCGGCAGCTTCGGTGATCGTTCCCGCGCTCTGCTGATCGTTCCCACGCTCCGCGTGGGAACGCCGCCGCCCGGACGCTCCGCGTCCCTCCAGCGTGAGCACGGGCGCAGCGCGCCCGGAGCGTGGGCACCATCAATCGGATAACAAGAAAGGAATCACGCATGACCGCTTCGATCAGCCGCTTCCCCGTTCCCGAATCCCTCGACGAGCTGCCGCAGGACCTGCGCGAGCGCATCCTCGCCGTGCAGGACAAGGCCGGCTTCGTGCCCAACGTGTTCCTCATGCTGGCGCACCGCCCCGACGAGTTCCGCGCCTTCTTCGCCTGGCACGACGCGCTGATGGAGCGCGAATCCGACAGCCTGACGGTGGCCGAGAAGGAGATGATCGTGGTCGCCACCAGCGCCCGCCACGGCTGCCTGTACTGCGTGGTGGCGCACGGCGCGGTGCTGCGCATCCGCAGCAAGGATCCGCAGCTGGCCGACCAGCTCGCCATCAACCACCGCACGGCGGCCATCGGCGAGCGCCAGCGAGTGATGCTCGACTTCGCCATGCACCTGAGCTTCGCGCACGGCGTGCTCGACGACGCCTGGCAGGCGCGCCTGCAGGCGGTCGGTTTCAGCCTGAACGACATCTGGGACATCGGCGCCGTCGCCGCCTTCTTCAGCCTGTCCAACCGCCTGGTGTCGCTGGCCGGCACCCCGCCCAACGACGAGTTCTACCTGATGGGCCGTCTGCCGCGCGAATCGCGCAGCTGATCACGTTGCACTGCACTAAAGGCGTACGAATGGCGCTTGCCGCCCGCCGCTCCATGCTGTTAACGTTTACGTAAAGGCCACCAAGGCCTGCGCCTCATCCAACAAAAACAATCAAGGTTAGAGGGCACCCCATGGCACCAGAGTTCGTGCTGGAAACACGCGGCCTGACCAAGGAATTCCGCGGCTTCACCGCGGTGGACTCGGTCGATCTGCGCGTGCAGAAGGGCCATATCCACGCGCTGATCGGTCCCAACGGGGCCGGCAAGACCACCGTGTTCAACCTGCTCACCAAGTTCCTCACCCCGACCCGCGGCGAGATCCTCTACTACGGCCAGCCGATCACCGGCATGAAGCCCAACGAGATCGCCCGCCTGGGCCTGGTGCGCTCGTTCCAGATCTCCGCCGTGTTCGGCCACATGAGCGTGCGCGACAACGTGCGCGTGGCCCTGCAGCAGCGCGAGGGCAACTCCTTCCATTTCTGGAAGCCGGCGCGCTGCCTGGATGCACTCAACGAACGCGCCGAGCAACTGCTCGCCGAGGTCGACCTGCTGTCCTTCGCCGATACCCTGACCATCGAGCTGCCCTACGGCCGCAAGCGCGCCCTCGAGCTGGCCACCACCCTGGCCCTGGAGCCCAAGGTGCTGCTGCTCGACGAGCCGACCCAGGGCATGGGCCACGAGGACGTCGACATGGTGGTCGGCCTGGTGCGCCGCGCCGCGGTCGGCCGCACCGTGGTGATGGTCGAGCACAACCTCAGCGTGGTCAGCCGCCTGTGCGACCGCCTCACCGTGCTGGCGCGCGGCTCGATCCTCGCCGAGGGCGACTACGCCACCGTTTCCGCCAACCCGCAGGTGCGCGAGGCGTACCTGGGCAGCGAGGCCGCCGCCGAGGAGGCCCACGCATGACCAGCCTGCACACCAATCCGGATTTCGAACAGCTGCGCCTCAGCGACCTGCACGCCTTCTACGGCGAGTCGCACATCCTCCACGGCATCGACCTCTTGGTGCGCCGCGGCGAGCTGGTGACCCTGCTCGGGCGCAACGGCGCCGGGCGCACCACCACCCTGCGCGCGATCATGAACCTGGTCGGCCGGCGCACCGGCTCGATCATGATCAACGGCAACGAGACCATCGGCGTCGCCGCGCACATGATCCCGCGCCTGGGCGTCGGCTACTGCCCCGAGGAGCGCGGCATCTTCGCCAGCCTCAACGTCGAGGAGAACCTGCTGCTGCCGCCCACCGTGCGCAGCGGCGGCATGAGCCTCGACGAGATCTACGAGATGTTCCCCAACCTCTACGAGCGCCGCTTCAGCCAAGGCACCCGGCTGTCCGGCGGCGAGCAGCAGATGCTGGCCATGGCGCGCATCCTGCGCACCGGCGCCAACCTGCTGCTGCTCGACGAGATCACCGAGGGCCTCGCCCCGGTGATCGTGCAGAAGCTCGGCGAGGTGCTGCTCAAGCTCAAGGACAAGGGCCTGACCATCGTCCTGGTCGAGCAGAACTTCCGCTTCGCCGCGCCGCTGGCCGACCGCCACTACCTGATGGAGCACGGCCAGATCGTCGAGGAGATCAGCGCCGCCGAACTGCCGGCGAAGAAGGAACTGCTCAACACCTGTCTGGGCGTCTGAACCCCGTAATACCCCGCGGCACCTGCCCGGCGCTCACGCGCCGGCGGGCTTCCGTCGGTCTGCTCGTCTGTACCACAACAATAACCATGGAACAGTGGGTGAACACATGAAGGTATTCCAGAAGACCGCAACCGCTCTGCTCGTCTCCAGCCTGATCGCCGGCACCGCGCAGGCGGCGGTCAGCGACGACGAGATCCGCATCGGCTACCTCGCCGACATGTCCGGCACCTACCGCGACCTCGCCGGTCCCGGTGGCCTGGAGGCGCTGAAGATGGCGGTGGAGGATTTCGGCGGCAACGTCGACGGCAAGAAGATCGTCATCTTCAACGCCGACGACCTCAACAAGCCGGACGTCGGCGCCAACACCGTGCGCCAGTGGGTCGACGAGCGCAACGTCGACATGGTGACCGGCCTGGTCGCCTCCTCGGTGGTGCTGGCGGCGGTCAAGGTGGTCGAGCAGGCCGACAAGCTGGCGCTGATCTCCGGCGCCGCCTCCTCGGGCATCACCAACGAATCCTGCTCGCCCAACCATATCCACTGGACCTACGACACCTACGCGCTGGCCAACGGCACCGCCAAGGCGGTGCTCGAGTCCGGCGGCAAGAGCTGGTACATGCTGACCGCCGACTATGCCTTCGGGCATGCCCTGGAGGCGGACATCACCAAGGTGGTGACCGGTGGCGGCGGCAGCGTGGTCGGCACCGTGCGCCATCCGTTCCCCAGCCAGGACTTCTCCTCCTACATCCTCCAGGCCCAGGGCTCCGGCGCCCAGGTGGTGGCGCTGGCCAACGCCGGCGCCGACACCGTCAACGCGCTGAAGACCGCCAGCCAGTTCGGCGTCACCCAGTCCGGGCAGACGCTGGCCGGCATGCTGGTGTTCCTCAACGACATCCACGCCATGGGCCTGGACGTCACTCAGGGCCTGATGCTGACCACCGGCTGGTACTGGGACATGAACGACGAGACCCGCGCCTGGGCCAAGCGCTACTTCGAGCGCGTCGGCAGCATGCCGACCATGTCCCAGGCCGGCGTCTACTCGGCGACCATGCACTACCTCAACGCGGTCAAGGCCACCGGCAGCGACGACACCACCACCGTGCGCGCCAAGATGGCCGCCACCCCGGTCAACGACATGTTCGCCAAGGGCGGCAAGATCCGCGAGGACGGCCGCATGGTCCACGACATGTACTTGGCCCAGGTGAAGACCCCGGCCGAGTCGAAGGGCGAGTGGGACCTGTACAAGATCGTCAGCACCATCCCCGGCGACCAGGCGTTCCGCCCGCTGAGCGAGAGCCAGTGCAAGCTGGTCAAGGATCGGGTGGCGAAGAACTGATCGACCGCCGGCTCCCGCGCGCCTGAGTGCGCGCGGGAGCGAGCCATCCACCCGGCCCGCGCGGCCGGGTGTCGCGGACTTCCTGTGGGTGGTGACTCATGACTCTCGTATTCGGTATTCCCCTGGGCGTGCTGCTCGGCCAGCTGCTGCTCGGCCTGATCAACGGCGCCTTCTACGCGCTGCTCAGCCTCGGCCTGGCGATCATCTTCGGCCTGCTGCGCATCATCAACTTCGCCCACGGCGCGCTGTACATGCTCGGCGCCTTCGCCGCGCTGCTCGGCCTCAACTACCTGGGCGTCAACTACTGGGTGGCGCTGGTGCTCTCGCCGCTCTTGGTCGGCGCCATCGGCATGGCCGTCGAGCGCCATCTGCTGCGGCGCATCGCCGGCGAGGATCACCTCTACGGCCTGCTGCTGACCTTCGGCCTGGCGCTGATCGTCGAGGGCAGCTTCGTCAAGCTGTTCGGCGTGTCCGGGGCCTCCTACCCGATGCCCGAGCTGCTCAAGGGCGGCGTCAACCTCGGCTTCATGTTCCTGCCCACCTACCGCGCCTGGGTGGTGGTGGCCGCGCTGGTGGTGTGCATCGCCACCTGGTACATGATCGAGCGCACCCGCCTCGGTTCCTACCTGCGCGCCGGCACCGAGAACCCCAAGCTGATGCAGGCCTTCGGCATCAACGTGCCGCTGTTGATCACCCTGACCTACGGTTACGGCGTGGCGCTGGCCGCCTTCGCCGGGGTGCTCGCCGCGCCGATCTACCCGGTCAGCCCGACCATGGGCGCCAACCTGCTGATCGTGGTGTTCGCCGTGGTGGTGATCGGCGGCATGGGCTCGATCATGGGCGCCATCGTCACCGGCCTGGCCATGGGCCTGATCGAGGGCCTGACCAAGGTGTTCTATCCGCAGGCGGCCAGCACCGTGGTGTTCCTGGTGATGGTCATCGTCCTGCTGTTCCGCCCGGCGGGACTGTTCGGGAAGGAGGCATGAGCATGTCGAGTCTGGAAAACATTCAGGCGGCCGCGGTCGTCGCCCATCCGCAGGTCGAGCTGGAGCGCCGTCGCGCGCAGCAGCGGCGCAAGCTGGTCGGCTACCTGGCGCTGCTCGGCGTGGCGCTGGTCGCCCCGCTGGCGGTGTACCCGGTGTTCCTGATGAAGCTGCTGTGCTTCGCCCTGTTCGCCTGCGCCTTCAACCTGCTGCTCGGCTACGCCGGCCTGCTGTCCTTCGGCCACGCGGCCTTCCTCGCCACCGGCGGCTACGTCACCGGCTACCTGCTCAGCCAGTACTCGGGACTGTCCACCGAGCTGGGCATCCTCGCCGGCACGGCGGCCTCGGGCGTGCTCGGCCTGGGCTTCGGCCTGCTGGCGATCCGCCGCCAGGGCATCTACTTCGCCATGATCACCCTGGCGCTGGCGCAGCTGGTGTTCTTCCTGTTCGTCCAGGCGCCGTTCACCGGCGGCGAGAACGGTCTGCAGGGCGTGCCGCGCGGCGAGCTGTTCGGCCTGATCGACCTGAAGAGCAACCTGGCGATGTACTACTTCGTGCTGGCGGTGTTCGTGTTCGGCTTCGCGGTGATCCAGCGCACCATCCACTCGCCCTACGGCCAGGTGCTCAAGGCGATCCGCGACAACGAGCCGCGCGCCATCTCCCTCGGCTACAACGTCGCCGCCCACAAGCTGCTGGCCTTCGTCATCTCCGCCACCCTCACCGGCCTGGCCGGGGCGACCAAGACCGTGGTGTTCCAGCTGGCCTCGCTGACCGACGCCCACTGGCACATGTCCGGCGAGGTGATCCTGATGACCCTGCTCGGCGGCGTCGGCACCGTGCTCGGCCCGCTGGTCGGCGCCGGCGTGGTGGTGACCCTGCAGAGCTACCTGTCCAACGGCCCGCTGGGCGACTGGGTGCACGTCATCCTCGGGGTGATCTTCGTGCTCTGCGTGCTGCTGTTCCGCGCCGGCATCGTCGGCTGGGTGCAGAAGCTGATCCGCCGCAACTTCAAGTGACAACAAGAGGCAACCGATGAAGATCCTCGTGACCGTGAAACGCGTGGTGGACTACAACGTCAAGGTCCGCGTCAAGGCCGACGGCTCCGGCGTCGACCTGGCCAACGTCAAGATGGCGATGAATCCGTTCTGCGAGATCGCCGTGGAAGAGGCGGTGCGCCTCAAGGAAAGGGGCATCGCCAGCGAGGTGGTGGTGGTCTCGGTCGGCCCGAACGCCGCCCAGGAGCAGCTGCGCACCGCCCTGGCCCTCGGCGCCGACCGCGCCGTGCTGGTCGAGAGCACTGCCGAGCTCGGCTCGCTGGCCATCGCTAAGCTGCTCAAGGCGGTGGTCGACCGCGAGCAGCCGCAGCTGGTGATCCTCGGCAAGCAGGCCATCGACAGCGACAACAACCAGACCGGGCAGATGCTCGCCGCGCTGAGCGGCTTCGCCCAGGGCACCTTCGCCTCCAGGGTGGAGATCGCCGGCGAACAGGCCCGCGTGACCCGCGAGATCGACGGCGGGCTGCAGACCGTGTCCCTCAACCTGCCGGCCATCGTCACCACCGACCTGCGCCTCAACGAGCCGCGCTACGCCTCGCTGCCCAACATCATGAAGGCCAAGAAGAAGCCGCTGGACGTGCTGACGCCGGAGGCGCTCGGCGTGTCCACCGCCTCCACGGTGAAGGTGCTCAAGGTCGAGGCCCCGGCCGCGCGCAAGGCCGGCATCAAGGTCGGCTCGGTGGCCGAGCTGGTCGACAAACTGAAGAACGAAGCGAAGGTGATCTGATGGCTATCCTGGTACTCGCCGAGCACAACAATGCCGCGCTGGCCGCGGCCACCCTCAACACCCTCGCGGCCGCCAGCCAGATCGGCGGCGACATCCACCTGCTGGTCGCCGGCCAGGGCTGTGGCGCGGTGGCCGCCGCCGCCGCCCAGGTCGCCGGGGTGAGCAAGGTGCTGGTCGCCGACGCCCCGGCCTACGCCCACCAGCTGCCGGAGAACCTCGCGCCGCTGCTGGCCGAGCTGGGCCGCGCCTACAGCCACGTGCTGGCCGCGGCCACCAGCAACGGCAAGAACGTCCTGCCGCGGGTCGCCGCGCTGCTCGACGTCGAGCAGATCTCGGAAATCATCAGGGTCGTCAGTGCCGACACCTTCCAGCGGCCGATCTACGCCGGCAACGCCATCGCCACCGTGCAGTCCAGCGCGGCGGTGAAGGTCATCAGCGTGCGCGCCACCGGCTTCGACGCGGTGGCCGCCACCGGCGGCAGCGCCGCGATCGAGACCCTGGCCTGTGGCGAGGACTACGGGATTTCCTGCTTCGTCGGCGCGGAGCTGGCGCAGTCCGAGCGTCCCGAGCTGACCGCGGCGAAGATCGTCGTCTCCGGCGGCCGCGGCCTGCAGAACGGCGACAACTTCCAGTTGCTCTACCAGGTGGCCGACCAGCTCGGCGCCGCGGTGGGCGCCTCGCGCGCGGCGGTCGACGCCGGCTTCGTGCCCAACGACATGCAGGTGGGGCAGACCGGCAAGATAGTCGCCCCCGAGCTGTACATCGCCGTCGGCATCAGCGGCGCCATCCAGCACCTGGCGGGGATGAAGGACTCCAAGGTGATCGTGGCGATCAACAAGGACGAGGAAGCGCCGATCTTCCAGGTCGCCGACTACGGCCTGGTCGCCGACCTGTTCGAGGCGGTGCCGGAGCTCGGCCGCGCGCTCTGAGCCCCGCCATGCCGGTCGCCCGCAGGGCGGCCGGCACCCCCCCCCCGGGCCGTCTTCCCTCGCGCCGGCGTCCCGCTTCCTATACTGAGGCCTATGCCAGGAATGCCAGGAAGGGGGACGGCCATTGGACACTTCGCATCAGCGTCAGGCGTTCGCCGGGCGCATCGTCCTGCTCGGCTTCGGCTGCATCGGCCAGGGGGTGCTGCCGCTGCTGCTGCGCCACATCGCCCTGCGCCCGGCGCAGCTGGTGATTCTCGCCGCCGACGCCGAGGGTTTCGCCGCGGCCGAGCAGGCCGGCATCGCCCATCGCCAGCTGGCGCTCACCCCGGCCAACTACCGCACGGCGCTCGAGCCGCTGCTCGATCCGGGCGACTTCCTGCTCAACCTGTCGGTGGACGTCAGCAGCGTGGCGCTGATCGCGCTGTGCCGCGAGCGCGGCGCCCTCTATCTGGACGCCTGCATCGAGCCCTGGGCCGGCGGTTACGTCGACCGCCGCCTGCCGGCGGCGCAGCGCAGCAACTACGCCCTGCGCGAGGCGGCGCTGGCGCTGCGCCGGAGCGATGCGCCCGGGCCGACCGCGGTGCTGGCCCACGGTGCCAATCCGGGGCTGGTATCGCACCTGGTGAAGATGGCGCTGCTCGAACTGGCCGCCGGCAACGGCATGGCGCAGCCGGCGCCGGCCAGCCGCACGGAGTGGGCGCGCCTGGCGCAGCGCCTGGGCGTTCGCGTCATCCACGTCGCTGAGCGCGACTGGCAGGTGGACCGCCAGCGCAAGGTGCCGGACGAGTTCGTCAACACCTGGTCGGTGCCCGGCTTCGTCAGCGAGCTGCTGCAGCCGGTCGAGCTGGGCTGGGGCAGCCACGAGCGTCACCTGCCCGCCGACGGCCGTCGCCACGCCGGGGGCAGCCAGGCGGCCATCTACCTGGAGCGTCCGGGCGCGGCCACCCGGGTGCGCAGCTGGACGCCGCTGGCCGGTCCTTACCACGGCTTCCTGATCAGCCACGGCGAGGCGATCTCCATCGCCGACTACTTCACCCTGGGGACGGACGATGCCCCCGAGTACCGGCCGACCGTGCTCTATGCCTATCACCCCTGCGACGACACCGTGCTGTCGCTGGACGAACTGGCCGGGCGCAACTGGCAGCTGCAGCCGCGGCTACGCGTGCTGCGCGACGGTATCGTCTCCGGCGTCGACGAGCTGGGCGTGCTGCTGCTCGGTCACGACGACGGAGCCTACTGGTACGGCTCGCGGCTGTCCGTCGAGCAGGCCCGTGCGCTGTGTCCGGCCAACGGCCCGACCAGCCTGCAGGTGACGGTGGGCGTCGTCGCCGGGGTGCTCTGGGCGATGCGCAACCCGGCCTGCGGGGTGGTCGAGCCCGACGAGATGCCCTTCGAGGAGATCCTCGACTTCTGCCGGCCCTACCTCGGCGAGCTGGTCGGCGCGTTCAGCGACTGGACGCCGCTGGAGGGGCGCGGCTGGCTGTTCGACGAGGACCTCGACACGGACGACCCCTGGCAGTTCAAGAATTTCCGCGTGCAGTAGGGTGCGCCGTGCGCACCATGGGTAGTGCCTTGGTGCGCACGGCGCATCCTACTCAGCCATTCAGCTGATCGCTGACGATGCGCCCGTCGACCAGCTGCACGGTGCGCGCGCAGCTGGCCGCCAGGCGCGGGTCGTGGGTGACCACCAGCACCGCGCAGCCGAACTCGCGGTTGAAGCGGCGGAACAGGGTGAACACGCTTTCCGCGGTCTTCGTATCGAGGTTACCGGTCGGCTCGTCGGCCAGCAGCAGCGCCGGGCGGGTGACCAGCGCGCGGGCGATGGCCACCCGCTGCTGCTGGCCGCCGGAGATGCGGTTGGCCTTGCTGGTGGCGAAGCCGGCCAGGCCGACCGCGTGCAGCAGCTCGAGGGCCAGCTCGCGGTCCTCGGCGCGCGGCTTGCCGTGGCGGATCATCAGCGGCATCAGCACGTTGTCCAGCACGCTGAACGCCGGGATCAGGTGGTGGAACTGGAACACGAAGCCGATCGCCTCGTTGCGCAGGCGGGTGCGCGCGCCGTCGTCCAGCTCGCGGGTCGGCTGGCCGAGCAGGTACAGCTCGCCGGCGGTGGGCGAGTCGAGCAGGCCGATGAGGTTGAGCAGGGTGCTCTTGCCCGAGCCGGACGGGCCGATCAGCGCGGTCAGCTCGCCGCGCACCAGACGCAGGTCGATGTCGTGCAGCACCTGCTGCTCCAGCGGCGTGCCGGGGTTGTAGGCCTTGCACAGACCGGCCAGGCGCAGCACTTCCTGGTCGCGTTCGAATTCAGACATAGCGGATCGCCACTGCCGGGTCGTAACGGGCCGCACGGCGCGCCGGCATGGCCGCGGCCAGCACCCCGGTGACGGTGGCCACCGCCATGGCGGTGGGAATCAGCGTCGGGTCGACCGGGATGAAGAACAGCCCGGGGCCGAACACGTTGAACACCTGCACCAGCGACCAGCCGACCAGTCCGCCGAGGCCGGAGCCGGCCAGGCCGAGCAGGCCGCCCTGCAGGAGGAACACGCGCAGGATCTGCCCGCGCGGGCTGCCCATGGCGCGCAGGATGCCGATCTCGCGGGTGCGCTGCACCACGCTGACCGCCAGCACGCTGGCGATGCCGAAGGCCACCGACAGGCCGACGAACAGGCGGATCATCTGGGTGGTCATGGTCTGCGAGCGCAGCGCGTTGAGCAGCTGGCCGTTGGTGGCCATCCAGCTTTCCGCCTTGAGCCCGGTGAGGCGCGCCAGGCGCGTGGCGATGGCCTCGGCCTGGAAGATCTGCTGCACCGCGGTCTCGATCACCGTCACCCCGCCGGGCAGGTCGAGCAGGGTCTGCGCCTGCTTGAGGTCGAGGTAGACGTAGCGCGCGTCCAGCTCGCGCACCTCCAGCTCGAAGATGCCGGAAACGTCGACCACCGCCTCGCGGCCCTCGCCGGCATCCAGGCGCAGCTTGTCGCCGATGCCGAGGCCGAGATCCTCGGCCAGCTCCTTGCCGATCACCGCATGGCCGGCCTCGACCCGGAAGCGTCCGGCGATCAGGTGCGGCTCGATGGGGATGATGCGCTGGTAGCGCGCGGGGTCGATGCCGAGCAGGGCCACCGAGGCGCGCGCCACGCCGCGGCGGGCGATGGCCGGGCCGCTGATCAGCGGCGACACCGCGCGCAGCTGCGGCTGCTGGTCGAGGACGTCGCGCACGTCGGGCCAGTTGACGATGGTGCGCAGGCGCTGGGCGCGCGGGCTTTCCAGGGTCAGCGCCACGGCACCGTCTTGCGGCGGCGGCACGCGGTTGACCTCGTCCGGCGGCAGGATGCGGATGTGCGCCTGGGTGCCGAGGGTGCGTTCGATGACGTTGGCCTGCAGGCCGGTGATCAGCGCGGTGATGAACACGATCACCGCCGAGCCGACGGCGATGCCGACGATGATCAGCAGGCTCTGCAGGCGGTTGTCGGCGAGGAAGCGCAGGGCGATCTTCCATTCGACCCACTGGGTGTCGATCAGGCGCATGGCCTCACTCCGCCACGCCGGCCGGCAGCGGCTGCTCGCGCAGGCGCACGCGCTGGCCGGGCTCGGCGTCGGCGGCGAGCACCAGATCGCCCTCGGCCAGGCCCTCGACCACCTCGCTGAGCGCGGTGCCGCGCAGGCCGAGGGTCACCGCGACCCGCTCGACCTCGCCGCCGCGCACGCGCAGCACCTCGGCGCGCCCGCCGGCGACCGCGCGCAGGGCGTCGTTGGCGATCACCAGGGCGCGCTCGCGGCGCGCGGTCTCGATGCTCACCGAGACGGTCATGCCCTGGCGCAGGAAGCCGGCCGGCTCGGCCAGCTCGAGGTGCACGTCGAGGGTGCCGCGCGCCGGGTCGACCGCCGGGGCCAGCCAGGCGACCCGTGCGGCCAGCACCCGCTCGGGAAAGGCGTCGGCGATCACCTGCGCGCTCTGGCCGAGGGCGAGCGGGGCGAGGCTCTTCTCGTCCAGCGGCAGGAGGATCTCCTGGCTGCCCTGGCGGGCGATTTCCAGCAGGGTATCGCCCGGGCGCACCAGGTCGCCGGGCTCGACGTTGCGGGTCTGCACGCTGCCTTCGACCTGGGCGTGGATCTTCGTCCTGGCCAGCGCGCTGCGCGCCTGTTCCACGCGCTGGCGTGCCTGCTGCTCGGCGCTGCCGCCCTCGGCCAGGGCGGCGGCGGCCAGCTGCGCGCGGTCGCGGGCGGCGCGCGCGGCCACCTCGGCGTGGCGGGCCTGGTCGCGGTCCTCGGCGGACAGCAGCTGGCGGGCGAACAGCGTCTCGCGCCGCTGGCGCTCGCTGCCGGCGCGCTGCAGCTGGCTCTCGGCCTCGCGCAGCGCCGCGCGCGCCTGCGGGCGCTCGGCGTCGATCAGCTGGCGCAGCGCCGCCTCGGCCTCGCCCAGGCGGGCCCGCTGCTCGCGGTCGTCCAGCTCCAGCAGCAGGTCGCCGGGCTTGACCGCATCGCCCTCGCGCACATGGCGGGCCCTGACCACGCCGGTCAGCTCGCTGCCGATGCGCGCCAGCGACTGGCTGCTGACCTCGCCGCTGGCCACCACGCGCTGCACCAGCGGGCGCGTCTCCAGCCGGTAGCCGGGCAGCGGCGGCCCCTGCCAGTGGCGCCAGGCGAGCAACAGCAGCAGGGCGAGCGGCAGCAGGAGCAGGAGGAGAACGGGACGGGGGCGGAGGGCGGACGACACGGATCACTCCCTGACAGGGCCGTAGGGCGGCAGCTATGGCGGGCAGTGTGCGAGAAAAGCGGGCGGGAGGCTACCGGTCGAGCGTCGCAGGGGCGCCCGGAGCGGGCATCGCCGGGGCGCGCAGCGTCCAGCGCTTGCGCCCCCACGCAGGCGCATGGGAGCGATCATGCCGTGCGGCAGGGCCGGACCTCAGTCCTTCTGCAGCCAGGTCGAGACGAACTTCTCGCCGTACTCTTCCTTCCAGGCCTTGAGCTTCTTGTTGTTGCCGCTCTTGGTTTCCAGCACTTCGCCGGTGACCGGGTTCTTCCACACCTGCAGCTTGCGCACGCGGCGGCCGCCCTGCTGCTCCAGGAGTTCCAGCTCGGGAATATGGATCGGTTGCGGATCGAGGATGTCGACGATGTTCTGCAGTTTGAAACCGTACTCCTGCAGCAGCGCCTTGAGTTTTTCCTCGAATTCCATTTCGTGCTTGAGTTCCTGGTCGTGCTTGAGCGATTCCAGGCGCGCCAGTTGCTCCCTGAGCGCCTGTTCGGCCTTGCGGAATTCCAACAGTTTGGACATCGAGTTTCTCCGGGAAAGGGAATGGGTCGGCAATAGGAAAATCCGCACACGCGAATTACCTGCACTCCCTGCACCTGTTCCCGTTGCGGACAAGAGGCTGCTTTTTATAGAGGCGGCTGCCTGCCGTCAATAGTTTCAATAATAGCGGAGGGAATTGGCGGCAGTGCGGGGGAACTGACGGAATTCCCACACTGCGGCTCTGGACCCGGTGCGGGAGGGCGGAATGCCGGCCGCCAAGCGCGGCCGACATTCGCGGCGTTCAGGGACGCCTCAGTGCAGGCAGCACTGCTTGTATTTCTTGCCGCTGCCGCACGGGCACAGATCGTTGCGGCCGATCTTCGGCGCCTTGGGCTTTTCCGCCTCGGCCATCCAGAAGTCGCGGATGGCGAACACCAGGTCGGGCAGGCTCTCGCGCATTTCCTCCAGTTCCTCCTCGGTCACCTCCTCGCCGTCGTCCAGCGAGAAGGCGCCGCTGAGCAGCATGAACGGCAGCAGCAGCTCCGGCTGGGCGTCGCGCAGGGCCTGCCAGTCCTTGTCGCGCAGCTCGACGCCGCGCATGTAGCCGTAGCACCACTCGTCCACCAGCACTTCTTCGCTGCCGTCCTCGTCGCCGATCTCGTAGATGGGCGCGAAACTTTCCGGGTCCTCGAACAGGCTGTGGGCCAGGGCATTCATGTGGCGCATCAGCAGGTCGGTGAGCTGCTGCAGTTCGGCTTCGGTCTCGAACTTCGGCAACTTGCCGCGCCACAGCGCCGGCAGCCACTCCGCCGGCGAAATCGGATTGAGGCCGGTGAGCACCGCGGTGAGGAAGCCGTCCAGCTCGGAAACGCTGAACACGCAATCCACTTCCTCGCCGTCCTTGCCATGCTCCTGCTCGGCCTTTTCCGAATAGCTGAACAGCAGTTCGTTCAGCTGGTCGATTTCCGCCTCGTCGAGGGGCTTTTCATAGTCTTGCATGGGATTTTCCTGGGTATGGATGGGCGCGGCGGAAACTGGCGATCCGCCGCGCCGGGAGATGCGTCGCGCGCATCGGTTGCGGTCGTGGCCGGCGGCCCTGTCCGGCAACTACTTCTGCTGCTTGTCCATCAGCGACTTGAGGTTGGCGAACGGATTGTGCTTCACCTGTGGCGACTTCTCGCCGGGAATCACCGCGCTGCCATTCTCGCCGTTGTAGATGGAGTACTTGGAGTGTTCGTGGTCGTGGCAATACAGGCAGAGCAACTCCCAGTTGCTGCCGTCGGCCGGATTGTTGTCGTGGTTGTGGTCGATATGGTGGACGGTCAGCTGGCTCAGGTTGGAATAGGTGAATTCCCGCGCGCAGCGGCCGCAGACCCACGGATACATCTTCAGCGCCTTGTCGCGATAACCCGCCTCGCGCTGCCTGTAGCTGGCACTGCTGCCCGTTCTGTCCGACATGGTGATAACCCGCACTTTCTTTCTGGAGATGGATGAGGCGGCGCCGTGCGGCGCCACCGCCTGCGCCGAGTGTTGGCCATGTGCGCCGCCCAGGCAAGAGGGGCCGATGCCCGGCTCAGTACAGCCAGGGCTTGAGCGCCTCCAGGTTGGCTACCTGCAGCTGCTGCGCCGCCGGATTGGGGTGCAGCTTGGTCGGATCGAGCTGGTAGCGCTGCAGCACGTACTGCACCAGCGCGCCGCGGGTCGGCAGCACCAGGCGACCGCCCTGCATGGCGTAGTCGCTCTCGGTGATCGCCTTCTGCTCCGCCAGCAGGCGAGCATCCGGCTCGAGGATCACGTCGACCCGGGTGTTCCAGCCCGGATCGTAGTCGCGGCCCTGCGCCGTGCGGTCGAGCAGCTCCGGCGTGCCGCGGAAGCGGCTGAGCACGAAGTCGCGCCAGTCGCGGTTCTTCTCGCAGTAGGCGCGCACGTGCCAGCGCATGCCGGTGAACACCAGGGTGTGCGGGGCGATCACCCGCACCTCGACCCGCGGGGTGTTGAACGACACGTACTCGGCCTCCAGGCGCAGCCCCTCGCGGCAGGCGCGCAGCAGCGGGCGCAGCACTTCCGGGCGCACGCTGCGGTCGGGCAGCTCGACCACCTCGCTGTGCGCATAGCTGCGTTCCAGGCCCTCGATGTGCGGGGCGCGCTCGCGGCTCTGGTTGAGCAGGTGCAGGTAGGCGCTGGCGCTGGTGTCGATGAAGCGCGGGCGGAACTGGCGGGTCGGCGCGTAGCCCTTCAGGCGGGCGTCATATGTCAAGTTTCTTGGCGCATGTTCCCGGATGTAGCTGTTGATGTCCTTGCTCGCCTGCTGGCGGGAAATGCCGAAGCCCTGCATCAGGTGCTGGGTGGTCAGCCGCCCTTCCCACAGGGCGATGGTCTCGATCAGCCGGTAGCGCATGGCCAGATCCCAGCGGATCTCGTCCAGCGCGGGTCGTCCCTTCATCTTGCCTCCATGTGCGCCAAAACTTTACCTGTGTACTTCTACAGGATGGACCTGTCGCCTGAAGCTACATAGGGTGGCGGCGTCAGGCAAGCACAAGCGGGCGCGGCAGGAGATGACGACATGCGCAGGATTCCCACACTGGTCACCGCCATGCAGCGGCTCGGCGCCCCCGCCCAGGCCGCCGCGGCGACCGCCCAGCCACCCATCCGCCAGCATCGGGAGCCGTCCGCGATAAAGCACAGCGAGCGGCTGTCCCGCGCCTTCGGCTATGCCGCCCACGTGCACGCCGGCCAGCTGCGCAAGGGCACCGCGGTGCCCTACATCTCCCACCCGCTGGCGGTCAGCGCCCTGGTGCTGGAGTACGGCGGCGACGAGGACCAGGCCATCGCCGCCCTGCTGCACGACGTGGTCGAGGACGGCGGCCACCAGCACGCCTCGCAGATCAACCAGTACTTCGGCGAACGGGTGCTGCGCATGGTGCTCGACTGCACCGATGCCCTCGACCAGGGCGAGCCCGAGTGGCGGGCGCGCAAGCAGCGCTACCTGGCCCATCTCGCCGAGGTCGGTGCCGACTCGCTGCTGGTCAACGCCTGCGACAAGCTGCACAACGCCCGCTGCATCCTGCACGACCTGGAGCGGTTCGGCCCCGCGAGCCTCGAGCGCTTCAGCGGCGGCCGCGAAGGAGTGCTGTGGTACTACCGCAGCCTGGGCGAGCTGTTCGCCCGCCGCGAGGCGCTGCCGGCTGCGGCGCTGGGCGCGGTGGTGGCGGGAGTCGTCGCTCTGGCCGGCTGAGCGCGGTCAGCCGGCCGGCAGGCGCAGTGCCGGGCTGTAGCGCAGCATGTCGAGCAGCGCGTCGACCAGCGCGCCGGCTTCCTGGTCGAGGGCGAAGCTGTCCGGGCGCAGCAGCCAGTTGTTGATCAGGCCGTGGATGTAGGCATGCATGCCGATGGCGGCGCGGGTCAGGTCGAGGTCGGCGGGCAGCTGGCCGCGGCTGATGGCGTTGCGCAGCGACAGGGCGATGTCGCGGTCGATCTCGTCGCCGGTGGCCTGCAGCAGCTCGCGCAGGCTTTCCTGGTCGCCGGCCAGTTCGCACTTGTGGTGGAAGATCTCGTTGACCCGGCGCTGCTGGGGGTCGTGCACCGTCTTGCACAGGAAGTGCACGAGAATGTTGCGGATCTGGCCGAGCGGGTCGGCCTCGTCGGGATTGCGGGCGGCGGAGCAGACCACCTTGTTGGCGTCATGCTGGCGGGTGAGCAGGGCGTTGAACACGTCGGCCTTGCTGGTGAAGTGCCAGTACACCGCGCCACGGGACACCCCGGCGTCGGCGGCGATGTCGGCCATGGTGGTGTGGGCGACCCCCTTGGCGGCGAACACGCGCTCGGCGCTGTCGAGGATCTGTTGCCGAGTGGCTTCGGCTTCTTCTTTGGTTCTGCGAGCCATGCGGAGGTCTCTGGGCCTGTGGCGGATTGTGACTTCCCTGTGGTGTCGAGGGCGCGCAGTCTCACAAAAAACGCTGCTGGCGGCGAGCGGGGTTCTGGCGCGATCTTCCGGGCGTGCGAGTGGATACTTGCAATTCTGCGAATTTACAAACAGACGCGAATGTAAGTATAGTGCCTGGCACTGGAGATGCAATCTCCTCCCCGATTCCAACCTTGCTTGTGCACAACGAATTCGAGGCTTTCCGATGAATAGCTCCTCCGCACGCGCGACGCTGGGCGCCTCCGCCCTGCTGTCGCTTTTGCTGTTGGCCGGCTGCCAGAAGGAGGCGGCGCCGCAGCAGGCCCGCCCGGCGCCGCAGGTAGGCGTGGTGACCCTCGAGGCGCAGCCGTTCACCCTGACCAGCGAGCTGCCGGGACGCACCGCGGCCTACCGGATCGCCGAGGTGCGTCCGCAGGTCGACGGCATCGTGCTCAAGCGCCTGTTCGCCGAGGGCCGCGAGGTCAAGGCCGGCCAGCAGCTGTACCAGATCGACCCGGCGACCTACGAGGCGACCCTGAAGAGCGCCGAGGCCACCCTGCTGTCGAGCCGTTCGCTGGCCGAGCGCTACAAGGTGCTGGTGGCCGACCAGGCGGTCAGCCGCCAGCAGTACGACGAGGCGCGCGCCGCCCAGCTGCAGGCCGAGGCGGCGCTGGAGAAGGCGCGCATCGACCTGCGCTACACCAAGGTGCTGGCGCCGATCGGCGGGCGCATTGGCCGCTCGGCGGTGACCGAGGGCGCGCTGGTCAGCAGCGGCCAGGCACAGGAACTGGCGGTGATCCAGCAGCTCGATCCGATCTACGTCGACGTCACCCAGCCGGCCACCGAGCTGCTGCGCCTGCGTCGCGAGCTGGCCGCCGGCCAGCTGGAGAAGGCCGGCGACACCGCCGCCAGGGTGAGCCTGAGCCTGCCCGACGGCAGCGCCTACGCCCACGACGGACGCCTGGAGTTCTCCGAGGTGTCGGTAGATCCGGGCACCGGCTCGGTGACCCTGCGCGCGGTGTTCCCCAACCCGCAGCACGAGCTGCTGCCGGGGATGTTCGTCCAGGCGCGGCTGCAGACCGGCAGCAAGAGCGCGGCGATCCTCGCCCCGCAGCAGGGCGTGACGCGCAACGCCAAGGGCGAGGCGGTGGCCATGGTGGTCAATGCCGAGAACAAGGTCGAGGTGCGCACCCTCAAGGCCGAGCGCACCGCCGGCAGCTTCTGGCTGGTCAGCGAGGGCCTCGAGGCCGGCGACCGGCTGATCACCGAGGGCCTGCAGTTCATCAAGCCGGGCGTCGAGGTCAAGGTGCAGGCGGCGAGCAACGTGCCGGCGCTGGGCAAGCCTGCCGAGAGCCAGCCGGCCGCCCAGCAGCAGTCGGCCCAGGGCCGTTAAGGGGATAGCGCCATGTCCAGATTCTTCATCGACCGGCCGATCTTCGCCTGGGTGATCGCCCTGGTGATCATGCTGGCCGGCGGCCTGTCGATCCTCAAGCTGCCGATCAACCAGTACCCGAGCATCGCCCCGCCGGCGGTGGGCATTTCCGTGAGCTACCCGGGCGCCTCGGCGCAGACGGTGCAGGACACCGTGGTGCAGGTGATCGAGCAGCAGCTCAACGGCATCGACGGCCTGCGCTACATCTCCTCGGAGAGCAACTCCGACGGCAGCATGACCATCACCGCCACCTTCAACCAGGGCGTCGATCCCGACATCGCCCAGGTGCAGGTGCAGAACAAGCTGCAGCTGGCCACCCCGCTGCTGCCGCAGGAGGTCCAGCAGCAGGGCATCCGCGTCACCAAGGCGGTGCGCAACTTCCTGCTGGTGATCGGCCTGGTGTCCGAAGACGGCAGCATGGACCGCAACGACCTGGCCGACTACATCGTCTCCAACATCCAGGACCCGCTGTCGCGGACCCGCGGCGTCGGCGACTTCCAGGTGTTCGGCGCCCAGTACGCCATGCGCATCTGGCTCGATCCGGCCCGGCTGAACAACTACGCGCTGACTCCGGTGGACGTGAAGAGCGCCATCCAGGCGCAGAACGTGCAGGTGTCCTCCGGCCAGCTCGGCGGCCTGCCGGCCTCGCCGGGCCAGCAGCTGACCGCCACCATCATCGGCAAGACCCGCCTGCAGACCCCCGAGCAGTTCCGCGACATCCTGCTCAAGGTCAACGCCGACGGCTCGCAGGTGCGCCTGAAGGACGTCGCCCGCGTCGAGCTGGGCGGCGAGAACTACAGCATCAGCGCCGAGTACAACGGCCTGCCGGCCACCGGCATCGCGGTCAAGCTGGCCACCGGCGCCAACGCGCTGGACACCGTGGCCGCGGTGCGCCAGACCCTCGACGAGCTGGAGCCGTTCTTCCCGCCGGGGATGAAGGCGGTCTATCCGTACGACACCACGCCGGTGATCTCGGCGTCGATCATGGGGGTGGTGACCACCCTGTTCGAGGCTATCGGCCTGGTGTTCCTGGTGATGTACCTGTTCCTGCAGAACTTCCGCGCCACCCTGATCCCGACCCTGGCGGTGCCGGTGGTGCTGCTCGGCACCTTCGGCATCCTCGCGGCGTTCGGTTTCAGCATCAACACCCTGACCATGTTCGCCATGATCCTCGCCATCGGCCTGCTGGTCGACGACGCCATCGTGGTGGTGGAGAACGTCGAGCGGGTGATGAGCGAGGAGGGGCTGTCGCCGCTGGAGGCCACCCGCAAGTCGATGGGGCAGATCCAGGGCGCGCTGGTCGGCATCGGCCTGGTACTGTCGGCGGTGTTCGTGCCGATGGCGTTCTTCCCCGGCTCCACCGGGGTGATCTACCAGCAGTTCTCCATCACCATCGTCTCGGCCATGGCGCTGTCGGTGCTGGTCGCGCTGGTGTTCACTCCGGCGCTGTGCGCCACCCTGCTCAAGCCGATCGCCAAGGGCGCGCACCATGAGAAGAAGGGCTTCTTCGGCTGGTTCAACCGCAGCTTCCAGCGTGGCGTGCAGGGCTACGAGCGCGGCGTCAAGGCGGTTCTGCGGCGCAAGGCGCCCTACCTGCTGATGTACCTGGTGATCGTCGGCGTGATGGCCTGGATGTTCACCCGCATCCCCACCTCGTTCCTGCCGGAGGAGGACCAGGGCGTGCTGTTCGCCCAGGTGCAGACCCCGGCCGGCTCCAGCGCCGAGCGCACCTACGAGATGGTCCGCCAGATGCGCGAGTACCTGCTCGAGGAGGAGGGCGAGGTGGTCAAGTCGGTGTTCACCGTCAACGGCTTCAACTTCGCCGGCCGCGGGCAGAGCTCGGGCATGGCGTTCATCAACCTCAAACCGTGGAGCGAGCGCACCGAGCCGGGCCAGGGCGTGTTCGAGCTGGCGCAGCGCGCCCAGCAGCGCTTCTTCGGCTTCCGCGACGCCATGGTGTTCGCCTTCGCCCCGCCGGCGGTGATGGAGCTGGGCAATGCCACCGGCTTCAACGTGTTCCTCCAGGACCGCGCCGGCGTCGGCCACCAGGTGCTCAGCCAGGCGCGCGACCAGTTCCTCCAACTGGCCGGGCAGAACCCCAAGCTGGCCGGCGTGCGCCCCAACGGCCTGCGCGACGAGCCGCAGTACCAGTTGCTGATCGATGACGAGAAGGCGCGTGCCCAGGGCGTGTCGCTGGCCGAGATCGACCAGACCCTGTCGATCGCCTGGGGCGGCAGCTACGTCAACGACTTCATCGACCGCGGCCGGGTGAAGAAGGTCTACCTGCAGGGCGAGGCCTCCGCGCGGATGAATCCCGAGGACCTCGACAAGTGGTTCGTGCGCAACGCCGAGGGCCAGATGGTGCCGTTCAGCGCCTTCGCCAGCGGCCAGTGGATCTACGGCCCGCCCAAGCTGTCGCGCTACAACGGCGTGTCGGCGATGGAGATCCTCGGCGCCGCCGCCCCGGGCTACAGCTCGGGCGAGGCGATGGCCGAGGTGGAGAAGATCGCCGCCGAGCTGCCGCCGGGCGTCGGCCTGGCCTGGACCGGGCTGTCCTACGAGGAGCGTCTGGCCGGCGACCAGGCTACCGCGTTGTACGCCCTGTCGCTGTTGGTGGTGTTCCTCTGCCTGGCGGCGCTGTACGAGAGCTGGTCGATCCCGTTCTCGGTGATGCTGGTGGTGCCGCTGGGGGTGATCGGCGCGCTGCTGGCCACCTACGGTCGCGGCCTGTCCAACGACGTGTACTTCCAGATCGGCCTGCTCACCACCATCGGCCTGTCGGCGCGCAACGCGATCCTCATCGTCGAGTTCGCCAAGTCGCTGCACGAGCAGGGCATGAGCCTGGTCGACGCCGCGGCGGAGGCCTGCCGCATGCGTCTGCGGCCGATCGTGATGACCTCGCTGGCGTTCATCCTCGGCGTGGTGCCGCTGGCCGTCTCCAGCGGCGCCGGCGCCGGCAGCAAGCACGCCATCGGCACCGGGGTGATCGGCGGCATGCTCTCCGCGCTGGTGCTGGCGATCTTCTGGATCCCGCTGTTCTACGTACTGGTCTGCTCGCTGACCGAGCGCAAGCGCAAGCCGGGCGTGCAGGCCGAGAAGGAGTCCGCGCTGTGAACAAGTCGATCCTGACCCTGAGCCTCCTGCTGGGCCTCGGCGGCTGCTCGCTGATACCCGACTACCAGCGCCCCGAGGCGCCGGTGGCCGCCGCCTGGCCGTCCGAGGGCGTGTATGCCGGTGCGGCGGGCAGCGCGGCGAGCGCGCTGCCCGCCTGGCGCGGCTTCTTCCGCGACCCGGCGCTGCAGCGTCTTATCGAGGTGGCGCTGGACAACAACCGCGACCTGCGCGTGGCGGCGCTCAACGTGCAGGCCTACCAGGCGCTGTACCGCATCCAGCGCGCCGAGCTGTTCCCGCAGCTCGACGCCCGCGGCAGCGGCACCCGCCAGCGCCTGCCGGCCGACCTGACCCGCACCGGCTCCGCCGCGACCAACGGCGAGTACGGCGCCACCGTCGGCGTCACCGACTGGGAACTGGACCTGTTCGGTCGCCTGCGCAGCCTCAACCAGGCGGCGCTGGAGCAGTACTTCGCCACCGAGCAGGCGCGGCGCAGCACGCAGATCGGCCTGGTGGCCAGCGTCGCCGACGCCTGGCTGCGTCTGCAGGCCGACCGCGAGCTGCTGGCGCTCAGCGAGGAGACCCTGAAGACCTACGAGCAGAGCCTGGCGCTGACCCAGCGCAGCTTCGACGTCGGCGTCGCCTCGGCGCTGGAGCTGAGCCAGTCGCGCAGCGCGGTGGAGGGCGCGCGGGTCAACGTCGCCCAGTACCAGCGCCTGCTCGCCCAGGACCACAACGCCCTGCAGCTGCTGCTCGGCAGTGCGCTGCCGGCCGACCTGCCGGCGGCCGCGCCGCTGGAGCAGGTGCAACTGGCCGAGCTGCCGGTGGGCCTGCCCTCCGACCTGCTGCAGCGGCGCCCGGACATCCTCGCCGCCGAGCACCAGCTCAGGGCGGCCAACGCCGACATCGGTGCGGCGCGCGCGGCGTTCTTCCCGAGCATCGGCCTGACCGCCCGCGCCGGCAGCGCCAGCACCGAGCTGTCCGGACTGTTCAAGGGCGGCAGCGGCACCTGGCTGTTCCAGCCGTCGATCAACCTGCCGATCTTCACCGCCGGCAGCCTCAAGGGCAGCCTGGACTACGCCAGGCTGCAGAAGCAGGTCGAGGTGGCGCAGTACGAGCAGGCGATCCAGACCGCGTTCAGCGAGGTCGCCGACGGCCTCGCCGCGCGCAGCACCTACGTCGCGCAGCTCGCGGCGCAGCGCCAGCTGGTGGCGGCCAACGCCGAGTACCGGCGCCTGGCCGAGCGCCGCTACCGCACCGGGGTCGACAGCCAGCTGACCCTGCTCGACGCCCAGCGCCAGCTGTTCGGCTCGCAGCAGCAACTGATCGGCGACCGCCTGGCCCAGCTGTCCAGCGAGATCGCTCTGTTCAAGGCGCTCGGCGGCGGGGTGGAGTAACGTCGGGCCACGCATGGCGCGGCAGTCCCCGGCAGAAGGCGCCCCTCGCGGGCGCCTTCTGCGTTTCTGGCCGCTACTCGCGCTCGGCCAGCAGCAGGATGTTGCGCGGGGTCAGCCGGTAGTCGCAGAACTGGCCGAGCTGTACCCGATAGCCCTGCTCCTCCAGGTACAGCGCCCGGTCCAGCAGCAGCCACAGCTCCAGCGGCCGGCGGAACAGGCCGCGCACCAGCTCGAGGTTGCGCACCGCGGCCAGGCGCTGCCAGCCGGCGGCCTCCAGCGCCGTCCAGTCGCGCTCGCCGGGTGCCGGCAGCTCCTTCAGTTCGGCCAGTTCGCGGCACCAGGCGGCGAACGGCTTGTCCAGCCAGGCCGGCGCCAGCGAGGGCACCGGCAGGTAGTCGTCCACCCCGCGCAGCTCGCGCTGCAGCAGGTCGAAGGCCAGTCGGCGGGCCATCGACTGGTCGCGCTGGCGGCGTACCCGCGCCCCGGCGGTGACCGTCTCGGCCAGCGGCAGGCGCAGGTCGTCGCGGCTGAGATGCAGCGCCGAGGCCTGCGCCGGCTGCGACAGCGGCCGGTAGACGTCGGTGGCGATACGGTTGTAGCAGCAGGGCGCTACCGCCAGCTGGCGGCAGCCCTTGGCGCTGGCCAGCTCCAGCAGGCGCACGTGCAGCTCGCCGCAGGCGTGCAGGGCCACCGGGGTGTGCCCAGCTTGCAGGCGTTCGCTGGCGCCGGCGGCCAGCACGTCCTGTTCGAGGTGCCGCGCCGGCAGGGCGAGGCGATCGCTGAGGCGCTGGCCGTCCGCGACCAGCGCGGCGTCGTATTCCAGGCAGGTCAGCGGCGTGCCGGCGTGGGCCAGGCGGCGGCCCAGGTGGCCCTTGCCGGAGCACCAGTCCAGCCAGTGGCGCGGCGGCTCGCGGAACTGCAGGCGGCTGGCGAAGGCGTCGATCTGCTGCCACTTGCGTCCCGGCACGTCGACGCTGAACTGCGCCGGCAACGGCGCCACGGCGCCAGCCGGCAGGTCGCCGACCGCGGCCAGCTGCGCGGCGTGCGCGGCCAGCTGCGGGAAGGGCGCCGGGGCGTCCAGTTGCTCGGGGTGGTTGTGCACCGCGTCGGCCTGCTCCAGCGTGCGTCCGCGCAGCCAGGCGGCCAGCGCGGGGTAGTCGCGCTCCCAGCCGAGGGTCAGGGCGGTGAACGGCTTGTCGCGCCACAGCATCTGGTGTTCGCGCAGGAAGGCGTCCAGCTCGGCGAAGCGCTGGCGCAGCAGGGGGCCTTGGAGGATGTCGGACACGGCGGGCGGCGACGGGCAGTGGGCGGGCGGCGATTATAGCGGCGACGTGGTGCGCATGGCGCACCCTACGGTTCGGCGGTGGTCGCCGGTAGGGTGCGCCGCGCGCCCCAGGGCACCGCTTCTCAGCGGGCGCGCGCCGCGTCGATGCGCAGCCAGCGCTCGATGCCGCGGAAGATCCAGGTCAGGCCGATGGTGATGACCAGGTACAGCGCCCCGGCGTAGACGAAGAAGAACATCTGCTCGTAGGTGCGCGAGCTGATGGTGCGCGCCATGCCCATGATGTCGTAGAGGGTCACGGTGTAGACCACCGCGCTGGCCTTGAGCATCAGGATCACTTCGTTGGTGTAGGCCGGCAGGCCGATGCGTGCGGCGCGCGGCAGGATGATGTGCCACAGCGCCTGGCGCTGCGACATGCCCAGCGCGCGCGCCGCCTCCACCTCGCCGACCGGCACGGCGTGGATCGCGCCGCGCATGATCTCGGCGATGTAGGCCGCGGTGTGCAGGGTCATGGTCGCCAGCGCGCACCAGTACGGGTCGCGCAGGAATGGCCACAGCGCGCTCTTGCGCACCTCCGGGAACTGCGCCAGGCCGTAGTAGACGATGAACAGCTGCAGCAACAGCGGGGTGCCGCGGAAGAAGAAGATGTACGCCGAGGGCAGCGCGCGCACATGCCAGTGCCGCGAGGCGCGGGCGATGCCCAGCGGCAGGGCGACGATCAGCCCGGCGACCACGGCGATCGCCACCAGCTCGAGGGTCAGGGCGACGCCGTCGAGCATCTTCGGGGTCCATTTGACCAGCAGTTCCCAGCCGCTCATAGCTCGTTCCTCGCGATGCCGCGGCCGGCGCGTTTTTCCAGCTGGTGCAGGACCAGCATGACGATCACGGTGAGGCCGAGGTAGATGGCCGCGGCGCTCATGTAGAAGGTGAAGGGGGCCTTGGTGGCGTTGGAGGCGACGCTCGCCTTGCGCATGATCTCCTCCAGCGAGATCAGCGACACCAGCGCGGTGTCCTTGAGCAGGATCATGTACAGGTTGCCGAGGCCGGGCAGCGCGGTGCGCCACAGCTGCGGCAGGATGATGCGCCAGAAGATCCGCAGGCCGGACAGGCCGAGTGCCTGGCCCGCCTCGCGCTGGCCCTTGGGAATGGCCAGCAGCGCGCCGCGGAACACCTCGGTGGCGTAGGCGCCGAAGCACAGGCCCAGCGCCAGGGTGCCGGCGGCGAACGGATTCAGTGCCAGCTCGGGGTAGCCGAACGCCGCGCCGACGGCGTTGAGGCCGCTCACCGTGCCGTAGTAGATCATCAGCACCCACAGGGTTTCCGGCACGCCGCGCACCAGCGTGGTGTAGCCGCCGCCGAGCAGGCGCAGGGGCAGGCTGGCCGAGGTCTTGGCCAGGGCGCCGAGCAGGCCGAGGAGCAGCCCGACGCCGACGGCGGCGACGGACAGCTTGATGGTCATCCAGGTGCCGGCGGCCAGCGCCGGCCCGAAGCCTTGAAGGTCAGGAATCATGGTTTGTCGGCGGCGCGCCAGCGTGAAGATGGCGCGCCGCTAGCGGCTCAGTAGATGCTGAAGGGGAAGTACTTGTCGTTGATCTGCTTGTAGGTGCCGTCCTCGACGATCGCCTTGAGGGCGGCGTTGAGCTTGTCGCGCAGGGCGTCGTCGCCCTTGCGCACGGCGAGGCCGATCTTGTCGTCGTCGTACACCGGCTCGCCCTTGAACTCGAAGTCCTTGCCGGCGTCGCTCTTCAGCCATTCCCAGTTGACCAGCTTGTCGGCCAGCACGCCGTCGACGCGGCCGGCGGCCAGGTCGAGGTAGGCGTTTTCCTGGGTGTCGTAGAGCTTCACCTCGACCACGTCGCCGAGGTTGTCCTCCAGCCAGGTGCCGGCGATGGTGGCGCGCTGCGCGCCGATCACCTTGCCGTCGAGGCTGGCCTCGTCGGTCTTGAAGTCGACCGACTTGGGCGCGATGAACTGCAGCTTGTTGGTGTAGTACGGGTCGCTGAAGTCGACCGCCTGCTTGCGCTCGTCGGTGATCGACATGGAAGCGGCGATGAAGTCGAACTTCCTGGCGTTGAGCGCCGGGATGATGCCGTCCCAGTCGGAGGTGACGATCTCGCACTCGGCCTGCATCTTCACGCACAGCGCCTTGGCGATCTCCACGTCGAAGCCGACCACGTTGCCGCTGGCGTCGATCTGGTTGAAGGGCGGGTAGGCGCCTTCGGTGCCGATGCGCAGCTTGTCGGCGGCCAGCGCCGGGGTGGCGAGGACCAGGGCTGCGGCCATGGCCAGCAGCGAGTTGCGGATTTTCATGGGTAGGGCTCCTTGTTTGGCTGTCCGTCGCCCGGCCGCGGCGCGGGCGCGTCGGCCGAGTTGTTATTTGAGGCTAGACATGAACTGGCGGCAGCGCTCCGAGCTCGGGCTGCCGAACACCCGGTCCGGCGGCCCCTGCTCCTCGACCAGGCCCTGGTGGAGGAACACCACCTCGCTGGACACCTGGCGGGCGAAGTTCATCTCGTGGGTGACCAGCAGCATGGTGCGGCCTTCCTCGGCCAGCGCGCGGATCACGTTGAGCACTTCCTGGACCATCTCCGGATCGAGCGCCGAGGTCGGCTCGTCGAACAGGATCACCTTGGGCTCCATGCACAGGGTGCGGGCGATGGCCGCGCGCTGCTGCTGGCCGCCGGACAGTTGGGTCGGGTAGCTGTCGCGCTTGGCGGCGATGCCGACCTTGGCCAGCAGCGCCTCGGCGCGCTCGGTGGCCTCGGCCTTCGACAGGCCGAGCACGCGGCGCGGCGCCTCGATCACGTTGTCGAGGATGGTCATGTGCGGCCACAGGTTGAAGTTCTGGAACACGAAGCCGAGCTGGCTGCGCAGGCGGTTGATCTGCCGGCTGTCGGCGGCGACCAGCGCGCCGTCCTTGCCCGGCTTGAGCCTGAGTTCCTCGCCGGCGACGAAGATCTGCCCCGCGTGCGGGCTTTCCAGCAGGTTGATGCAGCGCAGGAAGGTGGACTTGCCGGAACCGGAGGAGCCGAGGATGGAAATGACGTCGCCGTCGCGCGCGGTCAGCGAGATGCCCTTGAGCACCTCGAGGTCGCCGTAGCGTTTGTGCAGGTTGCGGATTTCCAGTGCCGGAGTGGCTGCGGCCATGGGGGGATTCCTGATGTCGTTGTGCGGATCAAGCTAGCACAGCGGCCGACGCCGTCGCCATGGGGCGCCCGGGCGGCCTGCTGCGGTTTTCTGCGTGCGTTGCCGGGGCGCCTCAGCGCCGCTGCAGCAGCACGCCGCTCTCCATGTGGTGGGTCCAGGGGAACTGGTCGAACAGCGCGCAGCGCACGATGCGGTGGGTGTCGTGCAGCTGGGCGAGGTTGGCGGCCAGGGTCTCGGGGTTGCAGGAGATGTACAGGATGCTGTCGAAGCGCCGGGTCAGCTCGCAGGTGTCCGGGTCCATGCCGGCGCGTGGCGGGTCGACGAACACGCTGCCGAACTGGTAGCCCTTGAGGTCGATGCCGGCCAGGCGGCGGAACGGGCGCACCTCGTTGAGCGCCTGGGTCAGCTCCTCGGCGGACAGGCGCACCAGCTCGATGTTGCCGATGCCGTTGCCTTCGATGTTGGCCAGCGCGGCGTTGACCGAGGTCTTGCTGATCTCGGTGGCCAGCACGCGGCGCACCCGGGTGGCCAGCGGCAGGGTGAAGTTGCCGTTGCCGCAGTAAAGCTCCAGCAGATCGTCGCTGCGCTCGCCGAGGGCGTCGAAGGCCCAGTTGAGCATCTTCTGGCAGACCACGCCGTTGGGCTGGGTGAAGGCGCCTTCCGGCTGGCGGTAGCGGAAGCTCCGCCCGGCCACGCTCAGCTCCTCTTCCACGTAGTCGCGGCCGATGACGATGCGCTTGCCGCGCGAGCGGCCGATCAGGCTGACGCCCAGCTGCGCGGCGACCTGCTCGGCCTCGGCCTGCCAGGCCGCGTCCAGCGGGCGGTGGTAGCACAGGGTGATCAGCGCGTCGCCCGCCAGGGTGGTGAGGAACTCGACCTGGAACAGCTTGTGCAACAGCACCTCGCTGGCCTGCCAGGCGGCCTTCAGCTGCGGCATCAGTTCATTGATGCGCTGGCTGGCCACCGGGAACTGCTCGATCAGCACCGGGGTGTGCTTGTCGCCCTCGAACATCGCGTAGTGGCGGCCGTCCGCCTCGCGCCACAGGCGGAATTCGGCGCGCAGGCGGTAGTGCTCGGCCGGCGAGTCGAACACCTCCGGCTCGGGGGCAGCGAACGGCGCCAGCAGCTCCTGCAGGCGGGCCTTCTTCGCGGCGAGCTGGGCGGCGTAGTGGGTCGGGTCGAGGGAGGGACTGTGCATGGCGGACTCGTGTGCGAAAGGGGAAACCGGTCAGGCGAAGAAGCCCAGCTTGACCACGAACAGGATCGACAGCACCCACATGGCGCTGTTCAGCTCGCGGGCGCGGCCGCAGCACAGCTTGATCGCCGTCCAGCTGATGAAGCCGAGGGCGATGCCGTTGGCGATGGAGAAGGTCAGCGGCATGGCCAGCGCGGCGATCAGCACCGGCGCGGCTTCGCTGAGGTCGTCCCAGGCGATGTCGGCCAGGCCGCCGGCCATCAGCACGGCGACGAAGAACAGCGCCGGGGCGGTGGCGTAGTCGGGCACCGCGGCGGCCAGCGGCGAGAAGAACAGGCTGAGCAGGAACAGCGCGGCGACCACGCAGGCGGTCAGCCCGGTGCGCCCGCCGGCGCTGATGCCGGCGGCCGACTCGATGAAGCTGGTGGTGGTCGAGGTGCCCAGCGCGGCGCCGGCCATGGTCGCCGTGCTGTCGGCCAGCAGGGCGCGGCCCAGGCGCGGCAGCCTGCCGTCGGTGTCGACCAGGCCGGCCTTCTGCGCCACGCCGATCAGGGTGCCGGAGGTGTCGAACAGGTCGACGAACAGGAAGGCGAAGATCACGCTGACCAGGCCGACGTCCAGCGCGCCGGCGATGTCCAGTTGCAGCAGGGTCGGCATCAGGCTCGGCGGCGGCGCCACCACGCGGTCCAGCTCGGTCAGGCCGAGGGCCAGCGCCGCGGCGGTGACGGCGAGGATGCCGATCATCACCGCCCCGGTGACGCGGTGGTGGACCAGCGCGACGGTGAGCAGGAAGCCGAGGCCGGCGAGCAGCGGGCCGGGCTGGCCGAGGTCGCCGAGGGCGACCAGGGTGGCCGGGTGGTCGACGACGATGCCGGTGTTCTTCAGCGCGATCAGCGCGAGGAACAGGCCGATGCCGGCGCTGATCGCCGTGCGCAGCGGCAGCGGGATGCTGTGGATGATCCACTCGCGGATGCGGAAGATCGACAGGGCGAAGAACAGCACGCCGGAGAGGAACACCGCGCCGAGCGCCACCTGCCACGTGTAGCCCATGGTCAGCACCACGGTGTAGGTGAAGAAGGCGTTGAGGCCCATGCCGGGGGCGAGGGCGATCGGGTAGTTGGCCAAGAGGCCCATGACCAGCGAGCCGATCGCGGCGGCCAGGCAGGTGGCGACGAACACCGCGCCCTGATCCATGCCGGTCTTGGCGAGGATGCTCGGGTTGACGAACAGCACGTAGGCCATGGTCAGGAAGGTGGTGATCCCGGCGAGGATCTCGGTGCGCACCGTGGTCTGGTGGGCCTTGAGGTGGAACAGTCTTTCCAGCATGGGGTTCTCCGGTGCTCGGCCTGCGCGAGCGGAACGCCGGGGTCGGCGCCAACGGCGCCCCCGCTGCCTTGTGGGCGGCAGGGGCGGGAAAAAAGGCACGCATCATACCAGCGCCGCGGCGCCTGGTGAAATTCTGCCCAGCTCAGCCCTTGCGCGCGCGCAGGATGACGAACTTGGGATTGGCGCCGACCTGGCTGACCTCGCGGAACAGGCGCTTGAGCTTGGCGTGGTAGCCGAGGTGGCGGTTGCCGACGATCCACAGCTCGCCGCCGCGCCCCAGCGCGGCGTGGGCCTGCTGGAACATGCGCCAGGCGAGGAAGTCGCCGACCACCTGCTGCTGGTGGAACGGTGGGTTGCACAGCACCAGGTCCAGCGAGGCCGGCGGCTGGCCGGCCAGGCCGTCGGCGGCGCGGATGGTGACGGGGCGCCCGCCCAGCGCGGCGCGCCAGTTCTCCTCGGCCGACTGCACGGCCATGAACGACTCGTCGACCAGGGTGTACTCGGCCTCGGGATTGGCCAGCGCGCTGGCGATGGCCAGCACGCCGTTGCCGCAGCCGAGATCCGCCACCCGCGCGGGGCCGAGGCCGCTCGGCAGCAAGGGCAGGAAGGCGCGGGTGCCGATGTCCAGGCCCTCGCGGCAGAACACGTTGGCGTGGTTGACCAGCTCCAGCCGCGGCTCGTCCAGGCGGTAGCGGGTCGGGTAGGGCGACAGCGGCGCCGGCCGGGCCTCGGGCGTGCACAGCAGCAGGCGCGCCTTCTTCACCGCCAGCGAGGCCTGCACCGGGCCGAGGTACTGCTCCAGCAGGTCGCCGGCGGCGCGCGGCAGGTGCTTGAGCATGCCGGCGGCCACCACCCGCGCGCCCGCGGCGAGCTGGCCGTGCAGGCGGATCAGCTGCTCCTCGAGCAGCGCCAGGGTCTTGGGCACGCGCAGCAGCACCCAGTCGAACGGACCCTGCGGCGTCTGGCTGGCCGGCACGAACTGCACCGCGTCCGCCGCCAGGCCGTTGCGCGCCAGGTTCTTCTGCAGCGCCAGGGCGCCGAGGAAGGAGTCGCCGCTGCTGACCACCCGGGCGTGCGGCGCCAGGGCGCAGGCCAGCGCGCCGAAGCCGTCGTTGAGCAGCAGCACGCGGCTGCCTTGGGCCAGGCCCTGCGCGTGCAGGTGCGCCAGCAGGTACTCGTCGGCGGCGTCGAAGGCCTGCAGCGGGTCGTGGCGCTGCTCGGGCTGGCGCAGCAGGTCGAGTTGGGCGAAGGGGGAGACGAACAGGGGCATGGGCGGGGGATTTGCGCTATATGAAGGAAGCCGCCGCGCCGGCGGCAGCGGAGGGAGGCAAGTATGACGGCCAGCGCAGAGAAGTTCACCCGCCAGCGCCTGCTCGAGGTGTGGCGCTGGTCGCCGAGCCTGTTCAGCCTGCGCTGCACGCGCGATCCGGGCTTCCGCTTCCGCGCCGGCCAGTTCGCCCGCCTCGGCGTGCGCAAGGCCGGCGGCGGCATCGTCTGGCGCGCCTACTCGATGGTCTCGGCGCCGCACGACGAGTTCCTCGAGTTCTTCTCCATCGAGGTGCCGGACGGCGAGTTCACCGGCGAGCTGAAGCAGCTGGCGGTCGGCGCCGAGCTGCTCATCGAGCGCCAGGCCTACGGCTATCTCACCCTCGACCGCTTCGTCGACGGTCGCGACCTCTGGCTGCTGGCCAGCGGCACCGGCGTGGCGCCCTTCCTGTCGATCCTCCAGGACCCCGAGGTATGGCAGCGCTTCGAGCGCATCGTGCTGGCCTACAGCGTGCGCAGCGCCGCCGAGCTGGCCTACCAGGCGCTGATCGCCGACCTGGCGCGCCGCGAGTGGCTGGAAGGAGCGGCGCACAAGCTGGTCTACCTGCCGGTGGTGACCCGCGAAAACCTGCCCGGCTGCCTGCAGGCCCGCCTCACTGCGCTGCTCGACAGCGGCGAGCTGGAGCGTGCCGCGGGGCTGCCCATCACCCCCGGGGATTCGCGGCTGATGCTGTGCGGCAACCCGGCGATGGTCGAGGAGCTGCATGCGCGGCTCAAGGCGCGCGGCCTGCAGCTCAGCCTCAGCCGGCGGCCGGGGCAGCTGGCGCTGGAGAACTATTGGTAAAGAACTACTGGTAAAAGGCTGGTTACGTTTTTCTCGCCGGACTGTCACACGCTGGCCTTATGATGGCGGCCTTGTTTCCGATCGAATGGTTCCGATGGACAGCGACAGTAGTTGCAGGCCGCCCGTGGCATCCGCACCGCGGGTGGCCTTCTCCCCGCTCTACCCCGTCTCCTGGCGTGCTTCCTGCATCGCCGTCATCCCGTATTGCGTATGCCCGCCTGCCCCCGGTAGCGCGGGCTGCCTTCGTTCTGCCGAGAGAGTCTGACCGCTATGGAATGGATCGCCGATCCGACGGCCTGGATGGGCCTGCTGACCCTGATCGTCCTGGAAATCGTGCTGGGCATCGACAACCTGGTGTTCATCGCCATCCTCGCCGACAAGCTGCCGCCGCAGCAGCGCGACCGGGCGCGGCTGATCGGCCTGTCGCTGGCGCTGCTGATGCGCCTGGGCCTGCTGGCCAGCATGGCCTGGCTGGTCACCCTCACCGAGCCGCTGTTCGAGGTGCTCGGCCAGAGCTTCTCCGGCCGCGACCTGATCATGCTGTTCGGTGGCGTGTTCCTGCTGTTCAAGGCCACCATGGAGCTGCACGAGCGTCTCGAGGGGCATGCCCAGTACAGCACCGGCAGTCGGACCTATGCGCAGTTCTGGCCGATCGTCGCGCAGATCGTGGTGCTCGATGCGGTGTTCTCCCTGGATGCGGTGATCACCGCGGTGGGCATGGTCGAGCAGCTGTCGGTGATGATGGTCGCGGTGATCATCTCCATCGGCCTGATGATGGTGGCCAGCAAGCCGCTGACCGCCTTCGTCAACGCCCGCCCGACGGTGATCATGCTGTGCCTGGGCTTCTTGATGATGATCGGCTTCAGCCTGACCGCCGAGGGCTTCGGTTTCCACATTCCCAAGGGCTACCTGTACGCGGCGATCGGCTTCTCGATCCTCATCGAGGTGTTCAACCAACTGGCCCGCCACCGCCGCAAGCGCAGCCTGCAGGAGGGCGCGCGCAGCCACCGCGAGCGCACCGCCCACGCCGTGCTGCGCCTGCTCGGCGGCAAGCCGGTGGCCGCCGACGAGGTCGGCGAGGAGATCGCCGACCTGCTGGAGGGCAGCGATGCCGGCGCGGCCGAGCCGTTCGACCGCCGCGAGCGGGTGATGATCAGCGGCGTGCTGCACCTGGCCGAGCGTTCGATCCGCACGGCGATGACCGAGCGCCACGCGGTCGACCACATCGACCTGGAAGCCGGCGCGGCGCAGATCCAGCAGGCCCTGCTCGAATCGCCGCACTCGCGCCTGCTGGTGCTGCGTGGTGGTGCGGTGGACGAGCCGCTCGGCTACGTGCACAAGAAGGAACTGCTCAGGGAGCTGCTGCGCGGTGCGCAGCCGGACATCGAAGGCCTGCTGCGCGCGCCGCTCAACCTGCCGGACAGCTGCACGGTGCTCGGCGCGCTGGAGCAGATGCGCGAGGCCCAGGCCCACGTGGCCTTCGTGGTCAACGAGTTCGGCGAGTTCCAGGGCCTGTTGACTCTCACCGACATCCTCGAGGCGATCGCCGGCGAGCTGCCGGATGCCAGCGAGGTGGCGGGCCCGGACATCGAGCCGTGCGCCGAGGGCTACCGGGTCAGCGGCGCCATCAACCTCAGCCTGCTGCGCGAGCGCCTGGGCTTCCAGGCGCGGCCGACCGAGGACTACCAGACCCTCGCCGGCCTGGCGCTGAGCCTGCTCGACCGCCTGCCGGCGATCGGCGACGCGCTGGAGTTCGCCGGCTGGCAGCTGCGGGTGATCGAGGTGCGGGAGCGAAGGGTCAGTCGCCTGCTGCTCAAGCCGCCGGCCCAGATGGCGTGAAAGCTGCTGCGCTTGCTCATGCTGCGTTGAAATCGGCTTCGGACAGTGGCTTGCCACTGAACGCCCGCAAGGGCGGCCCCGAAGGGGCGAGCGCAGCGAGTCATGCTCATTTGCAACCAGCAAACTCCGCTTCCTCAGCCGATTTCGCGGGGCCGCCCAGGCCTTGCCTGACCTGCGCTCGCGACGCTTTCACACCATCTGGGGGTATGGCTCAACAAGGCCAGAAACGACAACGGCGCCCATCGGGCGCCGTTGTGCGTTGTGCGGAAGGGCTATTTGTTCTGCTGCGCCTTGAGCAGGTCGCGGATCTCGCAGAGCAGCTCCTGGTCCTTGGTCGGTGCCGGCGGCGCGGCGGGGGCGGCCTCCTCCTCGCGCTTGAGCTTGTTGATCGCCTTGATGCCGATGAAGATGGCGAAGGCGATGATGGTGAAGTCGATGATGGTCTGGATGAACTTGCCGTAGGCCAGCAGCACCGCCGGCGTCTCGCCCTCGGCGGCCTTGAGGGTGATCGCCAGATCGCTGAAGTCGACCCCGCCGATGATCATGCCCAGCGGCGGCATGATCACGTCGCCGACCAGCGACGAGACGATCTTGCCGAAGGCGGCGCCGATGATGATGCCGACCGCCATGTCGATCATGTTGCCCTTGACGGCGAAGGCCTTGAATTCTTGCAGCAGGCTCATGGTTCACTCCCTGAGGTTTGGATTGCGGCCAGTATAGTCCGAGCGTGGCGGTTGGACATGCGCTGCGCTGGGTGGTTCAGCCGCCGCGGGCGGCCTGGCGCAGGCGCTCGGCGATCTGCTCGGTGAGGGTCACCCGCTGGTTCTTCAGGGTCTGCAGGGCCGCGTCGTCGAGCGGCTCGCGGCCGTCCTCGACGGCGTAGATGCGCTTGTCCAGCGCCTCGTAGCGTTCGGCCAGCTGGCCGAAATGGCTGTCGCTGGCCAGCAGCGCGCGCAACTGCTCCTGATGCTCGGGGAATTCGCGGTGCAGTGGATGACGTGCGTGGGGCATGACGATCACTCCCGGCTGGATGAGGTCCCTTGAGCCTAGCTCATCGGCCGCCGGCGTCATGGCATCGGCTCAGTGGGTCGGCGGGTTGATCAGGTAGCTCAGCAGCTCGTCCTCGCCATCGGCCGGGAAGATCGGCACGGCGCGCAGCGGCAGCTGCGCCAGCAGGGCCTGCCAGAACGCGCAGGCCTGGGCGTCCTGGCGGTAGAAGCGCACCACCCAGGGCGTGCCGTCGCCCATCAGCTGGGCGACCAGGGCGCGGCCGATGCCGTGGCGGCGGTAGCGGCGCAGGATGAACAGGTCGGCGAACTCGGCCGCGTCGATGCCCGGCAGCTCGCAGCGCTCGATCAGCAGGAAGCCGGCGATGAAGCCGTCGGCGAGGATCAGCCGGGCGCTCCAGCCCGGCTCCTGCCAGTAGCGCGCCAGGTGCTCCTCGTGGATGTAGAAGCGCCCGTCGGTCTCGACGTCCTCGCCTTCCCAGTCCGACGAGTCGTAGGCGTAGAACTGGTAGAGGTTGCGGATCAGCGGCAGTTGCGCGGCGCTGGCGGGGACGAGCTGGATCTGCATGGCGGGGCGACTCGGGCGCGGACGGAGCGCTATTATCGCGCTTTTCCGGACGGAGACCGCCATGGCCAAGGCCAAGCGCATGTACGGCTGCAGCGAGTGCGGCGCCACCTTCCCCAAGTGGGCCGGCCAGTGCGGCGAATGCGGGGCGTGGAACACCCTGATCGAGACCGTGCTGGAGGGGACGGCGACGCCCAGCGGCCGCGGCGGCTGGGCCGGCCAGCAGGCCAACGTCAGGACCCTCGCCGAGGTCAGCGTCGAGGAGACGCCGCGCTTCTCCACCGCCTCCAGCGAGCTGGACCGCGTGCTCGGCGGCGGCCTGGTCGACGGCTCGGTGGTGCTGATCGGCGGCGACCCGGGCATCGGCAAGTCGACCATCCTGCTGCAGACCCTGTGCCGCATCGCCGAGCGCATGCCGGCGCTGTACGTCACCGGCGAGGAGTCGCAGCAGCAGGTGGCGATGCGCGCGCGCCGCCTCGGCCTGCCCGAGGACAAGCTCAAGGTGATGACCGAGACCAACATCGAGACCATCATCGCCACCGCGCGCCAGGAGAAGCCGCGGGTGATGGTGATCGACTCGATCCAGACCATCTTCACCGAGCAGCTGCAGTCGGCGCCGGGCGGCGTCGCCCAGGTGCGCGAGAGCGCGGCGCTCTTGGTGCGCTTCGCCAAGCAGAGCGGCACCGCGGTGTTCCTGGTCGGCCACGTCACCAAGGAAGGTGCGCTGGCCGGCCCGCGGGTGCTCGAGCACATGGTCGACACCGTGCTGTACTTCGAGGGCGAGTCGGACGGCCGCCTGCGCCTGCTGCGCGCGGTGAAGAACCGCTTCGGCGCGGTCAACGAGCTGGGCGTGTTCGCCATGACCGACCGCGGCCTCAAGGAGGTCAGCAACCCCTCGGCGATCTTCCTCACCCGCGCCCAGGAGGAGGTGCCGGGCAGCGTGGTGATGGCCACCTGGGAGGGCTCGCGGCCGATGCTGGTGGAGGTGCAGGCGCTGGTCGACACCAGCCACATGGCCAACCCGCGCCGGGTGACCCTCGGCCTCGACCCCAACCGCCTGGCCATGCTGCTGGCCGTGCTGCACCGCCACGGCAGCATTCCCACCTACGACCAGGACGTGTTCCTCAACGTGGTCGGCGGGGTCAAGGTGCTGGAGACCGCCTCGGACCTGGCGCTGCTCGCCGCGGTGATCTCCAGCCTGCGCAACAAGCCGCTGCCGCACGACCTGCTGGTGTTCGGCGAGATCGGCCTGTCCGGCGAGATCCGCCCGGTGCCCAGCGGCCAGGAGCGCTTGAAGGAAGCCGCCAAGCACGGCTTCAAGCGCGCCATCGTGCCCAGGGGCAACGCGCCCAAGGAGTCGCCGGCGGGGCTGGAGGTGGTGGCGGTGACGCGCCTGGAGCAGGCGCTGGATGCGCTGTTCGAGTAGCGCCGGCTAGCCGCGCAGCAGGGCGCTCAGCTCGCGCTCGAGCAGCTCTCGGCTGCCCAGGTTGAGCTCGATGAGGCGGCGCAGGTGGGTGATCGAGTCGAGGTCGATCTCCCGGCAGTAGAAGCCGAGCAGGTCGTCGCTCTGGTGGGCCAGGCTCACCGTCATGCGCACCTCGACCTGCGGGGCGAGCTGGAGACTGGCGTGGATCGCGGTGTCGGGCTGCATTGCCCAGCCGGCCGGGCGGCTGACCAGCAGGCCCTTCAGGGACAGGTCATGCAGCTGCACGGTCCAGCGCTGCGCGCCGTGCCGCAGTTCGGCGTCGGCCTCGAAGGGGATGCGCTGGAAACGGCGACGCTCGTGGGACTGCTCGGGCATGACGGGGCTCCTCGATGGTTTGCGGCGGCACTATAAGCCATGTCGGGTCGGTGCGGCTGGGGTGCGGGCAAAAAGAAACCCGGCCGGGGCCGGGTTTCTTCAGTGCGCAGCGTGAGCCTTACTTGCCGTACACCGGCAGGCGGGCGCAGACGGCCTTGACCTTCTCGCGCACGGCGTCGATCACCGACTCGTCGCCCATGTTCTGCAGGATGTCGCAGATCCAGCCGGCCAGCTCGCGGCACTCGGCTTCGCCGAAACCGCGGGTGGTCACCGCCGGGGTGCCGATGCGCAGGCCGGAGGTGACGAAGGGCGAACGCGGGTCGTTCGGCACGGCGTTCTTGTTGACGGTGATGAAGGCGCGACCCAGGGCGGCGTCCGCGTCCTTGCCGGTGATGTCCTGCTTGATCAGGCTGAGCAGGAACAGGTGGTTCTGGGTGCCGCCGGAAACCACGTCGAAGCCGCGCTCGACGAACACCTCGGCCATGGCCTGGGCGTTCTTCACCACCTGCTGCTGGTAGGCCTTGAACTCGGGGCTCAGCGCTTCCTTGAAGCACACCGCCTTGGCGGCGATCACGTGCATCAGCGGGCCGCCCTGGCCGCCCGGGAACACGGCGGAGTTCAGCTTCTTCTCGATCTCCTCGTTGGCCTTGGCGAGGATCAGGCCGCCGCGCGGGCCGCGCAGGGTCTTGTGGGTGGTGGTGGTGACCACGTCGGCGAACGGCACCGGGTTCGGGTACACGCCGGCGGCGACCAGACCGGCCACGTGGGCCATGTCGACGAACAGGTAGGCACCGACCTTGTCGGCGATCTCGCGGAAGCGGGCGAAGTCCAGCACCTGCGAGTAGGCGGAGAAGCCGGCGATGATCATCTTCGGCTGGTGCTCGACGGCCAGGCGCTCGACCTCGTCGTAGTCGATCAGGCCGGTTTCCGGGTTCAGGCCGTACTGCACGGCGTTGTAGATCTTGCCGGAGAAGTTGACGCTGGCGCCGTGGGTCAGGTGGCCGCCGTGGGCCAGGCTCATGCCCAGCACGGTGTCGCCCGGCTTGACCAGCGCCTGGAACACCGCGGCGTTGGCCTGGGAGCCGGCGTGCGGCTGGACGTTGGCGTAGTCGGCGCCGAACAGCTCTTTGGCGCGGTCGATGGCCAGCTGCTCGACGATGTCGACGTATTCGCAACCGCCGTAGTAGCGCTTGTGCGGGTAGCCTTCGGCGTACTTGTTGGTCAGCACGCTGCCCTGGGCTTCCATCACCGCCGGGCTGGTGTAGTTTTCAGAGGCGATCAGCTCGATGTGCTCTTCCTGGCGCTGGGCTTCTTGCTCCATGGCGGCAAACAGGTCGGCGTCATAGCGGGCGAGGGTCAAATCACGGCTGAACATGGCGGTCCTCTGGGGATCGGGGCGAATAGGGAGATAAGAGCGGTATTCTACCCGAATGCCGCCGGGCTGGCACATGAATGGGCGTCACGCGTCAGACAAGCGGCCCTCATGCGCCCGCCGCGGCCCGCCAGTCCCGCTGGTTTGCCCTGTCCGGCGCATTCGGGTAGCTTTGCGCCACGCGTGCGAGGCCCCTGCGGCGCGGAGTTCGCCGCCGGCCTTGCCCCCACCGTCGTCAACCATTCAGGTCCGTCATGGCTCAATACGTTTTCACCATGCATCGGCTCGGCAAGGTCGTGCCGCCGAAGCGTCAGATTCTCAAGGACATCTCCCTGTCGTTCTTCCCCGGCGCCAAGATCGGCGTGCTCGGCCTGAACGGCGCGGGCAAGTCGACCCTGCTGCGCATCATGGCCGGCGTCGATACCGAGTTCGAAGGCGAGGCCCGGCCGATGCCCGGGATCAAGATCGGCTACCTGCCACAGGAGCCGCAGCTCGATCCGGAGAAGAGCGTGCGCGAGATCGTCGAGGAGGCGGTGGGCGAGATCAAGCAGGCCCAGGCCCGCCTCGACGAGGTGTACGCCGCCTACGCCGAGCCGGACGCCGACTTCGACGCGCTGGCCGCCGAGCAGGCCAAGCTGGAAGCCATCCTGCAGGCCGCCGACGGCCACAACCTCGAGCGCCAGCTGGAAGTCGCCGCCGACGCCCTGCGCCTGCCGGCCTGGGACGCCAGGATCGAGCACCTCTCCGGTGGCGAGAAGCGCCGCGTGGCGCTGTGCCGCCTGCTGCTGTCGGCTCCCGACATGCTGCTGCTGGACGAACCGACCAACCACCTGGACGCCGACTCGGTGGCCTGGCTGGAGCGCTTCCTCCACGACTTCCCCGGCACCGTGGTGGCGATCACCCACGACCGCTACTTCCTCGACAACGTCGCCGGCTGGATCCTCGAACTGGACCGTGGCGAGGGCATCCCCTTCGAGGGCAACTACTCGCAGTGGCTGGAATCCAAGGCCGCCCGTCTGGCCCAGGAGGCCAAGCAGGAAGCCGCCCATGCCAAGGCGATGAAGGCCGAGCTGGAGTGGGTGCGCCAGGGGGCCAAGGCCCGCCAGGCCAAGTCCAAGGCGCGCCTGCAGCGTTTCGAGGAGATGCAGTCGCAGGAATTCCAGAAGCGCAGCGAGACCAACGAGATCTACATTCCGGCCGGTCCGCGCCTGGGCGACAAGGTCATCGAGTTCAACGGCGTGAGCAAGGGCTACGGCGATCGCCAGCTGATCGACAACCTGACCTTCAGCGTGCCCAAGGGCGCCATCGTCGGGGTGATCGGCGGCAACGGCGCGGGCAAGTCGACCCTGTTCCGCATGATCCTCGGCAAGGAGCAGCCGGACGCCGGCAGCATCGACATCGGCGAGACCGTGCAGATCGCCAGCGTCGACCAGAGCCGCGAGCACCTCGACGGCAGCAAGACCGTGTGGGAGCAGGTCTCCGACGGCTTCGACATGATCAAGGTGGGCAACTACGAGGTGCCCTCGCGCGGCTACGTCGGTCGCTTCAACTTCAAGGGCGCCGACCAGCAGAAGTTCGTCAAGGACCTCTCCGGCGGTGAGCGCGGGCGCCTGCACCTGGCGCTGACCCTCAAGCAGGGCGGCAACGTGCTGCTGCTCGACGAACCGTCCAACGACCTCGACGTGGAAACCCTGCGCGCCCTGGAAGAGGCGCTGCTCGACTTCCCCGGCGCGGCCATCGTGATCTCCCACGACCGCTGGTTCCTCGACCGCATCGCCACCCACATCCTCTCCTACGAGGACGATGCCCAGGTGTACTTCTTCGAAGGCAACTACACCGAGTTCGAGGCCGACCGCAAGAAGCGCCTCGGCGACGCGGCGGCCCAGCCGCACCGGGTGCGCTACAAGAAGCTGGCCTGAACGGCCGCCGGATGAAGAAACGGAGCCTCAGGGCTCCGTTTTTTCTTGCCGGCCTCTGGCTGCACGCCAGTCGAGCATGTCAGCCGAGCATCTCCAGCTCCGGCGTCGTGGCCGCCTTGGGCTGTTCCCCGGCGCCATCGTGCAGCATCACCCGGTTGCGCCCGGCGTGCTTGGCGCGGTACAGCGCGGCGTCGGCGTCGCTGGCCAGCGCCTTGGCCTCCTGTTCGCCGTGCAGCTCGGCGATGCCGCAGCTGAAGCTGCAGCTCAGATCCTGCGCCTGGGTGGGGAACTTGATCTCGGCGAAGCGCCGGCGGATCTCGTCGAGCACCCGCGCCGCGGTGGCCGCGTCGGTGTCCGGCAGCACCACGGCGAACTCCTCGCCGCCGTAGCGGCCGATGTGGTCGGTCTTGCGCAGGCGCTGCTTGAGGAACAGCGCCAGGCTCTTGATCACCCGGTCGCCCATCGGGTGGCCGTAGCGGTCGTTGACCTGCTTGAAGTGGTCGATGTCGAGCATGGCGAAGGCCAGCGGCCGCTGCTCGCGGCGGGCGCGCACCCGGGCGTCCTCGAGCAGCTGGAGGATGTGGGTGTGGTTGTACAGCCCGGTCAGGCTGTCGCGCACCATGCGCGCCTTGAGGTTGCGCGCACGGGCGGCGCGGTTGCGCACGGTGGCGATCAGGTGGCGGGCCTTGATCGGCTTGGTCAGGAAGTCGTCGCCGCCCTCGCTCATGGCGTCGAGCTGCTTGTCGATGTCGCCCTCGGCCGACAGGTAGATGATCGGCACGCTGACGTAGCGCTCGTGGTGGCGGATCACCTTGGCCAGCTCGGTTCCCAGGCACTCGGGCATGTACATGTCGAGGATGATCAGGTCGGGCTGGAACTCGCCGAGTTCGGCCATCACGCGGATCGGGTCGGTCAGGCTGCGGGTGATGATCCCGGCGCTGTTGAGCATGCGCTCGGTGAAGATGGTCTGCGCCCGCGAGTCGTCGACGATCAGCACCTTGTAGGGTTCGTGCTGGGTCAGCCGGGTCAGGTCCTCGAGGCGTTCGAGCAGGGCCGAGGCATCCAGGCTGCCGCAGAAGAAGTCCTCGCCGCCGGCGCGCACCGCCGCCAGGCGGGTGCGGGTGTCGGCCTCGTGCTCGCTGAAGAACAGCACCGGCAGCTTTTCGCCCAGGCCCTGCTGGGCTTCCTCGATCAGCAGCAGGCCGCCGCCGGCTCCGGCGAAGTCGATCTCCATGACGATGGCCGCCGGGTGGCGCTGGCGCATGGTCAGGCGGAAGTCGTCGGCGCCGTCCAGCGGCAGCGCGGTGAAGCCGAAGAACTCCAGCTGGCGGGCCAGGCGCTCGCTGCGCTCGGCGTCGCACAGCCCCAGGTAGATCGGCTTGCGCAGGCGGCTGAGGATGCCCGCGTCGCAGTCGTCGCCCTGGCGCAGGCCGGTGCGCGCCAGGCGCTGCATCAGGCTGTCGAGCTCGCTGATCAGGTGGCTGCTCAGGCGGCCGCGGTTGGCGTCGACGGCCTGCAGGCACTGCTCGATGGCGGCGGCCAGCTGGACGTGGCGCGGCTGCTGGAAGCGCTCGGCGAAATGGCCGAGGCGCCGGGTGGCGGCGCTCAGCTGGGCCATGTAGGTGGTGTTCCACTCGCTGCGCTGCAGGCTCAGCCACAGCTCGAGCACTTCGCGCGCCTGGTGGATCACCCGCTGGGCGAAGTGCTGCTTGAGGCGATCGCTGCTGTGCTCTTCGTGCTCGTTCATGCTGCCGGGTTCCGTGGCTGAGTGTCGGCGTGCAGGGTTTCCGCTGACTGCGGTCACCGGTCCTTTGAACGGCTCAGTATAACCTCGCAGTGTTGCCGGAATGCGTCGATTGTCGCATTCCGATGGTGCCTTGTGGTGGCGGCGCTGCCGTTGATCGGCGTCAGTGCAAACCGGCGGCGGGCCGTCCAATTGAAGACGATGCCGATCCTGCGGAGCAGCCGGGATGGCCGCCATTGCCGCCCCCCATGCCGCCCTCGATGCCCTGGCCTCCGAGCGGCGCAGAGCTGAGCCGCTCGAGACTGGCCCCGGCCGCCGGTTGCAGCCGTTCTTGTCATTCCCTGGCTGCGGGTCAACAATCGGCGGCAGTCCGCCCGTCGTCGCGCTGCGCTTGCCCGCCGCCCGGCCGGGTCGCCCGGCGCGGCCGCTCGCCGCGCCTGCCCGTCACCTGTGTGGAACCCCCTCGATGGCCGATTTCCAGCAATCCCTGCGCCTGCTGCCCGAGCAGCTGGGCAGCCAGTTCAGCGCCGAGCTGCTCAACTTCAACAGTACCGACGAACTCGAGCCGTTCCGCGGCGTGCTCGGCCAGGAGCGCGCGGTGGCCGCCCTGCAGTTCGGCGTGGCCATGCCGCGCCCCGGCTACAACGTGTTCGTCATGGGCGAGTCGGGCACCGGGCGCTTCTCCTTCGTGCGCCGCTACCTCAAGGCCGAGGCCAAGCGCCAGGTCACCCCGTGCGACTGGGTCTACGTCAACAACTTCGACGAGCCGCGCGAGCCGCGTGCGCTGCGCCTCGACCAGGGCAGCGCCCAGGGGCTGATGGCCGACATCGACCAGTTGATCGACAATCTGCTGGCCACCTTCCCGGCGGTGTTCGAGACGCCCACCTACCAGCAGAAGAAGAGCGCCATCGACCGCGCCTTCAACCAGCGCTACGACCGCGCCCTGGATATCATCGAGAAGCAGGCCCTGGAGCGCGGTATCGCCCTGTACCGCGACAGCGCCAACATCGCCTTCACCCCGATGCAGGACGGCAAGGCGCTGGACGAGGCCGAGTTCGCCCAGCTGCCGGAAGCCGAGCGCGAGCGCTTCCACGACGACATCGCCGAGCTGGAGGAGCGCCTCAACGAGGAGCTGGTCGGCCTGCCGCAATGGAAGCGCGAGTCGAGCAACCAGCTGCGCCAGCTCAACGAGGAGACCATCACCCTGGCCCTGCAGCCGCTGCTGGCGCCGCTGTCGGCCAAGTATGCGGAGAACGTCGGCGTCTGCACCTGGCTGCAGGCCCTGCAGCTCAACCTGCTGAAGACCGTGGTCGACCAGCTGGTCGAGGACAACCGTCCGGATGCGCAGAAGCGCCAGGGGCTGGTGGAGTTCTATGCGCCCAGCCTGGTGGTCGGCCATGTCCACAACGGCGGCGCGCCGGTGGTGTTCGAGCCGCACCCGACCTACGACAACCTGTTCGGCCGCATCGAGTACAGCTCCGACCAGGGCGCGCTGTACACCAGCTATCGCCAGCTGCGCCCCGGTGCGCTGCACCGCGCCAACGGCGGCTTCCTGATCCTCGAGGCCGAGCGGCTGCTCTCCGAGCCGTTCGTCTGGGACGCGCTCAAGCGCGCCCTGCACTCGCGCCAGCTGAAGATGGAGTCGCCGCTGGCCGAGCTCGGCCGCATCGCCACCGTCACCCTCACCCCGCAGGTGATCCCGCTGCAGGTCAAGGTGGTGATCGTCGGCTCGCGCGAGGTCTACTACGCCTTGCAGGACCTCGACCCGGACTTCCAGGAGCTGTTCCGCGTGCTCGCCGACTTCGACGAGGACATCCCGCTGCTCGAGGACAGCCTCGAGCAGTTCGCCCAGCTGCTGAAGACGCGCACCTCCGAGGAGGGCCTGGCGCCGCTGACCAACGATGCCGTGGCGCGCCTGGCGACCTACAGCGCGCGCCTGGCCGAGCACCAGGGGCGGCTGTCGGCGCGCATCGGCGACCTGTTCCAGCTGGTCAGCGAGGCCGACTTCATCCGCCAACTGGCCGGCGAGGCGCTCACCGACGTCGGCCACATCGAGCGCGCGCTCAAGGCCAAGGCCACCCGCACCGGCCGGGTATCGGCGCGCATCCTCGACGACATGCTGGCCGGGGTGATCCTGATCGACACCGCCGGCGCCGCCATGGGCAAGTGCAACGGCCTGACCGTGCTGGAAGTCGGCGACTCGGCGTTCGGCGTGCCGGCGCGCATCTCCGCCACCGTCTATCCCGGCAGCTCGGGCATCGTCGACATCGAGCGCGAGGTCAGCCTCGGCCAGCCGATCCACTCCAAGGGGGTGATGATCCTCACCGGCTATCTCGGCAGCCGCTACGCCCAGGAGTTCCCCCTGGAGATCTCGGCGAGCATCGCCCTCGAGCAGTCCTATGGCTACGTCGACGGCGACAGCGCCTCGCTCGGCGAGGTGTGCACGCTGATCTCGGCCCTGTCGCGGGTGCCGCTCAAGCAGTGCTTCGCCATCACCGGCTCGATCAACCAGTTCGGCGAGGTGCAGGCGGTCGGCGGAGTCAACGAGAAGATCGAGGGCTTCTTCCGCCTGTGCGAGGCGCGCGGCCTCACCGGCGAGCAGGGGGTGATCATTCCCCACGCCAACGTGTGCAACCTGATGCTCGACGAGCGGGTGATCCAGGCGGTGCGCGCCGGGCAGTTCAGCGTCTACGCCGTGCGCACGGTGGACGAGGCGCTGAGCCTGCTGGTCGGCGAGCTGGCCGGCAGCGCCGACGAGTGCGGCATGTTCCCCGCCGGCTGCGTCAACGCGCGGGTGGTCGAGCGCCTGCGCGAGATCGCCGAGATCGAGGAGGAAACGGAAGCGGAGGAGGGCGAGAGCGCCGCCAGGGACGAGCCCCAGGCCAGGAGCCCGGCCGCCGCGCAGCCGCCGCGCCAGGCCCGTCGTCGCCGCTACTGAGACGCCCCGGGCGCGTTCTGGCGGTTTTCTGTACAGCCGGCCGCGGGCTGCCGCGGCTGGCCGGTTGCGCCCATCTGCCCCCGTCTCATGCACAAGGTTATCCACAGATCGCGGGGATAACTGGCGACTTTCCAGCAGGGCCCCGGGCGACTAGGATCAAGTCAGGACCCTGCGAGGAGAGTCGCCATGTCGCGTCACTTCTGTCTGACCCGGCGCAGCCCGGGCATCGTCACGCGCATCGAATGCACGATCCGCCCGCTGGCCGGTGGCCAGGGCCTGTGGACGCTGCTCTGCGCTGCCGGCCTGAATGCCTGCCAGCCCTCGGCGGTCAAGGCGCAAGGCCCGTTCCACGGCCTCGCCGAGGCGCAGGAGGTGCTCGCCGAAATCGTCGAGAATCTGCACAACCAGGGCTATCAGACGGTCGCCGAACCGCCGATCTGGTGCCTGCACCTGCAGGCCGAACTGCGCCGGCAGAATGCCGGGCGCGGCCATCCGGCCGGCGGCTTCCGCCTGGTGCCCTAGGACGGCAGCCGCCGCTCGGGCCAGCTACGCACGGCCTGCCGTTCGTCGTCGTGCGCCATTCATCCAGAATCCTTCCACACAGTTATCCACAGCCTGCGGCGCTGCCCGGGCTGCAGGAAGGAGCGGACGGGCGGTATACTCGCCGCTCCCTTGTTCACCGCCGTGCCCCTTTCATGGAACGACTCATCGAAAACACCATGTACGCCGCGCGCTGGCTGCTGGCGCCGATCTATTTCGGCCTGTCGCTGGCGCTGCTGGCCCTGGCCCTGAAGTTCTTCCAGGAAATCTTCCACGTCCTGCCCCACGTGTTCGAGCTGGCCGAGGCCGAGCTGATCCTGGTGCTGCTGTCGCTGATCGACATGGCGCTGGTCGGCGGCCTGCTGGTGATGGTGATGTTCTCCGGCTACGAGAACTTCGTTTCCCAGCTCGACATCGCCGACGGCAGGGAGAAGCTCGAGTGGCTGGGCAAGATGGACGCCGGCTCGCTCAAGCTCAAGGTGGCCTCGTCCATCGTGGCGATCTCCTCGATCCACCTGCTGCGCATGTTCATGGACGCGCAGAAGATCCCCAACGACAAGCTGCTGTGGTACGTGATCATCCACATGACCTTCGTGGTCTCGGCCTTCGCCATGGCCTACGTGGACAAGCTGACCAAGCACTGACCCGGCCTTGCGTGCTCCCGCCACCGCCCGTCTCGCCTCCGGCAGACGGGCGGTGGCGTTTTTGCCTTGCAGAAGCGTCTTGCTGTACGAATGCTGTACGCTATGTGCTTTGCGTATAGATATGCTGCGAGGTGGCCGCCCCATGAACCTGCACGATGTATCCAGGCATGCCCGGACCGGGCGCGCGGTAGCCCCGGAGGGCGACATCCGCGTTCGCGAAGCGCAGCTGGACGGCCGTCCGCCGCGTCTGGCCGTCGGGCCGTGAGCATCGCCGCCCTGCGCCTGGTCCTCGGCGACCAGCTGTCCTTCGACCTGGCTGCGCTGGACGGCCTCGATCCGGCGCGCGACCGCGTACTGCTCGCCGAGGTGGCCGAGGAAGCCGGCCACGTGCCGCACCATCCGCAGAAGATCGCCTTCCTGTTCAGCGCCATGCGCCACTTCGCGGAAGGCCTGCGCGAGCGCGGCGTGGCGGTGGACTACGTGACCCTCGACGATCCGCACAACAGCGGCTCGCTGGCCGGCGAGCTGGCGCGCTTCGCGGCCCGGCACCGGCCCCAGAGCATCCACGTCACCGAGGCCGGCGACTGGCGGGTCGAGCAGGCGCTCAAGGCCAGCGGCCTGCCGATCGTCTGGCATGCCGACATCCGCTTTCTCTGCGCGCGCGCCGAGTTCGCCCGCTGGGCGCAGGGCAAGAAGCAGCTGCGCATGGAGTTCTTCTATCGCGAGATGCGCAAGCGGACCGGCCTGCTGCTGCACCCGGACGGCACGCCCGAGGGCGGCGCCTGGAACTTCGACGCCGACAACCGCAAGGCGCTGCCCCGCGGCCTGCGCGGCCCCCTGCCGCTGCGCTGCGCGCCGGACGCCATCAGCCGCGAGGTGCTGGCGCTGGTGGCCGAACGCTTCGCCCACCACTACGGTCGCCTCGACGGCTTCGACTATCCGGTGACCCACGCCGAGGCCGAGCAGCTCTGGGCGCATTTCCTCGATTTCGGCCTGGCCGCCTTCGGCGACTACCAGGATGCCATGGCCGAGGGCGAGCCGTTCCTGTTCCATGCCAGGATCGGCGCCGCGCTCAACGTCGGCCTGCTCGACGTGCGCCGGCTGTGCGCCGACGTGGAAACGGCCTACCGGCAGGGGCGGGTGGCGCTGAACGCCGCCGAGGGCTTCATCCGCCAGCTGATCGGCTGGCGCGAGTACGTGCGCGGCATCTACTGGCTGCAGATGCCGGACTACGCGCAGCGCAACGCCTTCGCCAGCACGCGGGCGCTGCCGGAGTTCTACTGGAGCGGGCAGACGCGGATGAACTGCCTGCGCCAGGTGATCGGCCAGACCCTCGAGCACGCCTACGCCCACCATATCCAGCGGCTGATGGTCACCGGCAACTTCGCCCTGCTCGCCGGCATCGCGCCGCCGGCGCTGTGCGGCTGGTACCTGGCGGTGTACATGGATGCCTTCGACTGGGTGGAGCTGCCCAACGTGCTGGGCATGGTGCTGCACGCCGACGGCGGCTACCTGGGCTCCAAGCCCTACTGCGCCAGCGGCCAGTACATCAGGCGCATGTCCGACTACTGCCAGGGCTGCGCCTACAAGGTGAGCGAAAGCACCACGGACGACGCCTGCCCGTTCAACGCGCTGTACTGGCACTTCCTGATCCGCCACCGCGACCGGCTGGAGGGCAATCCACGGATGGGCATGGTCTACCGGAACCTGGCGCGCATGGACGAAGCCAGGCGCCAGGCACTGTGGCAGCGCGGCGAGGCGCTGCTGGCGCGGCTGGATGGCGGGGAGGCGCTGTGAGGAAGAAGGCCGATCTGCCGGTGAAGGTCTGCGCGGTGTGCGGCCTGCCGTTCGCCTGGCGCAGGAAGTGGGCGCGCTGCTGGGACGAGGTGCGCTACTGCTCGGAGCGCTGCCGGCGCGGGCGCGGCAGGACGGGGTAGCCGGCGCCAGCCTGCGCTGCCCGGGCGCCGGGCGTCTGTGCTAGTCTGCCCGGCCTTTTCACCCCTTGCGTGGAGTTCCCATGTCCCAACTCGACCTTTCCACCGACGAAGCCCGGGTCAGCTACGGCATCGGCCGTCAGCTCGGCGGCCAGCTGCGCGACAACCCGCCGCCCGGCGTCAGCCTGGACGCCATCCTCGCCGGCCTGGCCGACGCCTTCAGCGGCGCCGACAGCCGCGTGGCCAACGACGCGCTGACCGCCAGCTTCCAGGTGATCCGCGAGCGCATGCAGGCCGAGCAGGCGGCCAAGGCCGAGGCTGCCGCCGCCGCCGGTCGCGACTACCTGGCCGAGAACGCCAAGCGCGAGGGCGTCACCGTGCTGGCCTCCGGCCTGCAGTTCGAGGTGCTGGTGCAGGGCGAGGGCGCCAAGCCGAGCGCCGACGATCACGTGCGCACCCACTACCACGGCACCCTGATCGACGGCACCGTGTTCGACAGCTCCTACGAGCGCGGCCAGCCGGCGGAATTCCCGGTCGGCGGCGTGATCCCGGGCTGGGTTGAGGCCCTGCAGCTGATGAACGCCGGCAGCAAGTGGCGCCTGCACGTGCCGAGCGAACTGGCCTACGGCGCCCAGGCGGTCGGCAGCATCCCGCCGCACAGCGTGCTGGTGTTCGACGTCGAGCTGCTGGACATCCTGTAAGGTCGTTCACGATCTGCTGCGCGTCGGCCATGCTGCGTTGCGATCGGCTTCGGACTGCTCATTTACAACTCGTAAACTCCGCGTCCTCAGCCGCTCGCGCCTTGCCTGGCTCTAGCTCGCGAGATCGTGAGCTTCCCGCGCCTAGCTGGGAAAGCGAAAACGCCCGTCGCGGCCAGGCCGGACGGGCGTTCTGTCGTGTGCGGGAAGCTCAGTGGGTGCGCGCGACGGCGAATTCGGTCAGCTCCACCAGGGCGTCGCGGTACTCGCTGGCCGGCAGCACGTCGAGGCTGGCGATGGCCCGGGCTGCGTAGTCGCGGGCCTTCTGCGCGGTGTAGTCGAGGGCGCCGGCGGCTTCCACGGCGGCGCGGATGCTTTCCAGGTCTTCGATGCCGCCCTGCTGGATGGCCTTGCGCACCAGCGCGGCCTGCTCGGGACTGCCTGCGCGCATGGTGTGGATCAGCGGCAGGGTCGGCTTGCCCTCGGCCAGATCGTCGCCGACGTTCTTGCCCAGGGTGGCGGCGTCGCCGCGGTAGTCGAGCAGGTCGTCGACCAGTTGGAAGGCGACGCCGAGGGCGTCACCGAAGGTGCGCAGCGCATCGACCTGCGCGGCGCTGGCGCCGGCCAGCAGCGCGGCGCTGTGGGTGGAGGCCTCGAACAGCATCGCGGTCTTGCCGCGGATGACCTCCATGTAGATCTCCTCGGTGGTGCTGGCGTCGCGGATCTTCGACAGCTGCAGCACCTCGCCCTCGGCGATCACCCGGGTGGCGTTGGCCAGCACCTGCATCACCGGCAGCTCGCCGAGCTCGACCAGCATCTCGAAGGAGCGCGCGTAGAGGAAATCGCCGACCAGCACGCTGGGCGCGTTGCCCCACAGCGCGTTGGCGGTGGAGCGGCCGCGGCGCATGCCGGACTTGTCGACCACGTCGTCGTGCAGCAGGGTGGCGGTGTGCAGGAACTCGATGGTGGCGGCCAGCAGCTCGAGGCGCTCGCCGCGGGCGCCGAGGGCGTTGCCGGCCAGCAGCACCAGCAGCGGACGCAGGCGCTTGCCGCCGGCGGAGGTGATGTAGTCGCCGATCTTCTCCACCAGCGGCACGCGCGAGGCGAGCTGGCGACGGATGATGCCGTCGACGGCGGTGAAATCGTCCGCCACCACGCGGTAAAAGGCCTGGGGTTGCATCGGCTGACAGGGCTCCTCTTTAATTGCGCGGCATGCTAGGTGTCGGGTCCGGCACTGTCAAGGCGAGCCGGAGGCGCACTTGCCAGGCCGCGCGGCCTTGCGTACAATCGCCGGCCCGAACATCCCTGGCATTCCCTGCCTTACGCAATGCAGTGGCGACCCTTCCGGCGCCATGCAGCCATGCTGGCCAATAACTCCTCCACCAAAGCGCCAGGTGAGCAGGTCTAACGGAGACATCCCATGTACGCAGTAATTGTTACCGGCGGCAAGCAATACAAGGTCGCTGAAGGCGAATTCCTCAAGATCGAAAAGCTCGACGTGGCGACCGGCGAAAGCGTGGCTTTCGAACAGGTCCTGCTGGTCGGCAACGGTGACGACGTCAAGATCGGTGCTCCGGTCGTCGAAGGCGCCAAGGTGACCGCCGAAGTGATCGCCCAGGGCCGTCACGACAAGGTGCGCATCATCAAGTTCCGTCGCCGCAAGCACCACATGAAGCGTCAGGGCCACCGTCAGTGGTTCACCGAAATCAAGATCACCGGCATCCAGGCCTGATCCCCCTCTTTTTCCGGAGTATTGACTCATGGCACACAAAAAAGCTGGCGGTTCTACCCGTAACGGCCGCGATTCCGAAAGTAAACGCCTTGGCGTGAAGATGTACGGCAGCCAGGCCGTCGTTGCCGGCAACATCCTCGTGCGTCAGCGCGGCACCAAGTTCCACGCCGGCGTCGGCGTCGGCATGGGCAAGGACCACACCCTGTTCGCCAAGGTGAACGGCGTGGTGAAGTTCGAGACCAAGGGTGCCTTCGGTCGCAAATACGTGAGCATCGTGACCAACTGATCGCGCGCTTGCCGAAAAAGCCCTGTCTGCCGACAGGGCTTTTTTATTTGTACTTCCCTTGCTCTAATGACCCGCCGATGGTGGGAGGCGTTACCCATGAAATTCGTCGATGAAGTGTCCATCCATGTGCAGGCCGGTGACGGTGGCAACGGCTGCATGAGTTTTCGCCGCGAAAAATTCGTGCCATTTGGTGGTCCGGATGGCGGCGATGGCGGTGACGGCGGCTCGATCTTTCTCGAGGCCGACAGCAACCTCAATACCCTGGTCGATTACCGCTACACCCGCCGCTTCGATGCCCAGCGCGGCAAGAACGGCGGCAGCAAGGACTGCACCGGGCACAAGGGCGAGGACCTGGTCCTGCCGGTGCCGGTCGGCACCACGGTGATCGATGCCTCCACCCAGGAGATCATCGGCGACCTGACCCAGCCCGGCCAGCGTCTGCTGGTGGCCAAGGGTGGCTGGCATGGCCTGGGCAACACCCGCTTCAAGTCGAGCACCAACCGGGCGCCGCGGCAGACCAGCCATGGCAAGCCGGGCGAGGCGCGCGACCTCAAGCTGGAACTCAAGGTGCTGGCCGACGTCGGCCTGCTCGGCATGCCCAATGCCGGCAAGAGCACCCTGATCCGCGCGGTGTCCGCCGCCAAGCCCAAGGTCGCCGACTACCCGTTCACCACCCTGGTGCCCAACCTCGGCGTGGTCAGCGTGGGCCGCCTGAAGAGCTTCGTGATCGCCGACATTCCCGGCCTGATCGAGGGTGCTTCCGAAGGCGCCGGTCTCGGCATCCGCTTCCTCAAGCACCTGGCGCGCACCCGTCTGCTGCTGCATCTCGTCGACATGGCGCCGCTGGACGACTCCGATCCGGCCGAAGCCGCCGCGGCGATCATCAACGAGCTGGGCCGCTTCAGTCCGGCGCTGACCCAGCGCGACCGCTGGCTGGTGCTGAACAAGGCCGACCAGTTGCTCGACGAGGAGCGCGAGGAGCGCATGCGCGAGGTGATCGCGCGTCTCGACTGGCAGGGCCCGGTCTACGTGATCTCGGCGCTGGAGCGCGAGGGCACCGACAAGCTGTGCGGCGACATCATGAACTACATCGACGAGCGCACCCGGCGCATCGCCGAGGAGCCGGAGTTCGCCGAGGCGATCGCCGCACTGGACCAGCAGATTGAGGACGAGGCCCGCGCCCGCCTGCAGGCGCTCGACGATGCCCGCGCCCTGCGCCGCGCCGGCGTGCGCAGTGCCGACGAGGAGGTCGAGGAGGAAGACGACTTCGACGACGAGGACGACGAGGACGGTCCGGAGATCTTCTACGTCCGTTAAGAGCCTGTCGCGATCCCCGGCCCGGCGCAGCCGCCCGGGCGCCGGGATCGCATGACCGACGCGGGGCCGCCTGCGGCTCCGCTCAAGCTGAATTGCAAGGTTGCAGAACATGCGTGAGAAGGTGAGCAAGGCCCGCCGCTGGGTGGTGAAGATCGGCAGTGCGCTGCTGACCGCCGACGGCCGCGGCCTCGACCGCGGCGCCATGGCGGTGTGGGTCGAGCAGATGGTGGCGCTGCGCCGCGCCGGCGTGGAGCTGGTGCTGGTGTCCTCCGGGGCGGTGGCGGCGGGGATGAGCCGGCTGGGCTGGAATGCCCGGCCGAGCACCATCCACGAGCTGCAGGCCGCCGCCGCGGTGGGCCAGATGGGCCTGGTGCAGGCCTGGGAATCCAGCTTCGCCGAGCACGGCCTGCAGACCGCCCAGGTGCTGCTGACCCACGACGACCTCTCCGACCGCAAGCGCTACCTCAACGCGCGCAGCACCCTGCGCACCCTGGTCGACCTCGGCGTGATCCCGGTGATCAACGAGAACGACACCGTGGTCACCGACGAGATCCGCTTCGGCGACAACGACACCCTGGCCGCGCTGGTCGCCAACCTGGTCGAGGCCGACCTGCTGGTGATCCTCACCGACCGCGACGGCATGTTCGACGCCGACCCGCGCCACAACCCCGACGCCCAACTGATCTACGAGGCGCGCGCCGACGACCCCAGCCTCGACGCGGTGGCCGGTGGCACCGGCGGTGCCCTCGGCCGCGGCGGCATGCAGACCAAGCTGCGCGCCGCGCGCCTGGCGGCGCGTTCCGGGGCCAACAGCATCATCGTCGGCGGGCGCATCGAGCGCGTGCTCGACCGCCTCAAGGGCGGCGAGCGCCTCGGCACCCTGCTGACCCCCGAGCGCGGCCGCCATGCCGCGCGCAAGCAGTGGCTGGCCGGCCACCTGCAGATGCGCGGCGCCCTGACCCTCGACGCCGGCGCGGTGCGCGCGCTGGTCGAGCAGCGCAAGAGCCTGCTGCCGGTGGGCGTCACCGCGGTGGAGGGCAACTTCCGCCGCGGCGAGATGGTCGCCTGCCTCGGTCCGGACGGCCGCGAGGTGGCCCGCGGACTGGTCAACTACAGCGCCAGCGATGCCCAGCGCATCGCCGGCCTGGGCACCGAAGCCATCGAGCAGGTGCTCGGCTACATCGACGAGCCGGAGCTGGTGCACCGCGACAACCTGGTACTGGTGTGAGGACGATGATGACCGCTAGCAAGCTGCTCAGGCCGCTGGCCGCCGCCCTGGCGCTGCTCGCCGCTGGCGCGCAGGCCGAGACCATCGGCGAAGTGTCGACCGTGTTCAAGCTGCTCGGCCCCAACCACAAGATCGTGATCGAGGCGTTCGACGATCCCAAGGTGGAAGGGGTGACCTGCTACCTGTCGCGGGCCAAGACCGGCGGCATCAAGGGCGGCCTGGGCCTGGCCGAGGACCGCGCCGAGGCGTCGATCGCCTGTCGTCAGGTCGGGCCGATCCGCTTCCGGGAGAAGCTGGAGGAGGGCGAGGAGGTGTTCCAGGAACGCACCTCGCTGGTGTTCAAGACCATGCAGGTGGTGCGCTTCTTCGACGCGAAGCGCAACACGCTGGTGTACATGGTCTACAGCGACCGGGTCATCGAGGGCAGCCCGCAGAACTCGGTCACCGCCATCCCGATCCTGCCGTGGACGAAGGCGGCGAACTGATTGCGCTGGCGTAGGGTGGGTTAGGCCGAAGGCCGTAACCCACCGAGCCGGTCGCGAGGCCGGCCATGGCGATGCCTGGCGGCATCGATGGTGGGTTACGCCGCTGCGCGGCTAGCCCACCCTACGCAGGCAGCAGAAACAAAAAAGCCGGTCGGGTTGCCCCGACCGGCTTTTTCACGTCCGCAGTTCCCGTCAGAAGCCGACGTTCTGCACCAGCGCCAGCAGCGGCTGCGGGTAGACGCCGAGCAGCAGGGTCAGGCCGGCCACCGCCAGCAGCATGACGCCGCCGGTCTGCTGGGCCCAGTGCTGCGGCGCATCGCGGCGCTGCAGGCTGGGCTCGACCAGGAACAGGCTGACCATCACCCGCAGGTAGTAGTACACGGCGATGGCGCTGCCGAGGATCAGCGCGCCGAGCAGCCACCACTGCTGGTTCTCGACGCCGGCGGCGACCACGTAGAACTTGCCGATGAAGCCGGCGGTCAGCGGGATGCCGGCCAGCGACAGCATCATCACCGCCAGCACCGCGGTCAGGTACGGGCGGCGCCAGAACAGGCCGCGGTACTCGAACAGCGCGTCGGTGTCGCGGCCCTGGTAGGGGGTGGACATCAGGGTGATTACCCCGAAGGCGCCCAGGCTGGTCAGCACGTAGGTGAGCAGGTAGACGCCGATGGCCTCGCTGGCGAGGCCCTTGCTGGCGATCAGGGCGATCAGCAGGTAGCCGAAGTGGGCGATCGACGAGTAGCCGAGCAGGCGCTTGAGGTTGCTCTGCAGCAGCGCCAGCAGGTTGCCGACCAGGATCGAGGCGATCGCCAGCAGGCTGAGCAGCTGGCCCAGCCAGCCGTCGGCGAAGGCCGGCGACACCTGGTACAGACGCAGCAGCACGGCGAACACGGCGACCTTGCTGGCGGTGGCGAGGAACGCCGACACCGGCGCCGGGGCGCCCTCGTAGACGTCCGGAGTCCACAGGTGGAAGGGTGCCAGCGACAGCTTGAAGGCCAGGCCGATCAGCATCATGCCCACGCCGATCTGCACCAGCTGGCCGAGGCCGTCGGCGGCCAGCGAGGCGCCGATGCCGGCGAAGCTCAGGCTGCCGGACTCGGCGTACAGCAGGGCCATGCCGAACAGCAGGAAGGCCGAGCCCGCGGCCGACAGCACCATGTACTTGATGCCGGCTTCCAGCGAGCGGCGGTTGAAGAAGGCGTAGGCGATCAGGCCGTAGGTCGGCACCGACAGCAGCTCTAGGCCGATGAACAGGCCGGCCAGGTGCTGAGCGCTGACCAGCACGATGCCGCCGGCGCAGGCCAGCAGCATCAGCAGGTACAGCTCCTCGCGGTTGCCCGGGTAGCCCTTGCCCGACGCGCCGCCGAGGTAGGCGTGGGTCAGGGTCAGGCAGGCCAGGGTGGCGGCGATGATCAGCGCGCTGTAGTAGAGGGCGAAGCTGTCGATGCGCAGCAGCGGAGTGACTTCCAGCGGCGTCACGCCGAGGGCGGGGAGGATCGCCAGCAGGGCCAGGTTGAGGCCGGCCACCGAGAGCAGGAAGGTCTGCCCGTGGTGGCGCTTCCAGGCGATCGCCAGCATGACGATGACGGCGGTGGCGCCGGTGACCAGCAGCGGCAGCAGGGCGGTCAGGTGTTGAGTGGTGAATTCCATGGCGTGACTTACCGGGCCGATTCGAGTTGGGAAGAGGCGGCGCCCAGCCAGTGCTGCACGCCCTGCATGCTGGCGGCCGAGGTATCGAGCACCGGCTGCGGGTAGACGCCGAGCAGGATCAGCAGCACCGCCAGGCCCAGCACCATGACCAGTTCGCGCAGGTTCAGGCCGGGCAGGGCGCTCTCGGCCTTGGCCGGGCCGAAGTAGGCGCGGTGGATCATGCACAGCGAGTAGACCGAGCCGAACACCAGGCCGGTGGCGGCCAGCACGGCGATCCACGGCTGCACCTGGAAGGTGCCGAGCAGGATCAGGATCTCGCCGACGAAGTTGCCGGTGCCGGGCAGGCCCAGCGCCGCGGCGGCGAAGAACAGGCTGATCGCCGGCAGCCAGGGCATGCGCCCCCACAGGCCGCCCATGGCGCGGAAGTCGCGGGTGTGCAGGCGCTCGTAGAGCTGACCACAGAGGATGAACAGCGCCGCGGCGGACAGGCCGTGGGCGATCATCTGCACCACCGCGCCCTGCAGCGCCAGCTGGCTGCCGGAGTAGATGGCGATCAGCACGAAGCCCATGTGCGACACGCTGGAGTAGGCCACCAGGCGCTTGATGTCGCTCTGGCCGAAGGCCAGCAGCGCACCGTAGCCGATGGCGAACACGCCGAGGCCCATGGCGATCGGCGCGAACTCCGCCGAGGCGTTGGGGAACAGCGGCAGGCAGAAGCGGATCAGGCCGTAGGCGGCGGTCTTCAGCAGGATGCCGGCCAGATCCACGGAGCCTGCGGTCGGCGCCTGGGCGTGGGCGTCCGGCAGCCAGGAGTGCACCGGCACCACCGGGAACTTCACCGCGAAGGCGGCGAAGAAGCCGAGCATCAGCAGGTACTCGGTGCCCGGGGCCAGCTCGGTCTGCAGCAGTTCGCCGTAGCTGAAGGTCAGCTCGCCGCTCTGGCTGTAGTGGACGAAGGCCAGGGCGAGGATCGCCACCAGCATGATCAGGCCGCTGGCCTGGGTGTAGATGAAGAACTTGGTGGCGGCGGTGATGCGGCTCTTGCCGCTGCTGCCGCTATGACCCCAGAGCGCGATGAGGAAGTACATCGGCACCAGCATCATTTCCCAGAAGAAGAAGAACAGGAACAGGTCGATGGCGAGGAACACGCCGACCACCGCGCCGAGGATCCACAGCAGGTTGAGGTGGAAGAAGCCGACGCGCTTGGTGATCTCCTTCCACGAGCAGAGTACCGAGAGCACGCCGAGCAGGCCGGTGAGGACGATCATCAGCACCGACAGGCCGTCCAGCGCCAGGTGGATGGAGATGCCGAAGCGCTCGATCCACGGGATCTGGAACTCGCTGGCCCAGGCCAGCTCGCCGCCGGGCGCCGGGGCCAGGCTGAAGTCGGCGCTGCCCCACAGCCACAGGCCGAGGACCAGCAGCAGGGTCATGCTCAGCAGCGCGATCCAGCGCGGCAGGACGGCGCCGAAGCGCTCGGCCTGCCAGCACAGCAGGCCGCCGATGAAGGGAATCAGGATTAGCCAGGGCAGAATCATGACGGGCCGTTTTCCTTAATTCAGAAGCAGAAGGGCAGCGAGCACGAACACGGCCCCGCCGACGATGGAGGTGGCGTACCAGCGCAGGTTGCCGGTCTGGCTCTGGCGCAGGGCGAAGTGGCCGCCGCGGGCGAGCAGCGGCAGCAGGCCGATGCTGAGGTCGACCGGGTCACGGTTGAGCAGGCGGCAGAGCAGCAGGTAGGGCTGCACGAACAGCTTGTCGTACAGCCAGTCGAAGCCCCAGGCCGCGAACCACCAGGCGCCGAGCAGGCGGCCCGGCGCGCTCTGCGCGACGCTGGTCACCAGGCGGCGCTGGCCGAGGAACAGCAGCGCGGCGATGCCGATGCCGAGCACCGCGATGGCGCCGGACAGCAGCTCCAGACCGTGCTTGGCCTCGCCGCCGGCATGGCCGACGCTCTGCGGCAGCACGCCGGCCAGCGGCGGGGTGATCAGCGCGCCGACGAAGGTCGACAGCACGATCAGCGCCGCCAGCGGCAGGTTGTGGGCGAGGCCGTGGCCGGCATGCGCCTCGGTCTTCGCCTCGCCGTGGAAGGCGATGAAGATCAGCCGGAAGGTGTAGATCGAGGTCAGGAAGGCACCGGCCAGACCCGCGTAGAGCAGGCCGCTGTGGCCACTGGCGAAGGCTTCCCAGAGGATCTCGTCCTTGGAGTAGAAGCCGGCGGTCAAGAGCGGCAGGGCGGCCAGCGCCGCGCCGCCGACGATGAAGCTGGCATAGGCCAGCGGCAGCTTCTTCCACAGGCCGCCCATCCGGAAGATGTTCTGCTCGTGGTGGCAGGCGTGGATCACCGCGCCGGAGGCGAGGAACAGCAAGGCCTTGAAGAACGCGTGGGTCATCAGGTGGAAGATCGCCGCGTCCCAGGCGCCGACGCCGAGGGCGAGGAACATGTAGCCGATCTGGCTCATGGTCGAGTAGGCGAGGATGCGCTTGATGTCGGTCTGCACCAGGGCGGCGAAGCCGGCCAGCACCAGGGTCACGCCGCCGACGATGCCGACCAGCTCGAGGATCTCCGGGGTGAGCAGGAACAGGCCGTGGGTGCGGGCGATCAGGTAGACGCCGGCGGTGACCATGGTCGCCGCGTGGATCAGCGCCGAGACCGGGGTCGGGCCGGCCATGGCGTCGGCCAGCCAGGTCTGCAGCGGCAGCTGGGCGGACTTGCCGACCGCGCCGCCGAGCAGCATCAGGGTGGCCAGCCACAGCCAGGTGTCACCGGCCGCGTACTTCTGCGGTGCCAGCACCAGCAGCTCCTGGATGTTCAGGGTGCCGAGGTTGAGCAGCAGGATGAACAGGCCGATGGCCATGAACACGTCGCCGATGCGGGTGACGATGAACGCCTTGAGCGCCGCGTTGCCGTTCTTCACTTCCTTGAAGTAGAAGCCGATCAGCAGGTACGAGCACAGGCCCACGCCTTCCCAGCCGAAGTAGAGGAACAGCAGGTTGTCGCCCAGCACCAGGAACAGCATGCTGGCGATGAACAGGTTGGTGTAGGCGAAGAAGCGCGAGTAGCCCTCCTCGCCGCGCATGTACCAGCTGGCGAACAGGTGGATCAGGAAGCCGACGCCGGTGACCACGCCGAGCATGGTGACCGACAGGCCGTCCAGGTACAGGGTGAAGTTCGGCGCGAAGCCGGCGACGTTCATCCACTGCCACAGCAGCTGGGTGTAGACGCCGCCTTCCGGCGGCGCGACGTTGAACTGCCAGATGACCCAGGCGGCGGTGAGCGCCGACAGGCCCACCGAGCCGACGCCGATCAGCGCGGCCAGGTTCTCGGACAGACGGCCGCGGGAGAAGGCCAGCAGCAGCCAGCCGAGCAGCGGGAACAGACAGGTGAGGAATAGTAGGTTCATCCGCGCATCTCGCTGGCAGCGTCGATATCGAGGGTATGGAAGCGGCGATGCAGCTGCAGCAGGATCGCCAGGCCGATGCTGGCCTCGGCGGCGGCCAGGGTGATCACCAGAATGAACAGGATCTGCCCGTCGGGCTGGATCCAGCGGCTGCCGGCGACCACGAAGGCCAGCGCGCAGGCGTTCATCATCACTTCCAGGCTCATCAGCACGAACAGGATGTTGCGCCGCACCATCAGGCCGACCAGGCCCAGGCTGAACAGCACGGCGGCCAGGGCAAGGCCGTGCTCCATGGGAATCGCATTCATGCGGTGGGCTCCTTGGCTTCGGGGCGGCCGAGGTGGTAGGCGGCGACCAGCGCTGCCAGCAGCAGCATGGAGGCCAGCTCTACCGCCAGCAGGTAGGGACCGTACAGGTGGACGCCGACCGCCTTGGCGTCGACGGTCTCGGTGCCGATGGCGGCGCCGCCGGCATCGCCCAGCAGCACGTACAGCAGCAGGGCCAGCAGCGCGCCGGAGAGCAGGCCGGGGCCGACCCAGGCGCCGGGCGTCAGCCACGCGCGCTCCTGCTCGGCGGTGGCCGGGCCGAGGTTGAGCATCATCACCACGAAGACGAACAGCACCATGATGGCGCCGGCGTAGACGATGATCTCCAGCACGCCGGCGAAGGGCGCGCCGAGGGCGAAGAAGGTCATCGACACGGCGAGCAGCGAGACCACCAGGTAGAGCAGCGCGTGCACCGGGTTGGTGTGGGTGATCACCCGCAGGGTGGCCGCCACGGCCACCCCGGCGGCGAAGTAGAAGGCGAATTCCATCTTTCTTCCGTCCTTTAAGGCAGCAGGCCTTTCACGTTGATCGGCTCGGCCTCGTTCTGGTGCGAGCCTTTCGGCTTGCCCGCGGTGGCCATGCCGGAGACGCGGTAGAAGTTGTAGTCCGGGTTCTTGCCCGGGCCCGAGATCAGCAGGTCTTCCTTCTCGTAGACGAGGTCCTGGCGCTTGTACTCGGCCATCTCGAAGTCCGGGGTGAGCTGGATCGCGGTGGTCGGGCAGGCCTCCTCGCACAGGCCGCAGAAGATGCAGCGCGAGAAGTTGATGCGGAAGAACTCGGGGTACCAGCGGCCGTCCTCGCGCTCGGCCTTCTGCAGGCTGATGCAGCCCACCGGGCAGGCCACCGCGCACAGGTTGCAGGCCACGCAGCGCTCGTCGCCGTCGGGGTCGCGGGTCAGCACGATGCGGCCGCGATAGCGCGGCGGCAGGTATACCGGCTCCTCGGGGTACTGCAGGGTGTCGCGCTTGCGGAAGGCGTGGGAGAACACCATCACCAGGCTGCGCAGCTGGGTCCAGGTACCGCAGAGGACGTCCAGAATGTATTTGAACATGGCGTGTTTTCTCCTTACTGGGCAGCCAGCACCAGGGCGCCGGTCACCAGCAGGTTGAGCAGGGTCAGCGGCAGGCAGAACTTCCAGCCGAAGGCCATCACCTGGTCATAGCGCGGACGCGGGATGGACGCGCGCAGCAGGATGAACAGCATGATGAAGAAGCAGGTCTTCAGGGCGAACCAGACGAACGACAGCTGCGGCAGGATGCCGAACGGGCCGTGCCAGCCACCGAAGAACAGGGTCACCAGGAGCGCCGACACCAGCACGATGCCGATGTACTCGCCGACGAAGAACATGCCCCACTTCATCCCCGCGTACTCGATGTGGTAGCCGTCGGCCAGTTCCTGCTCGGCCTCCGGCTGGTCGAACGGGTGACGGTGGGTCACCGCCACGCCGGCGATGAAGAAGGTGCAGAAGCCGAGGAACTGCGGGATGACGAACCACAGGTTCTGCGCCTGGTAGTCGACGATGTCGCGCATGTTGAACGAGCCCACCTGCGCCACGATGCCCATCAGCGACAGGCCCATGAACACCTCGTAGGAGAGCGTCTGCGCCGAGGCGCGCAGCGAGCCGAGCAGGGCGAACTTGTTGTTGCTCGACCAGCCGGCGAACAGCACCGCGTAGACGGTCAGGCCGGCCATGGCGAAGAAGAACAGCAGGCCGATGTTCAGGTCCGCCACGCCCCAGGTCTCGGTCACCGGGATCACCGCGAAGGCGATCAGCAGCGCACTCATGGCGACGATCGGCGCCAGGGTGAAGATCAGCCTGTCGGCGAACGGCGGGGTCCAGTCCTCCTTGAAGAACATCTTCAGCATGTCGGCGGCCAGCTGAAACAGGCCGAACGGACCGACCCGGTTGGGGCCGTGGCGGTCCTGCCAGAGGCCGAGCAGGCGGCGCTCGACGAAGCTGAGGAAGGCGCCGCAGACCACCACGGCGAGCAGGATGACGATGGCCTTGAGCACGCCGACGATCACGGCGAGCACTTCCGGAGTGAGCCAGCTCATTGCGCCACCTCCTGCAGGGCTTCGGCGAACAGCGTGCCGGCCAGCGGCGGGATGCCGTCGAAGCCGGCGGGCAGGCCGAGCAGGCCGTCGGCCAGCTCGTCGATCACCCTGAGCGGCAGGCGCAGCTCGCGGCCGCCGACCTTGAGGCTGAGCAGGGCGCCGTCGGCGAGGCCGAGACGCGCGGCGGCGTCGCTGCCGAGGGCGGCGTAGGCGGCCGGGATGCGCTCCTGCACCGGCGCGGCGCGCGAGGAAGTCTCGTCGCTGCCGAACAGGTGGTGCAGGGCGACCACCTGCCAGCGGCCGACGGCGCTGAGCGGCGCGGCCGGGGCGCTGAACCACTCGGTGCGGTTGGCCGGGGCGTCGAACAGGCGCACGCCGGGGTCGCCGGCGCGCAGGTGGCCGCCGACCTCGTCCTGGAACTTGTTCCAGGCCTGCGGCGAGTTCCAGCCCGGCGACCAGGCGAAGGGGATCTGCTGGCGGGCCTCGGCGCTGCCGGCGTAGCCCTCCATGGAGAAGGCGAATGGCGAATCGGCATCCTGCGGCTGGCGCGGCTCGTGCACGCTGATGTTGGCGCGCATCGAGGTGCGGCCGCTGTAGCGGTGCGGCTCGCGGGCCAGCTTGAGGCCCTTGATGCGGAACGCGGCCTTGGGCGCGGCAGCGACGATGCCGGCCAGCTGCGGCTGCACGGCGGCGCAGGCGGCGGTGACCTGGTCCAGCTGGGTCCAGTCGACGCGCTGACCCTTGAGGGTGCTGTGCAGGGCGTGCAGCCAGCGCCAGCCCTCGCGCACCAGGACCTCGCTGTCGTAGTAGCTGGGGTCGAACACCTGGAAGAAGCGCTGGGCGCGGCCTTCCTGGCTGACCAGGGTGCCGTCGCCTTCGGCGAAGCTGGCCGCCGGCAGCACCAGGTCGGCGCGGGCGGCGGTGGCGGTGTGCTGGTGGTCGGCGACGATCAGCACCTTGGCGGCGTTCAGCGCGGCGTCCACCTTGGCAGCGGCGGCGCGGCGATACAGGTCGTTCTCCAGCACCACCACGGCGTCGGCCTGGCCAGAGGTCAGGGCCTCCAGCGCGGCGTCGAGCGACTCGCCGCCCAGCAGGGTCAGACCGAGGCTGTTGGCCTCGGCGGCAACCAGGCTGATGCCGGCTTGCTTCTCGCGCTGCTTCAGCGCCTTGGCGATATTGCCAGCGGCTTCGAGCAGTGCCTGCGAGCCCAGCGAGGCGCCGGCGACGATCAGCGGGCGCTTGCCGGCGACCAGGGCGGCGGCGATGCGCTCGGCCAGGGCGGCGGCCTCGGCATCCAGGCCGCTGACGGCCGGGGCGCTCGGGTCGATGGCGTGGGCCACGGCGAAGCCGAGGCGGGCCAGGTCGTCCGGCGCGGCGTGCACGCACTCCTCGGCGACGTCGTCGAGGCGGGTGCTGGTGACGCTGGCGATGAACAGCGGGTTCAGTGCATGTTGCGCGACGTTCTGCACCGCCAGCTGGTGCCACTCGGGGATCTTCGCCGCGGCGGCGATCTCGGTGGCCTTGCCTCGGGCGGCCTGGCGCAGGGCCAGGGCGATGCGCGGCGCGGTCTGGGTGAGGTCCTCGCCGAGCACGAACACGGCGTCGAACTCTTCCATCTCGCGCAGCGACGGCGTCGGCAGCGGGCCGTTGTCCAGCAGCTCGCGGATCAGGCGCAGGTTGGCCAGCTCGCCGGCGGCGATGCCGCTGTAGAAGTTGCCGGCGCCGACCAGCTCGCGCAGGGCGAAGTTGCTTTCCAGGCTGGCGCGCGGCGAGCCGATGCCGATCACCTTGCGGCCCTTGAGCAGTTCGGCGGCCTTATCCAGCGCGGCGTCGATGCCGAGCTTCTGGCTGCCCTGCTGTTCATTCTGCAGCAGGGGCTGGCGCGGACGGTCCTCGCGGTTGACGTAGCCGTAGCCGAAGCGGCCGCGGTCGCAGAGGAAGTAGTGGTTCACCGAGCCGTTGAAGCGGTTCTCGATGCGACGGATCTCGCCGTAGCGCTCGCCGGGGCTGGTGTTGCAGCCGACGCTGCACTGCTGGCAGATGCTCGGCGCGAACTGCATGTCCCACTTGCGGTTGTAGCGCTCGGAGTGGGTCTTGTCGGTGAACACCCCGGTCGGGCAGACCTCGACCAGGTTGCCGGAGAACTCGCTCTCCAGCACGCCGTCCTCGACGCGGCCGAAGTAGACGTTGTCGTGGGCGCCGTAGACGCCCAGATCCTCGCCGCCGGCGTAGTCCTTGTAGTAGCGCACGCAGCGGTAGCAGGCGATGCAGCGGTTCATCTCGTGGGCGATGAACGGGCCGAGGTCCTGGTTCTGGTGGGTGCGCTTGGTGAAGCGGTAGCGGCGCTTGTTGTGGCCGGTCATCACCGTCATGTCCTGCAGGTGACAGTGACCGCCTTCCTCGCACACCGGGCAGTCGTGCGGGTGGTTGGTCATCAGCCATTCGACGACGCTTTCGCGGAAGTGCTTGGCTTCCTCGTCGTCGATGGAGATCCAGGTCTTGTCGCTGGCGGGGGTCATGCAGGACATGACGATGCGCCCGCGCTTGTCGTTCTCGTCGTTGTACTGCTTCACCGCGCACTGGCGGCAGGCGCCGACGCTGCCCAGCGCCGGGTGCCAGCAGAAGTAGGGAATGTCGAGACCGAGGGACAGACAGGCCTGCAACAGGTTGTCTGCGCCGTCGACGTCGTACGAATTGCCGTCTACGTGGATGGTGGCCATGGTTCAGGTTTCTTCTTTGCCCGCTCGCGCGGACTGGCTAATGGAATTCCGTGGTGCCGCACGCCCTCTGGGCACGCAGCGCCGGGGGCGGGGAAATGCGCCATGCGCAACGTCCCGCCACCCGGCTTGCATCCTCTTGTGCCGACGCTTCAGGCGCCGGCGATCTGTACCGCTTCGCCGCGTGCCGCGCTGCCCTTGGCCACGCCGGCCTCGAACTCCTCGCGGAAGTACTTGATCGCGCTGCCCAGCGGCTCCACCGCACCGGGTGCGTGGGCGCAGAAGGTCTTGCCCGGGCCGAGGAAGTTGACCAGGCCGAGGAGGATCTCGATGTCCTCGGCGCTGCCCTGGCCGCGCTCCAGGGCGCGCAGGGTCTTCACGCTCCACGGCAGGCCGTCGCGGCAGGGAGTGCACCAGCCGCACGACTCGCGGGCGAAGAACTCCTCCATGTTGCGCAGCAGCGACACCATGCTGACGGTGTGGTCGACGGCCAGGGCGAGGCCGGTACCCATGCGGGTACCGACCTGGCCGATGCCGGCGCTGTGCATCTGCGCGGACAGGTGCTCGGGCAGCAGGAAGCCGGTACCGGCGCCGCCGGGCTGCCAGCATTTCAGGCGGTAGCCGTCGCGCATGCCGCCGGCGTAGTCCTCGAACAGCTCCTGGGCGGTGATGCCGAACGGCAGCTCCCAGATGCCGGGATTCTTCACCTTGCCGGAGAAGCCCATCAGCTTGGTGCCGTGGTCGGTGCTGCCCGCCCTGGCCAGCGAGTGGTACCACTTGACGCCGTTGCCGATGATCGCCGGCACGTTGCACAGCGACTCGACGTTGTTGACGCAGGTCGGCTTGCCCCACACGCCGACCGCGGCGGGGAACGGCGGCTTGGCGCGCGGGTTGGCGCGGCGGCCTTCCAGCGAGTTGATCAGCGCGGTTTCCTCGCCGCAGATGTAGCGGCCGGCGCCGGTGTGCACGAACAGCTCGAAGTCGAAGCCGCTGCCCTGGATGTTGCTGCCGAGCAGGCCGGCGGCCTTGGCTTCCTCGATGGCGCGGTTGAGGTTGGCGGCGGCGTCGACGTATTCGCCGCGCAGGAAGATGTAGCCGCGGTAGGCCTTGAGCGCGCGCGCGCTGATCAGCATGCCCTCGATCAGCAGATGGGGCAGCTGCTCCATCAGCAGGCGGTCCTTCCAGGTGTTGGGCTCCATCTCGTCCGCGTTGCACAGCAGGTAGCGGGTCTTGATGGACTCGTCGGCCGGCATCAGGCTCCACTTCACCCCGGTGGGGAAGCCGGCGCCGCCGCGGCCCTTGAGGCCGGATTCCTTGACCTCGTTGACGATGTCCGCCTCGGCCATGTCCCTGAGCGCCTTGCGCGCGGCCGTGTAGCCGTCCTTGCGCTGGTACTCGTCGAGCCACACCGGCTGGGCGTCGTCGCGCAGGCGCCAGGTCAGCGGGTGGGTTTCCGGGCTGCGCGCGACGGTGTTGAGCGGACCGATGGACGTCAGGGTCTTCATGCGTAGTCCTCCAGCAGCTTGGCGACGTTGTCGGCAGTCACGTTGCCGAAGGTGTCGTCGTCGATCATCAGCGCCGGGGCCTTGTCGCAGTTGCCCAGGCAGCACACCGGCAGCAGGGTGAAGCGGCCGTCGCCGCTGGTCTGGCCGGGGGCGATGCCCAGCTGCTGCTGGATCGCGCCGAGTACCGATTCATGCCCGCCGATGAAGCAGGTCATGCTGTCGCACACGCGGATGATGTGGCGGCCGACCGGCTGGCGGAAGATCTGGCTGTAGAAGGTGGCCACGCCCTCGACGTCGCTGGCCGGGATGCCGAGCACCGCGGCGATGGCGTGGATGGCGCCGTCCGGCACCCAGCCGCGCTGCTTCTGGACGATCTTCAGCGCCTCGATGGACGCCGCGCGCGGGTCCTCGTAGTGGTGCATCTCGTGCTCGATGGCCGAGCGCTCGGTCTCGCTGAGGGCGAAACGGTCGGTCTGGATCAGGTTCTGCGAAGAAACAGGGGTCTGGCTCATTGTCAGCGGTCCACGTCAGCCATCACGAAGTCGATACTGCCCAGATAGGCGATCAGGTCCGGCACCATGCTGCCGCGGATCACCGCGGGAATCTGCTGCAGGTGGGCGAAGCTGGGGGTGCGGATCCGCGTGCGGTAGCTCATGGTGCTGCCGTCGCTGGTCAGGTAGTAGCTGTTGATGCCCTTGGTCGCCTCGATCATCTGGAAGGCCTCGTTGGCCGGCATCACCGGACCCCAGGAAACCTGCAGGAAGTGGGTGATCAGGGTCTCGATGTGCTGCAGCGTGCGTTCCTTGGGCGGCGGCGTGGTCAGCGGGTGGTCCGCCTTGTACGGGCCTTCCGGCATGTTGTTCAGGCACTGCTCGATGATGCGCAGGCTCTCGCGCATCTCGCCCATCTTGACCATGCAACGGGCATAGGCGTCGCCTTCGTGGGCCAGCGGCACCTCGAACTCGAAGTTCTCGTAGCCGGAGTACGGGCGCGCCTTGCGCAGGTCGAAGTCGAAGCCGGTGGCGCGCAGGCCGGCGCCGGTGACGCCCCACTCCAGCGCTTCCTTGGTGTTGTACTGGGCGACGCCCCTGGTGCGGCCGATCAGGATGCTGTTCTTCAGCGCGGCCTTCTCGTACTCGACCAGGCGCTTGGGCATCCAGTCGAGGAATTCGCGCACCAGGCGATCCCAGCCGCGCGGCAGGTCGTGGGCGACGCCGCCGATGCGGTACCAGGCCGGGTGCAGGCGGAAGCCGGTGATGGCCTCGACCACCTTGTAGGCGCGCTGGCGGTCGGTGAAGGTGAAGAACACCGGGGTCATGGCGCCGACGTCCTGGATGTAGGTGCCCAGGTACAGCAGGTGGTTCAGGATGCGGAAGAACTCCGCCATCATGATGCGGATGACGTCGACGCGCTGCGGCACCTTGATGCCGGCGAGCTTCTCCACCGCCAGCACGTAGGGCAGGTTGTTCATCACCCCGCCGAGGTAGTCGATGCGGTCGGTGTAGGGGATGAAGCTGTGCCAGCTCTGCCGCTCGGCCATCTTCTCGGCGCCGCGGTGGTGGTAGCCGATCTCCGGCACGCAGTCGACGATCTCCTCGCCGTCCAGCTGCAGGATGATGCGGAAGGCGCCGTGGGCCGAGGGGTGGTTCGGGCCCAGGTTGAGGAACATGAAGTCGGTGTGCTCGCCGCCGCGCTTCATGCCCCAGTCCTCGGGCCTGAAGCGCAGGGCTTCCTGCTCCAGGTCCTGCTTGGCGGCGGACAGGCTGAACGGGTCGAACTCGGTGGCGCGCGCCGGGTAGTCCTTGCGCAGCGGGTGACCTTCCCAGGTCGGCGGCATCAGCAGGCGGGTCAGGTGCGGGTGGCCGCTGAAGGTGATGCCGTAGAGGTCCCAGACCTCGCGCTCGTACCAGTTGGCGTTGGGCCAGATGCCGGTGGCGGTCGGCACGTTGAGGTCGCCCTCGCTCAGGGCGACCTTGATCATCACGTCGCTGTTCCGCTCCATCGAGATCAGGTGGTAGAACACGCTGAAGTCGGCGGCGGGCAGGCCGCGGCGCTGGGTGCGCAGGCGCTCGTCGACGCCGTGCAGGTCGTAGAGCATGACGTAGGGCTTGCTCACGTCACGCAGGAAGCGCAGCACCTCGATCAGGCGCGCGCGCGGCACCCAGATTACCGGCATGCCGGTGCGGGTGGGCTGGAGGGTGAAGGTGTCGGCGCCGAAACGCGCCTGCAGTTCGATGACGATATCCTGGTCGTCGGCCTTGTACGGCGGGACGGCCAGCAGGGTGTCTGCTGTCATGGTTCTCGATCGCTCGGTCAACGGATGGGCACGCCCGCACCTGGCGGGCGGGGGCTCATACTTCGTCGGGGCTGCGCAGGTTGGTTACCTGGATGCGTTGTTCACGGCGCACGTCGCGCTGCGCCGGCATTTCGGCGCGGTAGATGCCCTGGTCGCCAACCACCCAGGACAGCGGACGGCGCTCCTCGCCGATGGAGTCCTGCAGCAGCATCAGCGCCTGCAGGAACGCCTCGGGGCGGGGCGGACAGCCGGGAACGTAGACGTCGACGGGGAGGAACTTGTCCACCCCCTGGACGACCGAGTAGATGTCGTACATGCCGCCGGAGTTGGCGCATGCACCCATGGAGATGACCCACTTGGGTTCCAGCATCTGTTCGTACAGGCGCTGGATGACCGGCGCCATCTTCACGAAGCAGGTGCCGGCGACGACCATGAAGTCGGCCTGGCGCGGTGAGGCGCGGATCACTTCGGCGCCGAAGCGGGCGATGTCGTGGGGCGCGGTGAACGCCGTGGTCATCTCCACGTAGCAGCAGGACAGGCCGAAGTTGTACGGCCACAGGGAGTTCTTGCGCCCCCAGTTGACCGCCTTGTGCAGGACGTCTTCCAGTTTGCCCATGAAGACGCTCTTGTGCACCTGGTCTTCTAGCTGGGAGTCGGAAACGGTTTCCCGCTGGCCGATCGGATACTGGTCATTGACCGCATCCGGATCGATCCGGGTAAGTTCATATCGCATTGCCAAAGCCTCATTGTTTCAGCTTCGCCTGCCGCTTGCGGCGTGCTTCGGGCGCCCAGTCGAGCGCGCCGATACGCCAAAGGTAGACAAGACCCGCCAACAGAATTGCTATGAAAACGGTAGCTTCGATGAGGCCCGCCCAGCCGCTTTCGCGCACCGAGACGGCCCAGGCAAAGAGGAAGAGGGCTTCGACGTCGAAGATCACGAAGAGCATCGCGACCAGATAGAATTTGGCGGAGAGGCGCAGGCGCGCGCTGCCGGTGGGCACCACGCCGGCTTCGAACGGTTCGTTCTTGCTGCGCCCCCAGGCGCGGCTGCCGAGCAGGCTGGAGACGCCGAGCATGAAGGCGATCAGGCCGAAGACGCCGAGCAGGAAGACGGCGAAACTCCAGTTGTGGGCGAGCAGAGCGGTCGATTCGGTCATGCCGGAGACTCTTCGAGGGCTTTGGGCGGGCTGCGGGACGCTCTGGCGCGCCACAAGCGCGCGAAGAATGCGGCACTGTGTCGCAGCTTGCAATAAATTTTTGCAATTCTATGCCGGTTATCCGGACAAGTAAATTCATCCCTTGGAAGGGTCTCTTGCGGGGCTGGCAATAATGCGACCTGGTGTCGCAGGCAGGGTAAAAAAAGACCCCGCCGAAGCGGGGTCGAACGTGCCATGGTACGAGCTTGAAGCGTGTCGGGCTCAGACCGCCTGTCCGGGGACTCTGGCCCGGGTGACCCGGTCCACCAGATAGACCAGGCCGTGGTAGTCGATGCCGGAATGCTGCGACAGGCCGATCTCGCAGGTGCGGCTGGTGGACACCCCTTCACTGCACTGCTGCACGGCGTCCTGCAGCGAGCGCAGCGCGTGGGCATTGAGCTCCGGCTGGTTGAAGCCCTTGTCGCCGGCGAAGCCGCAGCAGTGGATGCCTTCCGGCACCACCACCTGGCGGGTGCAGCGGCCGACGATGTCGATCAGCCCCTGCGCCTCGCCCAGGTGCTGGGTGCTGCAGGTGACGTGCACCGCCACCGGCTCGGCCTGCGGGACGAACTCCAGGCGGTCGAGCAGCTGCTCGCGGATGAACTTCACCGGATCGAAGATCTGCAGGCGCTCGTCGGCAAGATCCTGCACCAGGCGCAGGGTGCACGGGCTGGTGTCGCAGTAGATCGGGTCGAGGCCGCCGCGACTGGCCTCGAGCAGCGCGTCGAGCAGCTCGCGGCGCTTGGCCTCGGCCTGCTCGGGATAGCCCTTGGAGGCGAACGGCTGGCCGCAGCACAGGTTGTCCAGGTTGTCCGGGAACACCACGGCGAAGCCGGCCTTCTCCAGCAGGGCGCGGGTCTTGTCGAGCAGCGGCGTCTGCTCGGCGTCGCCGGCCGCCGGGCCCATGGCGCGCGACACGCAGGCGGCCAGATACACCACCCGCGGCTTTTCCGTCTGTTGCGGCGCGGCCGGCAACTGCAGGCGCACCGGCTGCGGCATGGCGGCGGTCCACTGCGGCAGGCGCTCGCCGGACAGCCGGCGCAGACCGGCGCTCAGCGCGGCCAGGCGCGGCGCGCCGAGCAGGCGGCGCGCCGTGTCGGCGGCGGCCAGGGTCAGGCGGGTGCCCTTGAGCGCGCTGGCGAAGTGTCCGGCCAGCCAGGTCGCGGTGCCCGGGTGATCCGCCTCGGCGGCGCGCAGCTTGCGCACCAGGTCGCCGGTGTTGATCCCCACCGGGCAGCGCTGCGCGCACAGGCCGGTGGCGGCGCAGGTGTCGAGGCCGTGGTAGCGGTAGGCGCGCTCCAGCTCGCTGGTGTCGATGCCGGCGCGCTTCCTGGCCTGGATGTCGCGCCAGATGACGATGCGCTGGCGCGGGGTCAGGGTCAGGCCGCGCGACGGGCAGACCGGCTCGCAGAAGCCGCACTCGATGCACTTGTCGACGATCTCGTCGGCGGCCGGCAGCGGCTTGAGGTTCTTCAGGTGGATCTCGGGATCCTCGGAGAGCACCACGTCGGGGTTGAGGATGCCGCGCGGGTCGAGCAGGCGCTTGATCTTCCACATCAGCTGGTAGGCCTCTTCGCCCCACTCCAGCTCGACGAAGGGCGCCATGTTGCGCCCGGTGCCATGCTCGGCCTTCAGCGCGCCGCCGAACTCCACCGCCACCAGTTGGGCGACGTCCTGCATGAACGCCTCGTAGCGGGCCTTCTCCGCGTCGCTGTCGAAGCCCTGGGTGAACACGAAGTGCAGGTTGCCCTCCAGCGCATGGCCGAAGATGATCGCCTCGTCGTAGCGGTGCTTGTCCAGCAGCGCCAGCAGGCGGTTGACGCCCTCGGCCAGCTGTTCGACCGGGAAGGTGACGTCCTCGATGATCACCGTGGTGCCGGTACGGCGCACCGCGCCGACCGCCGGGAAGGTGTCCTTGCGGATCTTCCACAGCTGGTTGTAGACCACCGGGTCCTCGCTGAAGTCGACCTGCTTTTCCACCGGGAAGCCGGCGATGGACGCCATGATTTGCGCGATCTGCTCGTGCAGCAGGCTCTGGCTGGCGGCGCGCGACTCGATCAGCAGCGCGCAGGCGCCGGCGGACAGCTCCCTGACCCACGCCGGCATGCCCTTCATGTTCTCCACCGAGCGCAGGCTGCGCCGGTCGAGCAGCTCGACGGCGGACACCGGCTGCTGGCGCAGCACCGGCACGGCGCGGCAGCAGTTCGCCACGTCGGGGAACACGATCAGCGCGCTGGCCTTGTGCGGGTAGTCCGGCACGGTGTCGTAGGTCACCGCGCTGATGAAGCCCAGGGTGCCCTCCGAGCCGACCATCAGGTGGTTGAGGATGTCCAGCGGGTCGTCGTAGTCGATGAGCGCGTTGAGCGAGAAGCCGGTGGTGTTCTTCAGCCGGTACTTGTGACGGATCCTGTCGGCCAGCGCCGTGTTGGCACGGGTCTGCCGGCCCAGCTCGGCCAGCTCGGCCAGCAGCGTGGCGTGGCTCTGCCTGAAGGCGCGCACGCTGGCCGCATCCTCGCTGTCCACCACGGTGCCGTCGGCCAGCACCAGGCGCAGGCCGGCGAGGGTCTTGTAGCTGTTCTGCGCGGTGCCGCAGCACATGCCGCTGGAATTGTTGGCGACGATGCCGCCGATCTTCGCCGCGTTGATCGACGCCGGGTCCGGACCGATCTTGCGCTGCAGCGGCGCCAGCACGGCGTTGGCCTGGGCGCCGATCACCCCCGGCTGCAGGCGGATCTGCGCGCCGCCGCCGCGGATCTCGCGGCCGTTCCAGTTGTCGCCGAGCACGATCAGCACCGAATCGCTGATCGCCTGGCCGGACAGGCTGGTGCCGGCGGCGCGGAAGGTCACCGCCACGCGCTCGGCATGGGCCAGTCTGAGCAGCTCGACCACCTCGGCTTCGGATTCGACGCGCAGCACCAGCTGGGGGATCAGCCGGTAGAAGCTGGCGTCGGTGCCGAAGGCCAGGGTGGACAGCGGGTCGTCGAAGCGCCGCTCGCGCGGGATCAGTCGCTCGACGGCGGACAGGAAGGCGGCCGGCAGACTCATGCGTCCTCCAGGATCAGCACGATCAGGTCCTTGGGTCCGTGGGCGCCGTAGGCCAGCACCTGCTCGATGTCGGCGGTCTTCGACGGCCCGGACACCAGCAGGGCGTTGGTCGGCATGCCGGCGGCCCACTGCTGTTCCTGCATCACCTCGTAGAGGTTGTCGCGGATCGTGCTGGCCCTGAGCAGGGCGAAGTGCACCGGCGGCACCAGGCTCATCAGGCGCGGCTCGTGGCGGTCCGGCCAGAGGATCAGGGTGCCGGTGGCGGCGATGGCGCCGAGGGTGCCGGTCAGACTGGCCGGGGTGTCATCGAACAGCTCGGCCTTCCACGCCTCCACCGGGCGGTCGTAGGCCTTGAGCGCCGGCAGCCCGTCGCGGCCTGCGAAGTGCGCGGCCAGCTGGGCGCCGTGGGCGGTGCCCGGGGCGATCAGCAGGCTGGGCAGTTGTTTGTCGGCGAGCAGCCGCTCGACCAGCGCCGGCCACTCGGTCGTGGTGGTCAGGTGGGTCTCGGTGTGCACCGCTTCCATCAGTTGGCGCAGGCGGTTGACGCGCTCGCCGGCCGGGTAGCGCCACGGCTCGGTCACCAGGCTCACGTCGTAGTCGTCGGCGAGCGGGCGGGTGCCTTCGAGGCTCCTGCGCAGCTTGGCGAGGATATTGGCTTTGGCAGACATCACTTGCCCTCCAGGTGCTCGCGGGCCAGCTCGTGCAGCGAGCGGGCGGCGGGTTTCGGTGCGCTGTGGTTCTGCGTCCACGGGCCGAGCTGGTTCGGCGTCAGGCCGCGCAGGCGGGTGGCGAAGAAGCCGAAGGTGCGGTACAGCAGCGGCGAGGTGTTGAGCAGCCGCCAGCCCTTCCACAGCAGGCGTTCGCCGGCCGAGTACTTGCTGCCCTGGCCGCGCATCACCCGGTGCGGGGCGTCCGGACTCTTGACGTTCTCCTCGCGCAGGCGGCGCAGCAGCGCGGGGATCGGGATCTTCACCGGGCAGACCTCGCCGCAGGCGCCGCACAGTGAGGACGCCGACGGGTGGTCCGGAGTGTTCTCCAGGCCCATCAGGTGCGGCGAGATGATCTTGCCGATCGGCCCCGGATACACGGTGCCGTAGGCCTGGCCGCCGATGCGGGTGTACACCGGGCAGTGGTTCATGCAGGCGCCGCAGCGGATGCAGTTGAGGGTCTGGCGCAGTTCGCCGTCGGCGAAGGCCTGGCTGCGGCCGTTGTCGAGCAGCACCAGGTGGACTTCCTGCGGGCCGTCCAGCTCGTCGGCCTTGCGCGGCCCGGAGATCATGTTGACGTAGGTGGTGATGCCCTGGCCGAGCGCCGAGCGGGTCAAGAGCGACAGCAGCGGCACCACGTCGCGCAGGTTCTCGACGACTTTTTCTATCCCGGTGACGGCGATATGCACCGGCGGCACGGTGGTCGACATGCGGCCGTTGCCCTCGTTCTCCACCAGCAGCAGGGTGCCGGTCTCGGCCACCGCGAAGTTGACCCCGGAGACGCCGATGTCGGCCTCGAAGAACTTCTTGCGCAGCACACGCCGACCGGTCTGGATCAACTGGTCGACGTCTTCGGTATAGGGTTCGCCGAGCCGGTCGTGGAACAGGTCGGCGACCTGCCGGGCGTTCTTGTGGATCGCCGGCATGATGATGTGGGTGGGCTTCTCGTGATCGAGCTGGATGATGTACTCGCCCATGTCGGACTCCAGGGCCTCGATGCCCTCGGCTTCCAGCACATGGTTCATGTCCATCTCTTCGCTGACCATCGACTTGCCCTTGATCACTTGCCGCGCCTCGTGGGCGCGGATGATCGACAGGACGATGGCGTTGGCCTCGTCCACCGTCTCCGCCCAGTGCACCTTCACACCGTTGCGGGTCAGGTTGGCTTCCAGCCGCTCGAGCAGCTCGGGCAGCTGCGACAGCGCGCGGGCACGCACGTGGTTGCCCATCTCGCGCAGGTGCTCGCGCTCGTGCTCGTCGGGCATCGACGCCAGGCGCTTGGCCATCAGCGAGTCCATGGCCTTGCGCATGTTGCCGCGCAGCTGGGCGTCGCCGAGGGCGGCGTGGGCGTTGTGCTTGAGTTCGCGGCTGGGAATCTCCACCGCGGGGATGCGGACCTGGCTGTTCATCGGGCACCTCCGGTGCGCTGCCAGAGGAAGCTGGCCAGGTGCTGGCCGCGCAGCGATGCGTTCTGCTTCTCGAAGGCGCCGTTGATGTTGAGCAGGCAGCCGCAGTCGGCGCTGACCACCTGGGCGGCGCCGGTTTCCTGCAGGGCGCGGGTCTTGTCGGCGACCATGGCGCCGGAGATGTCCGGCATGCGCACGCTGAAGGTGCCGCCGAAGCCGCAGCACTCGCTCTCGTGGTCGTGGTCGACGCGCTCGACCCTGGTCAGCTGGGCGAGCAGGGCGCGGCCGTGCAGGTGGGTGTTCATCTCGCGGCGCGCCGAGCAGGAGGTGTGCAGGGCGATCCTGGTCGGCGCGCCCTGGTCCTGCAGCTCGACCTTGCAGATATAGAGGAGGAACTCGGCCAGTTCGAAGGTGCGCTCGGCCAGCGCCTGGGCGCGGGCGAGGGTGGCCGGCTCGTCCTTGAACAGCTCGGCGTAGTGGTGGCGGATCATCCCGGCGCAGGAGCCTGACGGCACCACCAGCGGCCAGTCCTGTTCGAACAGGGCGAGCTGGGCGCGCGCCACCTCGCGGGCCTCGTCGGTGTAGCCGGAGGTGTAGGCCGGCTGGCCGCAGCAGCTCTGCCCCTGCGGGAAGTGCACGCGGATGCCCTCGCGCTCGAGCAGGCGGATGGCGTCCATCCCGGCCTCGGGGAAGAACAGGTCGAGCACGCAGGTGCCGAACAGGTAGACGTTGGCCGGCTTGTGCGCCGGGTACTGGCGCGGCGTCGGCAGCGGCGGCGCCACGCGGGTGGCGTTGGGCGCGGCGTTGTAGAACAGGTCGCTCATGGCGGGGCTCCGGTTGGGCCGGTTGTCCATCCAGCTTATATACAGGGGGCGGCAACGGCGAAATCCGCGCGCAGGCGGATTTCGCACGATCGGCGGTTGCCGGTCAGCGGGCGACCACCAGCGGGTCGCTGACGCCGAGCACGTAGATCGCGAACAGGGCGATCAGGCCGGTGAACAGCACGTAGTAGAAGGTCGGCCACACGGTCTTGCGCAGGGTGGTGCCCTCGCGGCCGAGCAGGCCGACGGTGGCCGAGGCGGCCACCACGTTGTGGATCGCCACCATGTTGCCGGCGGCGGCGCCGATGGCTTGCACGGCGACGATCAGCGCGCCGGAGATGCCGAGGGTCTCGGCCACGCCGAACTGGAACTGGCTGAGCATCATGTTGCTCACCGTGTTGGAGCCGGCGATGAAGGCGCCCAGGGCGCCGACGCTCGGCGCCAGCAGCGGGTAGATGCCGCCGACGCTGTCGGCCACCCACTGCGCCATGGCGATCGGCATGCTCGGCAGCTCGGCGGCGTTGACCCCGGAGTTGATCAGGATGCGCACCATCGGCACGGTGAACAGCAGCACGAAGCCGGCGCCGAGCAGCACCTTGCTCGACTCGCCGACCGCGGCGGTCAGCTCGCGCAGCTTCATGCCGTGCAGGAAGAAGGTGGCGATGACCACGGCGACCAGGATGCCGCCCGGCAGGTACAGCGGCATGAAGTCGGCCTTGATGCCCTTCTCGCCGAGCAGGTCGGGGAATACCAGCACTACCGACTTGAGCGCGGCGCCGACTTCCGGGAACACCCGGCTGATCACCAGCAGGGCGCCGACCAGCACGTAGGGCAGCCAGGCGCGCAGGGTGCTCATCGGGCGCTGGGTGAGGCTGTCGAGCTTCATCTCCACGCTGCCCAGCCACTCGCTCGGCCAGTCCTTGGCATCGGCGAAGTCCCAGGTCTTCTTCGGTACCAGGAAGCCGAAGTGGGCGGCGGTGGTGACAATGGCCAGACCAATCAGCCCGCCGGCCAGCGAGGGGAACTCCGGACCGAGGAGCACGCCGGTGGCGACGTAGGGCAGGGTGAAGGCCAGGCCGCCGAAGATGGCGAACGGCAGCACCTCGAAGCCGGCCTTCCAGCTCTTCTCCTTGCCGAAGAAGCGGGTCAGCATCAGCACCATGATCAGCGGCATCAGGGTGCCGACGGTGGCGTGGATGATCGCCACGTTGCTGGTGATCAGCTGCAGGAACTGCTCCCAGCTGGAGCCCTGCTCGACCAGGCGCGCGCCGAGGCTGGCGGTGTCCAGGCCGCTGTTGACGCCGATGATGATCGGCGTGCCGACCGCGCCGAAGGACACCGGGGTGCTCTGCACCAGCATGCCGAGCAGTACCGCGGCCAGCGCCGGGAAGCCGATGGCCACCAGCAGCGGCGCGGCGATGGCCGCCGGGGTGCCGAAGCCGGAGGCGCCCTCGATGAAGCAGCCGAACAGCCAGGCGATGATGATGGCCTGGATGCGGCGGTCGGGGCTGATGGTGGCGAAGCCGGCGCGGATCGCGGTGATGCCGCCGGAGTGCTTGAGGGTATTGAGCAGCAGGATGGCGCCGAAGATGATCCACAGCACGCCGATGGTGATGATCAGGCCCTGCACGGTGGAGGCGAGCACGCGGTTGAGGCTCATGTCCCACACGTACAGGCCGATGCCGGCGGTGAGCAGGTAGACCAGCGGCATGGCGCGCTTGGCCGGCCAGCGCAGGCCGACCAGCAGGATGGCGGCGAGCAGGATCGGGGAGAAGGCGAGCAGCGCAAGGATTCCGGGTTGCATGGCGATACCTCGGATCAGCGCGCGGTGCGCAGGCAGGTGGACAGGGTGTAACGGGCGAGCGGAGCAGACATGGCTGGACCTCGTTGGCCGGTTCTTGGACTTGTTGGCCTGAATTGGTAATACCAATTTACAGGCGGCGCCGGTCAGGTTAAAAAGTCAGCGGGGATGCTGTCAATTCACCCCGCTACGACTTTCGTCGGGCGGCGCCGCTCTGTAAGGTTGGCGCCGACGGCGCTAGGCTTGCCGGCCGCCCCGATGGGGCGGGCGTTTGGTGGTCAAACCAGTGGAGAGGGGAGCAATGGGATTCGGTCCGGTTCGGCAGCGCCGTCTGTCGGATGACATCGTCGAGCGCCTCGAGGCGATGATCCTCGAGGGCTCGCTCAAGTCCGGCGAGCGCCTGCCGCCGGAGCGCGCGCTGGCCGAGCAGTTCGGCGTGTCGCGGCCCTCGCTGCGCGAGGCGATCCAGAAGCTGGCGGCACGTGGTCTGCTGGTCAGCCGCCAGGGTGGTGGCACCTTTGTTGCCGAGGCGCTCGGCGCGACCTTCAGCGATCCGCTGCTGCAGCTGCTGGAGACCAGCAGCGAGGCGCAGCGCGACCTGCTGGAGTTCCGCCACACCCTGGAGGGCGCCTGCGCCTACTACGCCGCGCAGCGCGCCACGCCGGTCGACCACGCGCGCCTGCGCGAGGCCTTCGAGCGCCTGCAGGCCTGCTATGCGGCGTCGCGGCCGGGCGGTGGGGCGGAGGAGGGGCTGGCCGACGCCAGCTTCCACCTGGCGATCGCCGAGGCCAGCCACAACGCCGTGCTGCTGCACACTATCAAGGGGCTGTTCGACCTGCTCAAGCGAAACGTGGTGACCAATATCGGCGGCATGTACGCGCAGCGCGGCGAGACCCGCGAGATGCTGATGCGTCAGCACCGCGAGCTGTACGAGGCGATCGTCGAGGGGCGCGCCGAGGACGCGCGGGCGATTTCCAGCCGGCACATCCACTACGTGCAGGAGGTGCTGGCCGAGGTGCAGCAGGAGGCACGGCGCGAGGCGCGGGCGCGGCGCCGGCAGGGCTTGCCGGAGGGCTAGGCAGGGGCTGGCGCCGACCGCGGAGGGCGGCGCCGGGCAGGCTCAGTCGTCCTTGCCCTTGCTGCGGATGGCGCGCTGGATCTCGCGGTCGGAGTCGCGCTCCTTCGCCACGGCGCGCTTGTCGAATTCCTTCTTGCCCTTGGCCAGGGCGATCTCGCACTTGACCAGGTGCTTCTTCCAGTACAGGGCGAGGGCGACGCAGGCGTAGCCCTTCTGCTGCACGGCGCCGAACAGCTTGCCCAGTTCCTGCTTGTGCAGCAGCAGCTTGCGGGTGCGCGTCGGGTCGGCGATGACGTGGGTGCTTGCGGCGTTCAGCGGAGTGATGTGGCTGCCGAACAGCCAGGCCTCGCCGTCCTTGAGCAGCACGTAGCTGTCGGTGAGCTGGCCCTTGCCGGCGCGCAGGCTCTTGATCTCCCAGCCTGCGAGGGCGATGCCCGCCTCGAAGCGCTGGTCGATGTGATAGTCGTGCAACGCCTTCTTGTTGAGGGCGATGGTGCCGGCGGGGTGTTTTTTCTGTTTAGCCATAGGCCGCGCATTATAGGGACTTGCCGCGCGCAGCGCCATGCGTCTCGCGCGGTGTGGCGCTTGAGCCGTGCCGGCGAAATCCGGACAATGCGCGGATATTTTCCGGCGAGTCCTGCATGAGCACGCACATCCAACGTTCGGCCCTGCTGCCCTATCCGGCGCAGGCGCTGTATGACCTGGTCAACGACGTGGCCAGCTATCCGCAGTTCCTGCCCTGGTGCTCGGCGACCGAGGTGCTGGAGAGCGGCCCGACGCGCATGCGCGCCACCCTCAAGGTGGGGCGTGCCGGGATCAGCCAGCAGTTCACCACCTGCAATACCCTGGTGCCGGGCGAGTCGATCGAGATGAAGCTGGAGCAGGGGCCGTTCAGCGCCCTGTACGGCCTGTGGCAGTTCCAGGCGCTGAGCGACAGCGCCTGCAAGATCACCCTTGACCTGACCTTCGACTACTCCGGGGCGCTGGTCAAGGCCACCCTCGGGCCGTTGTTCAACCAGGCGGCGACCACCATGGTCGACGCCTTCTGCCAGAGAGCCAGGCAGCTGTATGGATAAGCCGGACAGCATCGCGGTGGAGGTGGTCTACGCCCTCGCCGACAGGCAGAAACTGCTGCGCCTCAGCGTGCCGCGTGGTACCAGCATGCGCGAGGCCGCCGAGCGCTCGGGGATCGCCGCGTTCTTTCCCGGCCTGGATGTGGCCAGCGCGCCCATGGGCATCTTCGGCAAGGCGGTGCCCAGGCCGGAGGAGCGGGTGCTGGAGGAAGGCGAGCGGGTGGAAATCTACCGGCCGCTGATCGCCGATCCCAAGGAGGCGCGCAAGCAGCGCGCGGCCAAGGTGGCCAGGGCCAAGGGCGGCGAGGACGCCTGACGCCCGTAAACGCAAACGCCCGAGACAGGTCTCGGGCGTTCTGCTATCTGCGCCGGGGGGTTCACTCGGCGTCGACATCCAGCGGCGCGGGCGTCGGCACCGGCACTGCCTTGGTCTCGTCGACTTCGCGCTGGATCTGCTCGAGCAGCGAGCCGGCTGCCGGGGTGGGTTCGACGACTTCGGGCGCTGCGGGGCGAGTGCCTTCGGTCGGAGCCTGCTCGACCACCTGGGTATCGCTGTCGCTGCCGAGAATGGCCTCGTCGCGGCTCTGGCCGGGCATGAAGTCGCCGGACAGGCCGACCAGCTGGTCGTTGCCGTCGAACATCAGGCTGATGCGCTCCTGCTGGCGCGCGCCGCCGCCGGGCTGGATGCTGTACAGGTAGTCCCAGCGGTTGGCGTGGAAGGTATCTGTGATCAGCGGGTTGCCCATGATAAACCGCACCTGGCGCCGGGTCATTCCGGGGCGCAACTGGTCTATCATGTCCTGAGTAACCACGTTGCCCTGCTGGATATCGATCTTGTACACCCCCGGAAACGAACAGCCGGCGAGTGCTGCAAGTCCCAGGAAGGTGAGGCCGGTCAGCATGAGCTTGGCTTTTTGCATCGGTGGGTCTCTTCCACTATCTTGGCGGGCAACAGAAACGGGATCATACCCGCATTGAGGGGGGCTGCGAAGCGCTCCCCCGCGAGAAAGCTGAACATGGTTGAAAACAACGAACTGCGCAAAGTCGGCCTCAAGGTCACCCTGCCCCGGATCAAGATCCTGCAGATGCTGGACTCTTCCGATAACCGTCACATGAGCGCCGAGGATGTGTACAAGGCGCTGATGGAGGCTGGCGAGGACGTCGGTCTGGCCACCGTCTACCGGGTGCTGACCCAGTTCGAGGCGGCCGGCCTGGTGGAGCGCCACAACTTCGACGGCGGCCATGCGGTGTTCGAGCTGTCCGACGGTGCCCACCACGACCACATGATCAACGTCGACAGCGGCGAGGTGATCGAATTCATAGATCCGCAGATCGAGAAGCTGCAGCGTGAGATCGCCGCCCAGCACGGTTACGAACTGGTCGACCACAATCTGGTGCTCTACGTGCGCAAGAAGGACTGAGGTCCGGACCGGACGACAAGGGCGACCCCGCGGGGTCGCCCTTGTCGTTTGTGGGGGGCGCTGTTTCAGGTCCGGGCGCTGGTGATCATCTTGCGGGCGTGGGCCAGAGACTCGCGGGTCAGATCGAGGCCGCCGAGCATGCGTGCCACTTCCTCGATGCGCTGGTGCGGTCCGAGCACCGCGACTGCGGTGCGCGTCGCGTCGCTGCCGCGCTGCTTGTGCACGAACAGGTGCTGATGGCCCTGGGCGGCGACCTGCGGCAGGTGGGTGACGGTGATCACCTGGCCGCGCTCGCCCAGGCGGCGCAGCAGCTGGCCGACCACTTCGGCGGTGGGGCCGCCGATGCCGACGTCGACTTCGTCGAACACCAGGGTCGGGGTGCGCGAGGTCTGCGCGGTGATCACCTGGATGGCCAGGCTGATGCGCGACAGCTCGCCGCCGGAGGCGACCCTGGCGATGTTCTTCAGCGGCTGGCCGGGGTTGGCGCTGACCTGGAACTCCACCTGCTCCTGGCCGTGCGGCTGCGGTTCCTCGCCGGCCTGCGGCTGCAGGGCGATGGCGAAGCGCCCGCCGGGCATGCCCAGGCGCTGCATTTCCGTTTCCACCGCAGCGGCCAGGCGACCGGCGGCGTCGCGGCGCCGTGCGCTCAGTTCGCCGGCCCGTTCCTGGTAGTGGCGGGCGTACGCCGCCAGCTCCTCGCCGAGTCGCTCGATGGCTTCGTCGCCGGCATGCAGTCCGGCCAGCTCGTCGCGCAGGCGCTGCTGCAGTTCGGCCAGTTCGGCCGGCTGCACGCGGTGCTTGCGCGCCAGGCTGTAGATGCTGTCCAGGCGCTCCTCGACCTGCTGCAGGCGGCGCGGGTCGGCGTCGAAGTGGTCGATGAAGCGGTTGAGGCTGCTCACCGCCTCCTCGACCTGGATCTGCGCGCTGGCCAGCAGGGTGATCGCTTCCTCCAGTGCCGCCGGCTGGCCCTGGCCGGCGGAGAGACGCTGCACGCTGCAGCGCAGGCTGCCCAGCACGGTGCCGCCGTCGTTCTCGCTGCAGATGTCGATGACCTGGCGGCAGGCGCCGAGCAGCGCCTCGGCGTTGCCCAGGGTGCGCTGCTCCTGTTCCAGCGCTTCCAGCTCGCCGGCGCCGAGGGTGAGGTTGTCCAGCTCCTCGAGCTGGTAGCTGAGCAGCTGCTGGCGGGCGCGCTGCTCCTCGCTGCTCTGGCTCAGGCGCTGCAGTTCGCTGCGCGTCTGCCGCCAGCGCTGGGCGGCCAGCTGCACCTGGCGCGCCAGTTCGCCGGCGCCGGCGTAGGCGTCGAGCAGGCGGCGGTGGGTGTCGGGCTTGAGCAGCGACTGGTGCTCGTGCTGGCTGTGGATGTCGATCAGCAGCTCGCCGAGGCTCTTCAGGTCGCCGAGCGGGCAGGGCGTGCCGTTGATGTAGGCGCGCGAGCGGCCTTCGACGGTGATCACCCGGCGCAGGATGCACGGGCCGTCGTTGTCCAGGTCGCGTTCGGCCAGCCACTGGCGGGCCTCGGCGATCTCGCCGAGCTCGAAGCTGGCGAGGATGTCGGCCTTGTCGGCGCCGGGGCGCACCACGCCGCTGTCGGCGCGATCGCCCAGCGCCAGGCCGAGGGCGTCGAGCATGATCGACTTGCCGGCGCCGGTCTCGCCGGTGATGACGCTCATGCCGGGGCGCAGCTCGAGATCGAGCTGCTCGACGATGGCGTAGTTGCGGATCGACAGGTGCGCGAGCATGGCGCGGGACCTCGCGGGTGGTTGTCTGTGTATTTGTACAGTATGTGTTGATTTATACAGTAGTCCACTTTGCGACGGCAATCCCCCTTGAAGCCGGCGCGGGCGCCCCCATATAGCGGGCTGAATCGCGGGCAGCGCCCGACCGTTGTTTTCAAGGAGACATCCATGGCTGACGAACAGAAGCTTGATCCGCAGGGCCCCGAGGCCGAGGTGCAGGGCGAGGCAACCGCCGCCGGCGAAGACCTGGCGCAGCGCGTGCAGGCGCTCGAGGAGCAGCTGGCCGAGGCCCGTGACCAGGCCCTGCGCGCCGTTGCCGAACTGCAGAACGTGCGCCGCCGCGCCGAGCAGGACGTCGAGAAGGCGCACAAGTTCGCCCTGGAGAAGTTCGCCGGAGACCTGCTGCTGGTGGTCGACAGCCTGGAGCGCGGCCTCGAGCTGTCCGATCCGGCCGACGAGGCGCTGCGCCCGATGCGCGAGGGCATGGAGCTGACCCTCAAGGCCTTCCACGACACCCTCAAGCGCTACCAGGTCGAGGCGCTCGACCCGCACGGCGAGCCGTTCAACCCCGAGCACCACCAGGCGATGGCCATGCAGCCGAGCGACAGCGTCGAGCCGGGCAGCGTGCTCAAGGTGTTCCAGAAGGGCTACCTGCTCAACGGTCGGCTGCTGCGCCCGGCCATGGTGGTGGTCAGCAAGGCCGAATGAACCAATCGCCGGGAATGCCCTTGAAAGCCGTCGGGGCATCCCCATCTGTAGTGCCAAGCATCTGAGTCATCCGGGCAGCCGCCGTGCGGCTGCCGGAATCCAAGTTTCGGGAGAGTGAATATGGGCAAAATCATCGGTATCGACCTGGGCACCACCAACTCCTGCGTGTCCGTTCTGGAGAACGGCGTCGCCAAGGTGATCGAGAACGCCGAAGGTGCGCGCACCACCCCGTCGATCATCGCCTACACCAACGACGGCGAGATCCTGGTCGGTCAGAGCGCCAAGCGCCAGGCCGTCACCAACCCGCACAACACCCTGTTCGCGGTGAAGCGCCTGATCGGCCGTCGCTTCGAAGAGGACGTGGTGCAGAAGGACATCAAGCTGGTGCCCTACAAGATCGCCAAGGCCGACAACGGCGACGCCTGGGTGGAAGTGAAGGGCCAGAAGATGGCGCCGCCGCAGATCAGCGCCGAAGTGCTGAAGAAGATGAAGAAGACCGCCGAGGACTACCTCGGCGAGGCGGTCACCGAGGCGGTGATCACCGTGCCGGCCTACTTCAACGACAGCCAGCGCCAGGCCACCAAGGACGCCGGCCGCATCGCCGGCCTCGACGTCAAGCGCATCATCAACGAGCCGACCGCCGCGGCGCTGGCCTACGGCATGGACAAGGCCAAGGGCGACCACACCATCATCGTCTACGACCTGGGTGGCGGCACCTTCGACGTGTCGGTGATCGAGATCGCCGAGGTCGACGGCGAGCACCAGTTCGAGGTGCTGGCCACCAACGGCGACACCTTCCTCGGTGGCGAAGACTTCGACATGCGCCTGATCGACTACCTCGTCGACGAGTTCAGGAAGGAAAGCGGCATCGACCTCAAGGGCGACCCGCTGGCCATGCAGCGCCTGAAGGAAGCCGCCGAGAAGGCCAAGATCGAGCTGTCCTCCAGCCAGCAGACCGACGTCAACCTGCCGTACATCACCGCCGACGCCACCGGTCCCAAGCACCTCAACGTGAAGATCTCTCGCGCCAAGCTGGAAGCGCTGGTCGAGGACCTGGTCGCGCGCACCATCGAGCCGTGCCGCATCGCCCTGAAGGACGCCGGCATCGACGCCGGCAAGATCGACGAGGTGATCCTGGTCGGCGGCCAGACCCGCATGCCGATGGTGCAGCAGAAGGTCGCCGAGTTCTTCGGCAAGGAGCCGCGCAAGGACGTCAACCCGGACGAGGCCGTGGCCATGGGCGCCGCCATCCAGGGCGCCGTGCTGGCCGGCGACGTCAAGGACGTGCTGCTGCTCGACGTCTCCCCGCTGACCCTGGGCATCGAGACCCTGGGCGGGGTGATGACCGCGCTGATCGAGAAGAACACCACTATCCCGACCAAGAAGTCGCAGGTGTTCTCCACCGCCGACGACAACCAGAGCGCGGTGACCATCCACGTGCTGCAGGGCGAGCGCAAGCAGGCCGGGCAGAACAAGTCGCTGGGCCGCTTCGACCTCGCCGACATCCCGCCGGCGCCGCGCGGCGTGCCGCAGATCGAGGTCACCTTCGACATCGACGCCAACGGCATCCTGCACGTGTCCGCCAAGGACAAGGCCACCGGCAAGCAGCAGTCCATCGTGATCAAGGCCAACTCCGGCCTGTCCGAGGAAGAGATCCAGCAGATGGTCCGCGACGCCGAGGCCAACGCCGAGGAAGACCGCAAGTTCGAGGAACTGGTCGCCGCGCGCAACCAGGGCGACCAGCTGGTGCACGCCACCCGCAAGATGGTCACCGAGGCCGGCGACAAGGCGACCGCCGAGGAGAAGGCGGCCATCGAGACCGCGCTGGGCGAGCTGGAAGCGGCCGTGAAGGGCGACGACAAGGCGACCATCGAGGCCAAGATCAACGCCCTGTCCGCGGCGTCCGCGCCGCTGGCGCAGAAGCTGTACGCCGAGCAGGCCCAAGACGCCACCCAGCAGGGCGGCGGCGCCAAGCAGGACAAGGCGCCCGGCGACGACGTGGTCGACGCCGAGTTCGAAGAGGTCAAGGACAACAAGTAAGCGTCACGCTTGCTTCCGCCCCGGCCTGCCGCCCCTGCGGCGGGCCTGAACCGCCGCGCGGGAGCTTGCTCCCGCGTCGGCGTGTCTGGGGAAGATGAAACCGGAGTGCACGAGATCCATGGCAAAACGTGACTATTACGAGGTGCTCGGCGTCGAGCGCGGCGCCAGCGAGGCAGAGCTGAAGAAGGCCTACCGTCGCCTGGCGATGAAGTATCACCCCGACCGCAATCCCGACGACAAGGCGGCCGAGGAGAAATTCAAGGAGGCCAACGAGGCCTACGAGGTGCTCTCCGACGCCAGCAAGCGTGCGTCCTACGACCAGTACGGCCATGCCGGGGTCGATCCGAGCATGGGTGGCGGTGCCGGCTTCGGTGCCGGTGGCGCCAACTTCTCCGACATCTTCGGCGACGTGTTCAGCGACTTCTTCGGTGGTGGGCGCGGCGGTGCGCGCGGTGGCCCGCAGCGCGGCAGCGACCTGCGCTACACCCTCGAGCTGGACCTCGAGGAGGCGGTGCGCGGCACCACGGTGACCATCCGCGTGCCGACCCTGGTGGCGTGCAAGACCTGCGACGGCAGCGGCGCCAAGAAGGGCAGCTCGCCGGTGACCTGCACCACCTGTGGTGGCGTCGGCCAGGTGCGCATGCAGCAGGGCTTCTTCTCGGTGCAGCAGGCCTGCCCGCGCTGCCACGGCAGCGGCAAGATGATTTCCGATCCCTGCGGCAGCTGCCACGGTCAGGGGCGCGTCGAGGAGCACAAGACCCTGTCGGTCAAGGTGCCGGCCGGCGTCGACAGTGGCGACCGCATCCGTCTGTCCGGCGAGGGCGAGGCCGGAACCCTGGGCGGCCCGTCCGGCGACCTGTACGTCGTGGTCAATGTGCGCGAACATGCGATCTTCCAGCGCGACGGCAAGCACCTGTACTGCGAAGTACCGATCAGCTTCGCCGATGCGGCGCTGGGCGGCGAGCTCGAGGTGCCGACCCTCGACGGCCGGGTCAAGCTGAAGATCCCCGAGGCGACCCAGACCGGCAAGCTGTTCCGCCTGCGCGGCAAGGGGGTGACCCCGGTGCGTGGCGGCGGGGCCGGCGACCTGATGTGCCGGGTGGTGGTGGAGACCCCGGTCAACCTGGACAAGCGCCAGCGCGAACTGCTCGAGGAGTTCCGCAGCACCCTGCAGGGCGACAGCTCGCACTCGCCCAAGGCCAGTGGCTGGTTCGAGGGTGTGAAGCGCTTCTTCGACGATCTTTAACCGAACAGGACGGCGGCGCGGGCCGCCCTCCGGAGCAGAGTTATGCGACGTATTGCAGTGATGGGCGCCGCCGGGCGCATGGGCAAGACGCTGGTCGAGGCGGTGCAGCAGGCGCCCGGCGCCGTGCTGAGCGCGGCGGTGGATCGTCCGGACAGCAGCCTGATCGGCGCCGATGCCGGCGAGCTGGCCGGTGTCGGCCGCCTTGGCGTGGCCCTGGCCAGCGATCTCGCCCAGGTGCTGGATGACTTCGACGTGCTGATCGACTTCACCCATCCGAGCGTCACCCTGAAGAATCTCGAAGTCTGCCGCGCGGCCGGCAAGGCCATGGTCATCGGCACCACCGGCTTCACGCCGGAGGAGAAGCAGCGGCTGGCCGAGGCGGCGCGCGAGATTCCCATCGTGTTCGCCGCCAACTTCAGCGTCGGCGTCAACCTGTGCCTGAAGCTGCTGGATACCGCGGCGCGCGTGCTGGGCGACGAGGTGGACATCGAGATCATCGAGGCCCATCACCGTCACAAGGTCGACGCGCCGTCCGGCACCGCCCTGCGCATGGGCGAGGTGGTGGCCAGCGCCCTGGGGCGTGACCTGCGCAAGGTCGCGGTCTACGGCCGCGAGGGTCAGACCGGTGCGCGCGAGCGCGAGACCATCGGCTTCGCCACCGTGCGTGCCGGCGACGTGGTCGGCGACCACACCGTGCTGTTCGCCGCCGACGGCGAGCGGGTCGAGATCACCCACAAGGCCTCCAGTCGGATGACCTTCGCCAAGGGCGCGGTGCGCTCGGCGCTGTGGCTGGAAGGGCGTGCGCCGGCGCTGTACGACATGCAGGATGTGCTCGATCTGCGCTGAACGGCCCGCGGCGGCCGGCGGTCGCCTGCACTGCAAGGGTGCATGGGCTGCGGTCGCCCGGCCGACCGGCCCTTTCCGTTGGCTGATTTTTGCTCTAAAATGCCGCTTTAGTGTGTCCACTACGAGCATGCAAGCAATATGACAAAGAAGCGGGGTGATGTGGTTCTCACGTCATTCCGCTTTTTTGCAACCTGAATTTGCATGAACCGCTTCAATCTACGGGAGGTCTTCTTGACTAAGCCAGCCATACTCGCGCTTGCCGACGGCAGCATTTTCCGCGGTGAAGCCATCGGCGCTGACGGCCAGACCGTCGGCGAGGTGGTCTTCAACACCGCCATGACCGGCTATCAGGAAATTCTCACCGATCCTTCCTACTGCCAGCAGATCGTCACTCTGACCTACCCGCACATCGGCAACACCGGCACCACGCCGGAGGACGCCGAGTCGAACAAGGTGTGGGCCGCCGGCCTGATCATCCGCGACCTGCCGCTGCTGGCCAGCAGCTGGCGCAACCGGCAGTCGCTGCCGGACTACCTGAAGGAGCACGGTACCGTCGCCATCGCCGGCATCGACACCCGCCGCCTGACCCGCATCCTGCGCGAGAAGGGCTCGCAGAACGGCTGCATCCTCGCCGGCGACGACGCCACCGAGGAGAAGGCGCTGGAACTGGCGCGCAGCTTCCCCGGCCTCAAGGGCATGGACCTGGCCAAGGTGGTCAGCTGCAGCGAGACCTACGAGTGGCGCTCCAGCGTGTGGAGCCTGGAAAGCGACAGCCACCCGGAAATCCCCGCCAGCGAGCTGCCCTACCACGTGGTGGCCTACGACTTCGGCGTCAAGCTGAACATCCTGCGCATGCTGGTGGCGCGCGGCTGCCGCGTGACCGTGGTGCCGGCGCAGACCCCGGCCAGCACCGTGCTGGCGATGAATCCGGACGGCGTGTTCCTGTCCAACGGCCCGGGCGACCCCGAGCCGTGCGACTACGCCATCCAGGCGATCAAGGACGTGCTGGAGACCGAGATCCCGGTGTTCGGCATCTGCCTCGGCCACCAGCTGCTGGCCCTGGCCTCCGGCGCCAAGACCATGAAGATGGGCCACGGCCACCACGGCGCCAACCACCCGGTGCAGGATCTGGACAGCGGCGTGGTGATGATCACCAGCCAGAACCACGGCTTCTGCGCCGACGAGACCAGCCTGCCGGGCAACCTGCGCGCCACCCACAAATCGCTGTTCGACGGCACTCTGCAAGGCATCGAGCGTACCGACAAGGTCGCCTTCAGCTTCCAGGGCCACCCGGAAGCCAGCCCGGGCCCGCACGACGTGGCCCCGCTGTTCGACCGCTTCATCGCCGAAATGGCCAAGCGTCGCTGAGTTTGCCGACAGATCAACGGATTCGTGTGAGAGACCATGCCAAAACGTACAGACATTAAAAGTATCCTGATCCTCGGCGCCGGCCCCATCGTCATCGGCCAGGCCTGCGAGTTCGACTATTCCGGCGCCCAGGCCTGCAAGGCCCTGCGCGAGGAAGGCTTCCGCGTCATCCTGGTGAACTCCAACCCGGCCACCATCATGACCGACCCGGCCATGGCCGACGCCACCTACATCGAGCCGATCAAATGGCAGACCGTGGCCAAGATCATCGAGAAGGAGCGTCCCGACGCCCTGCTGCCGACCATGGGCGGCCAGACCGCGCTGAACTGCGCGCTGGATCTGGAAAAGCACGGCGTGCTGGCCAAGTTCGGCGTCGAGATGATCGGCGCCAACGCCGACACCATCGACAAGGCCGAGGACCGCTCGCGCTTCGACAAGGCCATGCGCGACATCGGCCTGGCCTGTCCGCGCTCCGGCATCGCCCACAACATGGACGAAGCCTACGGCGTGCTCGACAAGGTCGGCTTCCCCTGCATCATCCGCCCGTCGTTCACCATGGGCGGCACCGGTGGCGGCATCGCCTACAACCGTGAAGAGTTCGAGGAAATCTGCACCCGCGGTCTCGACCTGTCGCCGACCAGCGAGCTGCTGATCGACGAGTCGCTGATCGGCTGGAAGGAATACGAGATGGAGGTGGTCCGCGACAAGAAGGATAACTGCATCATCGTCTGTGCCATCGAGAACTTCGATCCGATGGGCGTGCACACCGGCGACTCGATCACCGTCGCGCCGGCGCAGACCCTGACCGACAAGGAATACCAGATCATGCGCAACGCCTCGCTGGCGGTGCTGCGCGAGATCGGCGTGGAAACCGGCGGCTCCAACGTCCAGTTCGGCATCAACCCGAAGGACGGCCGCATGGTGGTGATCGAGATGAACCCGCGCGTGTCGCGTTCCTCGGCACTGGCTTCCAAGGCCACCGGCTTCCCGATCGCCAAGATCGCCGCCAAGCTGGCGGTCGGCTACACCCTCGACGAGCTGTCCAACGACATCACCGGCGGCCGCACCCCGGCCTCCTTCGAGCCGTCGATCGACTACGTGGTCACCAAGATCCCGCGCTTCGCCTTCGAGAAGTTCCCCAAGGCCGACGCCCGCCTGACCACCCAGATGAAGTCGGTCGGTGAAGTGATGGCCATCGGTCGCACCTTCCAGGAGTCGGTGCAGAAGGCCCTGCGCGGCCTGGAAGTCGGCGCCACCGGCTTCGATCCGAAGCTGGAACTGACCGATCCGGATGCCCAGAGCATCCTCAGGCGCGAGCTGACCGTGCCGGGCGCCGAGCGCATCTGGTACGTCGCCGACGCCTTCCGCGCCGGCCTGAGCATCGACGACGTCTATGCGCTGACCAAGATCGACCACTGGTTCCTGGTGCAGATCGAGGACCTGGTCAAGGACGAGGAACAGGTCAAGACCCTCGGCCTGTCCAGTCTCGACCGCGACCTGATGTGGAAGCTCAAGCGCAAGGGCTTCTCCGACGCCCGTCTGGCCAAGCTGCTCGGCGTCACCGAGAAGAACCTGCGCAGCCACCGCCAGAAGCTCAAGGTCGTGCCGGTGTACAAGCGCGTCGATACCTGCGCCGCCGAGTTCGCCACCGACACCGCCTACATGTACTCGACCTACGAGGAAGAGTGCGAGGCCAACCCGTCGTCGCGCGACAAGATCATGATCCTCGGCGGCGGTCCGAACCGCATCGGCCAGGGCATCGAGTTCGACTACTGCTGCGTCCATGCCGCCCTCGCCATGCGCGAAGACGGCTACGAGACCATCATGGTCAACTGCAACCCGGAAACCGTCTCCACCGACTACGACACCTCCGACCGCCTGTACTTCGAGCCGGTGACCCTGGAGGACGTGCTGGAGATCGTCCGCGTCGAGCAGCCCAAGGGCGTCATCGTGCAGTTCGGCGGCCAGACCCCGCTGAAGATCTGCCGTGCCCTGGAAGAGGCCGGCGTGCCGATCATCGGCACCACCCCGGACGCCATCGACCGCGCCGAGGACCGCGAGCGCTTCCAGCAGATGGTCCAGCGCCTCGGCCTGCGCCAGCCGGCCAACGCCACCGCGCGCAGCGAGGACGAGGCCCTGGCCCACTCCAAGGTCATCGGCTATCCGCTGGTGGTGCGTCCGTCCTACGTGCTGGGCGGCCGGGCGATGGAGATCGTCTACCAGGAAGAAGAACTCAAGCGCTACATGCGCGAAGCGGTGAAGGTGTCCAACGACAGCCCGGTGCTGCTCGACCACTTCCTCAACTGCGCCATCGAGGTCGACATCGACGCGGTGTGCGACGGCCAGACCGTGGTGATTGGCGCGATCATGCAGCACATCGAGCAGGCCGGCGTGCACTCCGGCGACTCCGCCTGCTCGCTGCCGCCGTACTCGCTGCCCAAGCACATCCAGGACGAGATCCGCAGCCAGGTCAAGAAGATGGCCCTGGAGCTCGGCGTGGTCGGCCTGATGAACGTGCAGATGGCCGTGCAGGGCGAGGACATCTACGTCATCGAGGTCAACCCGCGCGCCTCGCGTACCGTGCCGTTCGTCTCCAAGTGCGTCGGCGAGTCGCTGGCCAAGGTCGCCGCCCGCGTGATGGCCGGCAAGAGCCTCGAGGAAGTCGGCTTCACCGCCGAGGTGATCCCGCCGTACTACAGCGTCAAGGAAGCGGTGTTCCCGTTCGCCAAGTTCCCCGGCGTCGACCCGATCCTCGGCCCGGAGATGAAGTCCACCGGCGAGGTGATGGGCGTGGGCGACAGCTTCGCCGAGGCCTTCGCCAAGGCCCAGCTCGGCGCCAGCGAGATCCTGCCGACCGGCGGCACCGCGTTCATCAGCGTGCGCGAGGACGACAAGCGCTTCGTCGCCCAGGTCGCCCGCGACCTGATCGACCTCGGTTTCGAAGTGGTGGCCACCGCCGGTACCGCCAAGGTGATCGAGGCCGAAGGCCTGCCGGTGCGCCGCGTCAACAAGGTGACCGAGGGCCGTCCGCACGTGGTCGACATGATCAAGAACGACGAGGTCAATCTGATCATCAACACCACCGAAGGCCGTCAGTCGATCGCCGACTCCTTCTCCATCCGTCGCAACGCCCTGCAGCACAAGATCTGCATCACCACCACCATCGCCGGTGGCCAGGCGATCTGTGAAGCGCTCAAGTTCGGTCCCGAGAAGACCGTGCGCCGTCTGCAGGATCTCCATGCAGGAATCAAGGCATGAGCAAGTTCCCGATGACCGTCCAGGGCGCGCGCGCCCTGGAGGACGAGCTGAAGCATCTGAAGACCGTGCTGCGCCCGCAGATCACCCAGGCCATCGCCGAAGCGCGCGAGCTGGGTGACCTGAAGGAAAACGCCGAATACCATGCCGCCCGCGAACAGCAGGGCATGGTCGAGGCGCGCATCCGCGACATCGAAGGTCGCCTGCAGAACGCCCAGATCATCGACGTGACGGCCATCCCCCACACCGGCAAGGTGATCTTCGGCACCACCGTGGAGATCGCCAACTGCGACACCGACGAGAGCGTGACCTACCAGATCGTCGGCGACGACGAGGCTGACATCAAGGCCGGCAAGCTCTCGGTCAGCTCGCCCATCGCCCGCGCCCTGGTGGGCAAGGAGGAGGGTGACGTGGTGGTGGTGCAGACCCCGAGCGGCAAGGTCGAGTACGAGATCGTCGAGGTGCGCCATCTCTGACGCGCTCCGCTCCCGCATGCCGCCGCGCGCCGGCGCCATCAGCTGGCGTCTGGCGCAGACCTTCTGGGTCGGCGGCCTGTGGCTGCTGTATTTCGTGCTGCTGCCGGCGCTGGAGCATTACGGTCTGGCGCCGCTGCTGCTGGAGGATATCGCCGCCAGCCTGATTCCGCTGCTGCTGGCCTTCGCCGGTTTCTGCGCGCTGCTGCAGAAGCTGGTGCTGGCCCAGGTACAGGGGATGCGCGGGTTGTGGGCGGATTTTCGCGGCCAGCTGCTGCTGGCGGTGCTGCTGCTGGTGGGTGGCTACTTCGTCGGGCCCTGGCTGGGCCTGGCGGGAGGCAGCTGGCAGTCGTTCTGCTACATGGCGGTGGCGGCCTGCGGCCTGGTGCTGGTGTTGCAGCCGGTGCCCGGCGAGCAGTGAAGGGACGGGCGCTGCCGGTGGCAGCGCCCGTTTGCGTCTTACAGCGCGTGGCGCACGATGTTGGACAGCTGGCGGTTCTGCTTGGCCGCCTTGCGGTAGACCAGCGCCATCTTGCCGATGACCTGTACCAGTTCGCAGCGTGCCTGCTGGCACAGCTCGTCGATCAGGGCGCGGCGATCATCGCGCTCGGTGAGGGCGAACTTGATCTTGATCAGCTCGTGATCGTTGAGCGCGCGCTCCAGTTCGGCCAGCACGCCTTCGGTCAGCCCGTTTTCCGCCACGATCAATACCGGATTCAGGTGGTGGCCGATAGATTTGTACTGTTTCTTCTGCTCGTTGGTGAGCGGCATAATCTGACCCTTGCGTCTGATCCAGTTGAAAGCGGCGGCTAGTGTACCCGAGTGTCCCCTGAGCCGCACAGATGAGGTACCCCGTGGCCCGTTCCAAGACCAGCCCGCGTTGGCTGAAAGAGCATTTCGACGATCCCTGCGTGAAGATGGCGCAGAAGGACGGCTACCGTTCGCGCGATCAGTATCTGCTCGCACGCGGGTTCTGCGGCGCCTAGACTGCAGGCAATGGCCCGGTGCCGGGTCAAACGACGTTACAACCCGCTCTGCCAGCAATCGGGCGGCTGTAGTAAGTTAGGTCGGTAGAGAACCGGCCGTCATGTGAAGCGGTTTCCAGGCGGGGCCGGTCAGCGAGGGTAGTCAATTGAACGACATGGCAAAGAACCTGATCCTGTGGCTGATCATCGCAGCCGTGCTGGTGACGGTGATGAACAACTTCTCCACTCCGAACGAGCCGCAGTCGCTCAACTATTCGGAGTTCATCCAGGAGGTCAAGGACGGCAAGGTCGAGCGTGTGACCGTCGACGGTTACATCATCACCGGCCGCCGTGTCGACGGCGAACCCTTCCGCACCGTGCGCCCGGCGATCCAGGACAACGGCCTGATCGGCGACCTGATCGACAGCAAGGTGGTGATCGAGGGCAAGCAGCCCGAGCAGCAGAGCATCTGGAGCCAGCTGCTGGTGGCCAGCTTCCCGATCCTGGTGATCATCGCCGTGTTCATGTTCTTCATGCGCCAGATGCAGGGCGGCGGCGGCGGTCGCGGCGGCCCGATGAGCTTCGGCAAGAGCAAGGCGCGCCTGCTCTCCGAGGACCAGGTGAAGACCACCCTGGCCGACGTCGCCGGCTGCGACGAGGCCAAGGAGGAGGTCGGCGAGCTGGTCGAGTTCCTTCGTGATCCGGGCAAGTTCCAGCGCCTTGGCGGGCGTATCCCGCGCGGCGTGCTGATGGTCGGCCCGCCCGGTACCGGCAAGACCCTGCTGGCCAAGGCCATCGCCGGCGAGGCCAAGGTGCCGTTCTTCACCATCTCCGGTTCCGACTTCGTCGAGATGTTCGTCGGCGTCGGTGCCTCGCGCGTGCGCGACATGTTCGAGCAGGCCAAGAAGCATGCGCCCTGCATCATCTTCATCGACGAGATCGACGCGGTCGGCCGCCATCGCGGCGCCGGTCTCGGCGGCGGGCACGACGAGCGCGAGCAGACCCTCAACCAGCTGCTGGTGGAGATGGACGGCTTTGAGATGAACGACGGCATCATCGTCATCGCCGCCACCAACCGCCCGGACGTGCTCGACCCGGCGCTGCTGCGCCCGGGCCGCTTCGACCGCCAGGTGGTGGTCGGCCTGCCGGACGTGCGCGGTCGCGAACAGATCCTCAAGGTGCACATGCGCAAGGTGCCGCTGGGCGACGACGTCGAGCCTTCGGTGATCGCCCGCGGCACCCCCGGCTTCTCCGGCGCCGACCTGGCCAACCTGGTCAACGAGGCCTCGCTGTTCGCCGCGCGCAACGGCAAGCGCCTGGTCGAGATGAAGGAGTTCGAGCTGGCCAAGGACAAGATCATGATGGGCGCCGAGCGCCGCTCCATGGTCATGACCGAGGACGAGAAGCTGATGACCGCCTACCACGAGTCTGGCCACGCCATCCTCGGCTGCCTGTTCCCCTCCGACCCGGTGCACAAGGTCACCATCATCCCGCGCGGCCGCGCCCTGGGTGTGACCATTTCCCTGCCCGAGCGCGACCACCACGGCTACAGCCGCATCTGGCTGCACAACAAGCTGAAGATGATCTTCGGTGGGCGCATCGCCGAGGAGATCATCTTCGGTCACGACAAGGTCACCAACGGCGCTACCGGCGATATCGGCCAGGCCACCCGCATCGCGCGGACCATGGTCACCCAGTGGGGCATGTCCGACAAGCTGGGCTTCCTGTCCTACGCCGACGAGGAGGAAGAGGTGTTCCTCGGCCGCTCGGCCGGACGCGGCAGCAACGTTTCCGCGGAAACCGCGCGGCTGATCGACGAGGAGGTGCGTGCGGTGATCGACGGCAACTACACCCAGGCCGAGCAGGCCCTGCGCGACAACCTCGACAAGCTGCACGCCATGGCCGATGCGCTGATGAAGTACGAGACCATCGATGCCGAGCAGGTCGCCGACATCATGGACGGCCGCGAGCCGCGCGAACCCAAGGGCTGGGGCGACTCCGGCAGCGGCTCCGCGGGAGGCAGCCGGCCGCAGGCCGAGGCCGGTCCGCGGGCCGACAAGCCGATCGGCGGCCCGGCCGGAGAGCACTGATCCTTCGATGAGCAAGCATCCCCACCTCGACCGGCTGCCCTGTGGCAGCCGGTTTCTCGATCTGTCCCGTCCGCAGGTGATGGGCATCCTCAACGTCACCCCCGACTCCTTCTCCGACGGTGGCCGCTTCGGTCGCCTGGATGCCGCGCTGCGGCACGCCGAGTCGATGGTGCGCGCCGGCGCCACGCTGATCGATATCGGCGGCGAGTCGACACGTCCGGGAGCACCACCGGTTTCCGAGCAGGAGGAGCTGGAGCGGGTCTGTCCGGCGGTCGAGGCCATCGCCCGCGAGCTGGACGTGATCATTTCCGTCGACACCTCCACCGCCGCGGTGATGCGCGATTCGGCGCGCCTCGGCGCCGGCCTGCTCAACGACGTGCGCTCGCTGCAGCGCCCCGGTGCCCTCGCCGCGGCGGCCGAAAGCGGCCTGCCGGTGTGCCTGATGCACATGCGCGGCGAGCCGGGCAACATGCAGGACGATCCGCAGTACCCGGACATTCATGCCGAGGTGCGCGACTTCCTCGCCGAGCGCATCGCCGCCTGCGAGGGCGCCGGCATCGCTCGCGAGCGCGTCGTGCTGGATCCCGGGTTTGGCTTCGCCAAGACCCTGGAGCACAATCTGCGCCTGTTCCAGCATCTGGAGCGGCTGCATGCCTTCGGCCTGCCGCTGCTGGTCGGCGTGTCGCGCAAGAGCATGATCGGCAAGGTGCTGGACAGGCCGGTGGGCGAGCGCCTGTACGGCAGTCTGGCTCTGGCCGCCCTGGCGGTGGCCAAGGGAGCGCAGATCATCCGCGTGCACGATGTCGCCGAGACCGTGGACGTGGTCCGCATGATTGCCGCCGTGGAATGGGCGGAGTGACGAGAACAGAAGCAGGAAGACAGGATGGCTAGAAAATATTTCGGTACCGACGGTATCCGCGGTCGCGTGGGCGAGTTTCCCATCACCCCCGAGTTCATGCTCAAGCTGGGCTGGGCCGCCGGCATGGCGTTTCGTCGCCAGGGCCACTGCAAGGTGCTGATCGGCAAGGACACGCGCATCTCCGGCTACATGTTCGAGTCCGCCCTGCAGGCCGGTCTGATCGCCGCCGGGGCCGACGTTATGCTGCTCGGGCCGATGCCCACTCCCGCGGTGGCCTACCTGACCCGCACCTTCCACGCCGACGCCGGCATCGTCATCAGCGCTTCGCACAATCCCCACGACGACAACGGCATCAAGTTCTTTTCCGGCAAGGGCACCAAGCTGCCGGACGAAGTGGAGCTGATGATCGAGGAACTGCTCGATGCGCCGATGCACGTGGTCGAGTCGGCGCAGCTGGGCAAGGCCTCGCGGATCAACGACGCCGCCGGCCGCTACATCGAGTTCTGCAAGAGCAGCGTGCCGACCAGCACCGATTTCTCCGGCCTCAAGCTGGTGCTCGACTGCGCCCACGGCGCCACCTACAAGGTCGCGCCCAGCGTGTTCCGCGAGCTGGGCGCCGAGGTGGCGGTGATCGCCGCGCAGCCGGACGGCGTCAACATCAACGCGGGAGTCGGCTCCACGCACATGGGTGCGCTGCAGCAGGCGGTACTCGAGCAGGGGGCCGACATGGGCATCGCCTTCGACGGCGACGGCGACCGTGTGCTGATGGTCGACCATACCGGTGCCGTGGTCGATGGCGACGAGCTGCTGTACATCGTCGCCAGCGACCTCCAGGAGCGCGACCGCCTGCCGGAAGGCACCGGCGTCGTCGGCACCCTGATGAGCAACCTGGGTCTCGAACTGGCCCTTGCGGCGCGCAACATCCCGTTCGTGCGCGCCAAGGTCGGCGACCGCTACGTGATGGCCGAGATGCTCGAGCGCGGCTGGGTGCTGGGCGGCGAGAACTCCGGACACATCGTCTGCAAGCAGCACGTCACCACCGGCGACGCGATTGTTGCCGCGTTGCAGGTCCTGCTGGCCCTGCGTCGACGCGAGCAGAGCCTGGCCGAGGCGCGCCACGGTCTGCACAAGTGCCCGCAGGTACTCATCAACGTGCGCTTCGGCGGTGGTCAGGACCCGGTGGCGCACCCGCAGGTTCAGGAAGCCTGTGCGCGGGTGACCGAGGCCATGGCCGGTCGCGGCCGCGTGCTGTTGCGCAAGTCGGGTACCGAGCCGCTGGTGCGGGTGATGGTCGAGGGCGACGACGAGGCAGTGGTGCGTGCCCATGCGGAAACCCTCGCTGCCCTCGTGAAAGAGGTATGTGCTTGATTTCGCTTGCCAGTTTGCCTGCGCTTGAGTAACATCTGCGCCCACTTTGGACGACGAGGTTTAGCATGCGCCGCCCCCTGGTCGCTGGTAACTGGAAGATGCATGGCACACAGGCCAGCGTTTCCGAGCTGATCAAAGGTTTGCGCATGCTGGCCCTGCCGGCGGGTGTCGATGTGGCGGTGATGCCGCCCTGTCTGTACGTGACCCAGGCAATTGCCGGGCTGTCGGGCAAGCAGATCGCCGTCGGTGCGCAGAATTGCGCGGTCGAGCCGATGCAGGGTGCGCTGACTGGCGAGATTTCCGCCAGTCAGTTGGCCGATGCGGGTTGCAGCTATGTGCTGGTGGGGCATTCCGAACGCCGCCAGTTGCTGGGCGAGGGCGATGCGATCGTCTGTCGCAAGTTCTCCGCAGCGCAGATGCATGGGTTGGTCCCGGTGCTGTGCGTCGGCGAGACGCGCGAGCAGCGCGAGGCCGGCCAGACCCTGGCGGTGGTGATGCAGCAGCTCGGCGCGGTGATCGATGAGCTCGGAGTCGGAGCCTTCGCCAGGGCGGTGGTCGCCTACGAGCCGGTCTGGGCCATTGGCACCGGGCTGACGGCGACTCCGCAGCAGGCCCAGGAGGTGCACGCTGCGATTCGCGCCCACTTGGCGGCGGAGAATGCCAGCGTGGCGGCAGGTGTCAGGATTGTTTATGGCGGCAGCGTGAAGGCCGCCAGCGCGGCCGAGTTGTTCGGCATGCCGGATATCGATGGGGGGCTGATCGGTGGAGCCTCCCTCAATGCGGACGAGTTCGGCGCGATCTGTCGTGCCGCGGGAAGCTGAAGATGCTTGAGACTGTGGTGATCGTTGTGCATTTGCTGGTGGCGCTGGGGCTGGTTGGCCTGGTGCTGGTGCAGCAGGGCAAGGGTGCCGATGCCGGCGCTTCGTTCGGTGCGGGTGCTTCGGCAACCGTGTTCGGTAGTCAGGGTTCGGCTACCTTCCTGAGTCGTTTTACTGCTATACTTGCTGCTGTTTTTTTTGCTACCAGCCTCGGTTTGGCCTTTTTTGCCAAAGACAAAGCTGATATGCTTAATCAAAGCGGTCTGCCGGATCCGGCAGTGCTAGAAGTTCCAAGCAAGCCTGCTGCAGATGATGTGCCAGTGCTTGAAGCGCAAAAGCCCCAGTCCTCGGATGTTCCGGCAACTGAAGGACAGAAGCAGTAACGGGTAGTTTGCGACAAAGAGTTTGCCGAGGTGGTGGAATTGGTAGACACGCTACCTTGAGGTGGTAGTGGCCATAGGCTGTAGGGGTTCGAGTCCCCTCCTCGGTACCAAACACGACAAAGCCCGCTGATGCGGGCTTTGTCGTTACCGGAACTTCAGTTGACCGCCAGGGGCGGGCACTGTATAGTTCATCATCTTTGACGCGGGGTGGAGCAGTCTGGTAGCTCGTCGGGCTCATAACCCGAAGGTCGTAGGTTCAAATCCTGCCCCCGCAACCAGTTTTTCAAAAGGCCCCTTTTAAGGGGCCTTTTGCTAGTTGGACAGTCTGTACCACTCTCCATTCTGGCGAGTGGTCACCTACGGGATGGGCGCTTCGCCCATTTTTTGTTTGCACAGCATGCGGAGGCGATCAGGTGTCGAGCAAGCTAGAACAGTTGCAGGCCTTGCTGGCCCCGGTAGTCGAGGCCCTCGGCTACCAGTGCTGGGGCATCGAATTCATTTCCCAGGGGCGGCACTCCCTGCTGCGGGTCTACATCGATAATCCCGATGGCATCCTGATCGACGACTGCGAAAAGGTCAGTCGCCAGATCAGCGGTGTGCTGGATGTCGAGGACCCGATCAGCGGCGAGTACACCCTGGAAGTTTCTTCACCGGGAATGGATCGCCCCTTGTTCACCCTCGAGCAGTTCGCTGCCCATGCCGGCGCGCAGGTGAAGATCAGGCTGCGCTCGCCCTACGAGGGTCGACGCAATTTCCAGGGCGTGCTGTGTGGCGTCGAGGAGCAGGATGTGGTGGTCCAGGTCGACAACCATGAATACCTGCTGCCGATCGAGTCGATCGACAAGGCCAACATCATTCCCCGTTTTGACTGAGGCGCGGATCCGGCGGATCCCAATGGATTGCGAAAGGCGAGGCGTACGATGAGCAAAGAAGTACTGCTGGTAGTAGAGTCGGTGTCCAATGAAAAGGGCGTACCGGCCGGCGTGATTTTCGAAGCGCTGGAACTGGCTCTGGCCACTGCCACCAAGAAACGTTACGAGGACGAGGTCGACGTGCGCGTGTCGATCAATCGTCACAATGGCAACTATGAAACCTTCCGCCGCTGGACCGTGGTCGAGGAAGAGGCCCTGGAGAATCCGGCGGCCGAGCTGACCCTCGCCGAGGCGCAGGAGAAGCAGGAAGGCGCCAAGGTCGGCGACCTGATCGAGGAGAAGATCGAGTCGATCGAGTTCGGCCGCATCGCCGCGCAGACCGCCAAGCAGGTCATCGTGCAGAAGGTCCGCGAGGCCGAGCGCGCCCAGGTGGTCGACGCCTACCGCGAGCGGGTCGGCGAGATCATCTCCGGAACCGTGAAGAAGGCCTCCCGCGACAGCGTGATCGTCGATCTGGGCAACAATGCCGAGGCCCTGCTGGCCCGCGAGCACATCATCCCGCGCGAGTCGTTCCGCGTCGGTACCCGCGTGCGCGCCCTGCTCAAGGAAATCCGCAGCGAGAACCGCGGCCCGCAGCTGATCCTGTCGCGCACCGCGCCGGAAATGATCATCGAGCTGTTCAGCATCGAGGTGCCGGAGATCGCCGAAGGGCTGATCGAGATCATGGCTGCCGCCCGTGACCCGGGTTCGCGCGCCAAGATCGCCGTGCGCTCCAAGGACAAGCGCATCGACCCGCAGGGTGCCTGCATCGGCATGCGCGGTTCGCGCGTGCAGGCCGTGTCCGGCGAGCTGGGCGGCGAGCGCGTCGACATCGTGCTGTGGGACGACAACCCGGCGCAGTTCGTGATCAATGCCATGGCTCCGGCCGAAGTGGCGGCGATCATCGTCGACGAGGACACCCACACCATGGACATCGCCGTGGCGGCCGACAACCTGGCCCAGGCCATCGGCCGCAGCGGGCAGAACGTGCGCCTGGCCAGCCAGCTGACCGGCTGGACCCTCAACGTGATGACCGAGGCCGACATCCAGGCCAAGCAGCAGGCCGAGACCGGCGACATCCTGCAGCGCTTCATCGACGAGCTGGAGGTGGACGAGGAACTGGCAGAGGTGCTGGTGGAGGAGGGTTTCACCACCCTGGAAGAGATTGCCTACGTGCCCATGGAAGAGATGCTCAGCATCGAGGGCTTTGATGAAGAGATCGTCAATGAGCTGCGCGCCCGTGCCAAGGATCGCCTGCTGACCAAGGCGATCGCCACTGAAGAGAAGCTCGCGGACGCCCATCCGGCAGATGACTTGCTGGAACTGGACGGCATGACCAAGGAGCTGGCTGTCGAGCTGGCCCTGCGTGGCGTGCCCACCCGCGAAGACCTGGCCGAGCAGTCGATTGACGACCTGCTCGAGATCGACGGCATGACTGAAGAGCGTGCCGGCAAGCTGATCATGGCCGCCCGAGCCCATTGGTTCGAGTAAGTGGTCGCGGCCTGAGGAGAGAAGTGCATGACGCAAGTCACGGTGAAAGAACTGGCCCAGGTGGTCGATACACCGGTAGAGCGCCTGCTGCAGCAAATGCGTGAGGCAGGTCTGCCGCACAACCGCGCCGAGCAAGTAGTGACCGACGAAGAGAAGCAGAAGCTATTGGCGCACCTGAAGAGCAGCCACGGTGAAAAGCTGGAAGAACCCAGCAAGATCACCCTGAAGCGCAAGACCACCAGCACCCTGCGGGTGGCTGGCAGCAAGACCATCAGCGTCGAAGTGCGCAAGAAGAAGACCTTCGTCAAGCCGGAAGCGGCCGAAGCGGTGGTCGCGCCCAAGCGCGAGGTGGACGACAAGCGTGTTGCCGAGGAGCGTGCGGCAGCCGAGCGCGCCGCCGCCGAGGTCGCGCGCCAGAAGGCCGAGGCCCCGGCCCCCGCGCCGGCCCGGCCGGAGTCGCGCCGGCGTGTCGACGACGCCGAGGAAGCCCGCCTGCGTGCAGTGGCCGCCCGCCAGGCTGCCGCCGAAGCTGCCGCTGTGGCGGCAGCCCAGGTCGAGGCCGCCAAGCCGGCCACTACCGAGCGCGCCAAGGAAGAGGCTCGCCGCGCGGCACCCAAGCGCAACGAGGACGACGAGCGTCGCGATCGCAAGCAGGCCCAGCATCGCCCGTCGCTGAAGGAAAAGGCGCCGACTCCGCGCGTCGCTCCGCGCAGCGATGACGAGGACGGTTTTGCCCGTCGTGGCGGCCGTGGCGGCAAGGGCAAGCTGAAGAAGCGCAACCAGCATGGCTTCCAGAGCCCGACCGGCCCGATCGTACGTGAAGTGAGCATCGGCGAGACCATCACCGTGGCCGAACTGGCCGCGCAGATGTCGGTCAAGGGCGCCGAAGTGGTCAAGTTCATGTTCAAGATGGGCTCTCCGGTGACCATCAACCAGGTGCTCGACCAGGAAACCGCGCAGCTGGTGGCCGAAGAGATGGGCCACAAGGTCAAGCTGGTCAGCGAGAACGCCCTGGAAGAGCAACTGGCCGAATCCCTCAAGTTCGAGGGCGAGGCCGCGTCGCGCGCACCGGTGGTCACCGTCATGGGTCACGTCGACCATGGCAAGACCTCGCTGCTCGACTACATCCGCCGCACCAAGGTGGCGACCGGCGAGGCGGGTGGCATCACCCAGCACATCGGCGCCTACCACGTGGAAACCGATCGCGGCATGATCACCTTCCTCGACACCCCCGGCCACGCCGCGTTCACCCAGATGCGTGCCCGTGGTGCCCAGGCGACCGACGTGGTCATCCTGGTGGTGGCGGCCGACGACGGCGTGATGCCGCAGACCCAGGAAGCCGTGCAGCACGCGAAAGCGGCTGGCGTGCCGATCGTGGTCGCGGTGAACAAGATCGACAAGCCGGACGCCAATCCGGACAACATCAAGAACGGCCTGGCCGCGCTGGATGTGATCCCGGAAGAGTGGGGCGGCGATGCGCCGTTCGTGCACGTGTCGGCCAAGGTCGGTACCGGCATCGACGAGCTGCTCGAAGCCGTGCTGCTGCAGGCCGAAGTCCTCGAGCTGAAGGCCACGCCGTCGGCCCCGGGCCGTGGCGTGGTGGTCGAGTCGCGCCTGGACAAGGGCCGCGGTCCGGTGGCTACCGTGCTGGTCCAGGACGGTACCCTGCGCCAGGGCGACATGGTGCTGGTCGGCGTCAACTATGGCCGCGTGCGCGCCATGCTCGACGAGAACGGCAAGCCGATCAAGGAAGCCGGTCCGTCCATCCCGGTCGAGATCCTCGGCCTCGATGGCACCCCGGATGCCGGCGACGAGCTGACCGTGGTCGCCGACGAGAAGAAGGCCCGCGAAGTCGCGCTGTTCCGTCAGGGCAAGTTCCGCGAGGTCAAGCTGGCCCGCGCCCACGCCGGCAAGCTGGAAAACATCTTCGAGACCATGGGTCAGGAAGAGAAGAAGACCCTCAACGTGGTCCTCAAGACCGACGTGCGCGGCTCCCTGGAGGCCCTGCAGGGCTCGCTGGAAGGCCTCGGCAACGAGGAAGTCCAGGTGCGCGTGGTCGGCGGCGGCGTCGGTGGCATCACCGAGAGCGACGCCAACCTGGCGCTGGCTTCCAGCGCGGTGATCTTCGGCTTCAACGTGCGTGCCGACGCCGGCGCGCGCAAGATCGTCGAGCAGGAAGGTCTGGACCTGCGCTACTACAACGTCATCTACGACATCATCGAGGACGTCAAGAAGGCGCTCACCGGTATGCTCGGCAGCGACGTGCGCGAGAACATCCTCGGCATCGCCGAAGTGCGTGACGTGTTCCGTTCGCCGAAGTTCGGCGCCATCGCCGGCTGCATGGTGCTGGAAGGTACCGTCCATCGCAACCGTCCGATCCGCGTGCTGCGCGACGACGTGGTGGTCTTCGAGGGCGAGCTGGAATCGCTGCGCCGCTTCAAGGACGACGTCGCCGAAGTGCGTAACGGCATGGAGTGCGGTATCGGCGTGAAGAGCTACAACGACGTCCGCGTCGGCGACAAGATCGAAGTCTTCGAGAAGGTCCAGGTAGCGCGCAGCCTCTAAGCGCCAGCGAGTGCTGCAAGCGCCAAGCCGGAAGCTCCTGTAGGATGCTTCCGGCTTGTGCGTTTCGGCTTCAGGGTTTTTTACGGATTACAGTCATGGCCAAAGAATACAGCCGCACCCAGCGGATCGGTGACCAGATGCAGCGCGAGCTCGCGCAGCTGATCCAGCGCGAGATCAAGGATCCGCGTCTGGGCCTGGTGACCCTGACCGGCATCGACGTCAGCCGCGACCTGGCCCACGCCAAGGTGTTTTTCACCGTGATGGGGCAGGACGACAACGCCGAGAAGATCGCCCTCAACCAGGAGATCCTCAAGGATGCCGCCGGTTACCTGCGCATGCTGCTCGGTCGCGCGATCAAGCTGCGTACCATCCCGCAGCTGCATTTCCTCTACGACGAGAGCGTGCGCCGCGGCGCCCAGCTGTCGGCGCTGATCGAGCGCGCGGTGGCCGAGGACCGTCGTCACCAGGACACGGACAAGGAGTAAGGCGTGGCCCAGGTCAAACGCATCCGCCGCGCAGTCAGCGGTATCCTGATCCTCGACAAGCCGCGCGGCTTCAGCTCCAACGCCGCCCTGCAGAAGGTGCGCTGGCTGCTCAACGCCGAGAAGGCCGGCCACACCGGTAGCCTCGACCCGCTGGCCACCGGGGTGCTGCCGCTGTGCTTCGGCGAGGCGACCAAGTTCTCCCAGTACCTGCTGGACGCCGAGAAGGGCTACGCCACGGTCATGCACCTCGGCGTCACCACCACCACCGGCGATGCCGAGGGCGAGGTGCTCGAGCGCCGCGAGGTGAACTTCGACCGCGAACAGCTGGAGGCCCTGCTGCCGCGTTTCCGCGGTGCCATCCAGCAGGTGCCGCCGATGTACTCGGCGCTGAAGAAGGATGGTCAGCCGCTGTACAAGCTGGCGCGCGCCGGCGAGGTGGTGGAGCGCGAGGCGCGTTCTGTTACTATTGACCGGCTCGAGCTGACCCGCTTCGCGCCGCCGTTCGCCGATCTGGAAGTCAGCTGCAGCAAGGGCACCTACATCCGCACCCTGGTCGAGGATCTCGGCCAGGCGCTGGGCTGCGGGGCACATGTCGCCGAGCTGCGCCGCACCCAGGCCGGTCCGTTCAGCCTGGCGCAGGCGATCAGCCTCGACGAGCTGATCGCCGCCCACGAGCAGGGTGGCGCCGAGGCACTGGATCGCTTCCTCCTCCCGGTGGACTGCGGTCTGGAGCACTGGCCGGCAGTGCAGCTGTCGGAGCACAGCGCCTACTACTGGCTGCACGGGCAGCCGGTGCGGGCTCCCGAAGCGCCGAAGTTCGGCATGCTGCGGGTACGCGATCACCAAGGTCGCTTCATCGGTATCGGTGAGGCGACCGACGACGGGCGCATTGCGCCGCGTCGACTGATTCGGTCCTGAGGACCGGACGAGGGTGGCTGTCAGCAGGCACGGTCACTCCTCCACTCATGAAAACGGGGTACTTCCCCGGCCTGTTACCTCAGAGGAAAGTCCATCATGGCACTGAGCGTCCAAGAGAAAGCCCAGATCGTTAACGAGTATCAGCAAGCTGCTGGCGATACCGGTTCCCCGGAAGTGCAGGTTGCCCTGCTGACCGCCAACATCAACAAGCTGCAGGATCACTTCAAGGCCAACGCCAAGGACCACCACAGCCGTCGTGGTCTGATCCGCATGGTCAACCAGCGCCGCAAGCTGCTGGACTACCTGAAGGGTAAGGACACCACTCGTTACAGCGCCCTGATCGCGCGCCTGGGCCTGCGTCGCTAAGACGTGGCTCGCCGAAGCCGGGAGCTGGCGGTTCGGAGCGACAGGTGGGCCTTGGCCCGCCTCCGCCCCGGGGCGCCAGCTCCCGGTTTTCCCAGGGCATCCACGAAAGGCCGTGGCAGTCGCCTTTCGTAGATGACTTGCCGAGCGCGCCAGCGGGCGCGACTCCAGAGCTCCAGCGATTTCCCCAAGGCAACACAGAGAAGGAAAACACCGTGAATCCGGTTATCAAGCAGTTCCAGTTCGGTCAGACGACCTTCACCCTCGAGACCGGGCGCATCGCCCGGCAGGCCAGCGGCGCGGTGCTGGTCAGCACCGACGATGTCAGCGTGCTGGTCACCGTGGTCGGCGCCAAGCAGGCCGATCCGGGCAAGGGCTTCTTCCCGCTGTCCGTGCACTACCAGGAAAAGACCTACGCCGCCGGCCGCATCCCGGGTGGCTTCTTCAAGCGTGAAGGCCGTCCGAGCGAGAAGGAAACCCTGACCTCGCGCCTGATCGACCGCCCGATCCGCCCGCTGTTCCCCGAAGGCTTCATGAACGAAGTGCAGGTCGTCTGCACCGTCGTGTCGACCAACAAGAAGTCCGATCCGGACATCGCCGCGATGATCGGCACCTCCGCCGCCCTGGCCGTCTCCGGCATCCCGTTCGACGGTCCGATCGGCGCCGCCCGCGTCGGCTACCATGACGAACTGGGCTACATCCTCAACCCGAGCTACGAGCAGCTGCAGAGCTCGCGCCTGGACATGGTGGTGGCCGGTACCGAAGACGCCGTGCTGATGGTCGAGTCGGAAGCCGAAGAGCTGACCGAAGACCAGATGCTGGGCGCCGTGCTGTTCGCCCACGAGGAATTCCAGAACGCCATCCGCGCCATCAAGGAATTCGCCGCCGAAGCCGGCAAGCCGCGCTGGGACTGGCAGGCTCCGCAGGCCAACACCGTGCTGATCGACGCCATCAAGGCCGAGTTCGGCGAGGCGATCTCCAACGCCTACACCATCACCGTCAAGCAGCAGCGCTACGCCGCCCTCGACGCCCTGCGCGAGCAGGTGATCGCCAAGTTCGCCGGTGACGGCGAAGGCCAGTTCCCGGCCGGCGAAGTCAAGGAAGTGTTCGGCCTGCTCGAATACCGCACCGTGCGCGAGAACATCGTCAACGGCAAGCCGCGCATCGACGGCCGCGATACCCGCACCGTGCGCCCGCTGGCCATCGAGGTCGGCGTGCTGGGCAAGACCCACGGCTCCGCGCTGTTCACCCGTGGCGAGACCCAGGCCCTGGTGGTCGCCACCCTCGGCACCGCCCGTGACGCCCAGCTGCTGGACACCCTGGAAGGCGAGCGCAAGGACGCCTTCATGCTGCACTACAACTTCCCGCCGTTCTCGGTCGGCGAGTGCGGCCGCATGGGCAGCCCGGGTCGTCGCGAAATCGGCCACGGCCGTCTGGCACGTCGCGGCGTCGCCGCCATGCTGCCGAGCCAGGCCGACTTCCCCTACACCATCCGCGTGGTGTCGGAAATCACCGAATCCAACGGCTCCAGCTCGATGGCTTCCGTGTGCGGCGCTTCCCTGGCGCTGATGGACGCCGGTGTGCCGGTCAAGGCGCCGGTGGCCGGTATCGCCATGGGTCTGGTCAAGGAGGGCGACAAGTTCGCCGTGCTGACCGACATCCTCGGTGACGAAGACCACCTCGGCGACATGGACTTCAAGGTGGCCGGTACCGACAAGGGCGTCACCGCCCTGCAGATGGACATCAAGATCCAGGGCATCACCGAAGAGATCATGGAGATCGCGCTGAACCAGGCTCTGGAAGCGCGTCTGAACATCCTCGGCCAGATGAACCAGGTGATCGCCAAGCCGCGCGCCGAGCTGTCGGAAAACGCGCCGACCATGATCCAGATGAAGATCGACTCGGACAAGATCCGCGACGTGATCGGCAAGGGTGGCGCCACCATCCGCGGCATCTGCGAAGAGACCAAGGCCTCGATCGACATCGAGGACGACGGCAGCGTGAAGATCTACGGCGAGACCAAGGAAGCCGCCGAGGCTGCCCGTCAGCGCGTGCTGGGCATCACCGCCGAGGCCGAGATCGGCAAGATCTACGTCGGCAAAGTCGAGCGCATCGTCGACTTCGGCGCCTTCGTCAACATCCTGCCGGGCAAGGACGGTCTGGTGCACATCTCGCAGATCAGCGACAAGCGCATCGAGAAGGTCACCGACGTGCTCAAGGAAGGCGAGGAAGTGAAGGTGCTGGTGCTGGACGTGGACAACCGCGGTCGCATCAAGCTGTCGATCAAGGACGTGGCGGCTGCCGAAGCCTCCGGCGTCTGATCGAGCTGAGCGCATGACAGAAAAGGCCCTTCGGGGCCTTTTCTGTTTTCCGGGATCGGCGAGGGCGAGGCTCAGTAGCGGCGCTGGCTGCGGATCTCGGTGAGGCGGTTGCCCTCGAAGCGCAGGAAGTAGTACATGCCGCTGCGCGGTCCGTAGATCCACTCGTCGATGCGGACCTCCTCGTAGTTGCCCCAGTCGTCGCCGCGCTGGCGGTAGCCGATGATGCTGCGGCTGGCCGGCTCGCCGCACTTCTCCTGGACCTCGAGGGCGTGATCGCCGGTGCTGATCAGGGCGCTGCCACAGCGCAGGGTGGCGGCTCCGGCCGGAACGGCGAGCAGCAGCAGGGTCAGGGGCAGGAAGGCTTTCACTGGAATCATCCCGATGGTGGCTGGGGGGCATTCTGCGGGCCGAGGCGGCCGCTGTCGATTGGACCGCGCAGTCGCATGCTCATTCGCTGTCCAGATGCAGAGGCACGACGATGCGGCCGCCGGTGCCGGCGCCCTCGACGCTACCGACATCCAGCAGGTAGATGCGCTCGTCGGCCAGGCCGCCCTGCTCGACCAGCCAGGCCTTGATCGCGCGGGCGCGGTCCTGGGCCAGCTGGCGCTGCAGCAGCGCGCTCTGCGCCCAGGAGTCGAGCACGGCCTGGCGCAGGCGGACGGCGCGCTCGGGCTTCTTCAGCTCGCGCCATTCGGCCGGCGGCTGCTGGCCGAGGCGGGCGCGGTAGATGCCCTCGAGCAGGATCGCCTGCATGTCTTCCGGCACCTGGAGCTGGCTGGCCTCGGCCGGCACCTTGTCGCCGCGCCGCTGCAGCATGCGGTACCAGGTCTCCTGGTATTCGCGGGTCAGGCGCTGTTCGGCCAGCGGCGGGCCGTCGAGCGCGGCCACGCTCATGCCCTCGACCTCCAGGCGCAGGGCCGGGCGCTGTCCCAGCGCCTTGGCCAGCTTGCCGAGGCTGGCGCGGGCCTGCTCGTCCAGTTCGCTGGAGCCGGCGGCGAAGGGCACGCTGTCGAGCGGCTCCTCGCCGCCGTCGAGCAGGCCGGCGATCAGCTTGAACGGTGCCTGCACCGCGCGCAGCATCAGGTTGCGCAGAGTCTGCCAGACGATCGGCACCACGCTGAACTCGGGATTGTTGAGGTCGCCCTGCACCGGCAGGGCGATGGCGATGTTGCCGTCGGTGTCCTTGAGCAGCGCCACCGCCAGGCGCACCGGCAGGTCGGTGGCGCTGGGGCTGTCGACCCGCTCGCCGAGCTGCAGGTCCTCCAGCAGTACCTTGTTGTCGGCGTTCAACTGGCCCTTGGTGATCCGGTAGTGCAGGTCGAGATTGAGACGGCCCTTGCGGATCTTGTAGCCGGCGAACTTGCCGGCGTAGGGCGTCAGGGTGGTCAGCTCGACGCGCTGGAAGCGGGTGGCGATGTCCAGCTGCTCCAGCGGTGCGAAGGGCGTCAGCTGACCCTTGATGCTCACCGGCGCGTAGCGGTCGACCTTGCCGCGGATGTCCACGCTGGCCGGCTTGCGCGACTGGTTGTCCAGGGTGCCGATGCGCCCGTTGAGTTGCTGGATGGCGGTGGCGAAGTTGGGGGTGAGCGAGAAGTCGGCGAAGTTGGCCGAGCCGTCGGCGATGTCGATGCCGCCCACCACCAGGTGCAGCGGCGGCTCCGGGCGGGTCGGTGCCGCCTTGGGCGGCTGCGGGATCAGCAGCTCCTTGACGTTGGTGCTGAGATCCTCGTTGATGATGAAGCGCGCGTAGGGCTGCTGCAGGCGCACGCGGTCGATGCGCAGCTGCTCGCCGTGGCGGTAGTCGAGGCCGTCGAGGTCGAGGGTCTGCCACCTGACGAAGTCGCGCCCCTTGAGGGTGTCCAGGGTGTGCAGCTGGCTGACCCTGGCCTTGCCGGCGAGGCGCAACGCCAGCGGCGCGGCGTTCTGCAGGTCGACCGCCAGTTCGGCGCCGAGCAGGCCGCTGCGCAGCTCCAGGTGGATGAACGGGCTGAGGTAGGCCTGCGCCAGGCGCAGGTCGAGGTCGCTCGCCTGCACCTTGAGCTGGCTGGCGAGCGGCCTGAGGCGCACCTGGCCGCTGGCCGCCAGCTGGCCATGGGCGCCGATGCCGCTGGCCAGCCTGAGGGTGAAGGGCTGCTCGCCAGTGCTGGTGGCATCCTGCAGGTCGAGATCCAGCGGGCCGATGTCCAGCGCCACGGCGGGGCTGGGCACGCGGTCCGCGAGGTGGGCGCGCCAGTCGCGCAGCTGGATGTCCCTGAGCTGCACCTGCCAGGGGCCGGCCGATGGCGCCGAGGCGTCCGTGCCGGCAGTCTGTTCCGTGGCCGTGGCCGGCGCGGCAGGCGTTGCACTGGCGTTGGCCGCTTCGCCGGCCGCGACCGGCTGCTCCGCCGTGCCGACGGGGCGCTCGCTGCTGCCGGCGGCCGCGGCGTGGCGCTGGAGCTGCGCCAGCTGCTGCTCGACCAGCGTCTGCCAGTCGAGGCGGCCATCCGCTTCGCGCGCGGCCCAGGCCTCCAGGCCCTGGCTGCGCAGCTGGCCGATCACCAGCTGGCGGGCGCCCAGGTCCAGGCTGGCATTGCCGGCTTCCAGGCTGGCCAGCCTGAGCAGCGGCTGCTCGCCCGGACGGTGCAGCTGCAGCGCCGCCAGGTGCGCCTGGCCGTCGCTCAGGATCAGCTGCGGTCCCGGGCTCAGACGCAGCTGGGCGCTGGCGAGGTCGAGGCGTTCGGCATCGAGCAGGGGCTGGCCATCGGCCTGCTGCAGGCGCAGGCCGCTGAGCTGCAGCTGGCTGTTGTCCAGCTGCAGATGCAGGCCCTCGCGCAGCTCGAGGCGGAAGTCGCTGGCCACGCTGGCCTGCCCTTGGGTCAGCTCCAGCGGCAGCGCGCGGCGCACGTAGGGCCACCAGGTGGTCAGGCCGATCTCGGCCACCTGCAGCCGCCCTTCGGCGCGCACGGGCTGCAGGCCCAGGCGGCCCTGCAGGTCGAGGTTGGCGCCGCTCGAGCCGCTGGCCTTGAGGCTGAACTCGCCGTTGTCCTCCGCGCGGGTGCCGATGTGGCGCAGTTCGAGGTCGAGGGCCTCGTAGCGCAGTTCGACCGGCGGCTGCGGGCGCTCGTCGAGCAGATGCAGGCTGCCGCCGCTCAGGGCCAGGCGGTCGACCAGCAGCGGGAAGGGCTCGCCGGCCGGCTTTTCTTCCGCGGCGCCCTTCGCCGGCAACCTGAACAGGCGCAGCAGGTTGAACGGCCGGTCGGCGGCGAACAGCAGCTCGACGTGCGGCCGCTCCAGCAGCAGTTCGCGCAGGTGCAGGGCGCCCTGCCACAGGCTGTCGACCTGCAGGTCGGCGTACAGGCGGGCGAAGGCCAGCTGTTCCGCCCCGGCCTCGCCCACACGCAGGCCGTGCAGGGTCAGCTCGAGGCTGAACGGGTTGAGCTCGATGCGCTCGAGGCGGGCCGGCACGGTGGCGTACTCGGCCAGCTTCTGGTTGGCCAGCTTGAGGCCGGCCCAGGGCAGCACGAGGAAGCCGAGCAGGGCGTACAGCAGGGGGGCGAGAACCAGCGCGGCGAGACCGCGTTTCAATCCTTTGGACATGGCCGGGCGCTTCTATCGGGCGTGAGCTGCCTTGGAGTATGGCATGCCCGGCCGGTTCCGATCCTTGCCGGCGCCGGCAGTTTGCCGCGGCAGGCCGGCGCCCGGCACGGTTCAGAGATGGAGGATCAGGGTCTTCAGCGGCGGGCGGCCGTCGAAGGAGGGGAAGTCGGCGGCCGGCGCCAGCACCTCGACCTCGCGCACCGGGCGGCCGTTCTTCGCCGCGCAGCGCAGCACCTGCTCGCGCCAGTCGTCCAGCTCGACCCTGGCGAGGTTGTTGCAGCACACCAGGGTGCCGCCCGCGGCGGTGGCCAGCAGCGCCGGCTTGAGCAGGCTCTGGTAGTCGCGCAGCAGGTCGACGGTGCCGAAGGCGCTGCGCGCCCAGGCCGGCGGATCGAGGAACACCAGGTCGAACTGCTCGGCGGCCAGGCGCGGGTAGCTCGGCAGGCGCTGGCCGCGGCGGTGCGCCACCGGCAGGCCGGCCAGCTGGCGGATCGCCGGGAAGTAGTCGGACTGGATGAAGTGCATTTCCGGCAGGGCCGGATTGAGCGCGCCATTCTCGCGGCCGACCGCCAGGTTGCCCTCGGCGAAGTCGAGGTTGACCACGCGGCGTGCGCCGCCGGCCGCGGCGCACAGGCCGACGCCGCAGGTGTAGGCGAACAGGTTGAGCACCGACCTGCCGGCGCTGTGGCGCCTGACCCAGCCGCGGGCGTTGCGCAGGTCGAGGAACAGCAGCGGGTCCTGTCCCGGGTGGCGGGCGCGCACCCGGTAGTTCAGCCCCCACTCGTGGCCGACCAGGTCGGCCAGCGCCTCGGGGGTAGGCTGGCAGACCGGATCCGTGCGGTCGATGCGCGAGTTGGGCTGCGAGCGGTCGTTGTACACCGCCAGCAGTTCGCTGCCGAGAAAGGCCTGGCAGGCGGCGAACAGCTCGAGCAGGGCATCGCGCTCGAGCGGCTGGTGGAAGCTCTGCACCAGCAGCTGCGGGCCGTAGCGGTCGACGGTCAGGCCCGGCGCGCCCTCCTGGCTGCCGTGGAACAGGCGGTAGCAGTCGGTGCCCTGGCCGTGCAGTTCGGCGATCAGGGCCTGACGGCGCTCGAAGGCGGCGCGCAGCGCCTGGTTCAAGGCGGACATGGCGCGTCTCCTCGGGGATGGGGAGCGGCAGTTTACCAGCGCCCGCGCGGGCTGCCGCCGCTTTTCCACGCGCCGGCGCGACGCTCAGCGGTGGATGCGCTGCTCGATCAGGTTGTCCACCACGGTCGGGTCGGCCAGGGTCGACAGGTCGCCGAGGTTGTCCAGCTCGTTGCCGGCGATCTTGCGCAGGATGCGCCGCAGGATCTTGCCCGAGCGGGTCTTCGGCAGACCCGGCGCCCACTGGATCAGATCCGGGCGGGCGAAGTGGCCGACCTCGCGGGCGACCAGCTCGGCGAGTTCCTGGCGCAGGCCCTCGCTGGGCTGGCTGTCCGTCATCAGGGTGACGAAGGCGTAGATGCCCTGGCCCTTGAGGTCGTGCGGGTAGCCGACCACCGCGGCCTCGGCCACCGCGTCGTGCAGCACCAGCGCGCTCTCCACCTCGGCGCTGCCCAGGCGGTGGCCGGAGACGTTGAGCACGTCGTCGACCCGCCCGGTGATCCACCAGTCGCCGTCCTCGTCGCGGCGCGCGCCGTCGCCGGTGAAGTAGTAGCCGGGGTAGTGCCTGAAGTAGGTGTCGAGCAGGCGCTGGTGGTCGCCGAAGACCGTGCGGATCTGGCTCGGCCAGCTGGCCTTGAGCGCCAGCAGCCCCGCTCCGGGACCTTCGATCTCGCGGCCCTGCTCGTCGAGCAGCACCGGCTGCACGCCGAAGAACGGCCGGGTCGCCGAACCGGGCTTGAGGGTGGTGGCGCCGGGCAGCGGGGCGATCATGATGGCGCCGGTCTCGGTCTGCCACCAGGTGTCGACGATCGGGCAGCGGCTGTCGCCGACCACGTGGTAGTACCACTCCCAGGCCTCCGGGTTGATCGGCTCGCCCACCGAGCCGAGCAGGCGCAGGCTCGCGCGCGAGGTCCGGCGCACCGGTGCCTCGCCCTCGCGCATCAGCGCGCGCAGGGCGGTGGGCGCGGTGTAGAAGATGTTGACCTTGTGCCTGTCGACGATCTGCCAGGGCCGCGCGGCATCCGGGTAGGCGGGCACGCCCTCGTACAGCAGGGTGATCGCGCCATTGGCCAGCGGCCCGTACACCCCGTAGCTGTGCCCGGTGACCCAGCCGACGTCGGCGGTGCACCAGAACACCTCGCCGTCGCGGTAGTCGAACACGTACCTGTGGGTCATGGCCGCGGCCAGCAGGTAGCCGCCGGTGCAGTGCAGCACGCCCTTGGGCTTGCCGGTCGAGCCCGAGGTGTAGAGGATGAACAGCGGGTCCTCGGCGTCCATCGGCTCGGCCGGGCAGTCGCCGTCGACCTGGCCGAGCAGCTCGTGGTACCAGTGGTCGCGCCCGGCCAGCCAGTCGATGCCGGCGTGGCGGTGGGCGACCACGATCACGCCGGTCACGTTCGGGCAGTCCCGCAGGGCGTGGTCGACGTTGGCCTTCAGCGGGATGCGCTTGCCGCCGCGCACGCCCTCGTCGGCGGTGATCACCAGCCGGCAGTCGGCGTCCTGGATGCGGTCGCGCAGGGCGTCGGGGGCGAAGCCGCCGAAAACCACCGAGTGCACCGCGCCGATCCGCGCGCAGGCGAGCATGGCGCAGGCCGCCGCCGGGATCATCGGCAGGTAGATGCACACCCGGTCGCCCTTCCTCACCCCCAGCAGCTTCAGCGCATTGGCCAGCCGGCAGACCTGCTCATGCAGCTCGCGGTAGCTGAGGTGGCGGGACTGTCCCGGTTCGTCGCCTTCCCAGATGATCGCGGTCTGCTCGCCGCGGCTGGCCAGGTGGCGGTCCAGGCAGTTGTAGGCGGCGTTGAGCTGGCCGCCGCGGAACCAGCTGGCCTGGCCGCGGGCGAAGTCGCCGTGGTGCACGCTGCGCCAGGGCCTGAACCAGTCGAGGAACTGGCGGGCCTGCTCGCTCCAGAACTGCTCGGGGTGGTCGATGGACTGCCGGTACAGGCGCCGGTAGTCCTCGGCGTGCAGCCAGGCATGGCGGTAGGCGGCGGCATCGACCGGGTGGGGGCGGATGTCGAACATGGCGCAGCTCCTGGAAGGCTGTCCGCGATGTCCTTCAGCGTGGACCCGGATGGGGAGCGTCGCAAGGGCGGCCCGCCGCACGGGCGGCCGCCCCGGGCTCAGCCGCGGTGGCGGGAGCGGAAGTGGTCGATCAGGCCCTGGGTCGAGCCGTCCTCGGCGGGGCTGGAGTCCTCGCCGGTGAGGCGGGCGTAGAGGGTCTTGCCCAGCTCCTTGCCCAGCTCGACGCCCCACTGGTCGAAGGCGTTGATGCCCCAGATCACGCTCTGGGCGAACACCTTGTGCTCGTAGAGGGCGATCAGCGCGCCGAGACGCTGCGGGCTGATCCGCTCGAGGACGATGGTGTTGCTCGGCCGGTTGCCGGGGATCACCTTGTGCGGCGCCAGGCGCTGCACCTCGCTCTCGGCCAGGCCGGCGGCGCGCAGCTCGGCCTCGGCCTCGGCGAGGGTCTTGCCGCACATCAGCGCCTGGCTCTGCGACAGGCAGTTGGCGAACAGCCACTGGTGGTGGTCGGCCAGCGGATGGTAGCTGGTCACCGGCACGATGAAGTCGGCCGGGATCATCAGGGTGCCCTGGTGCAGCAGCTGGTGGTAGGCGTGCTGGCCGTTGCAGCCGACCCCGCCCCAGATCACCGGGCCGGTGCCGCAGCTCACCGGGCTGCCGTCCTGGCGCACGCGCTTGCCGTTGGACTCCATGTCCAGCTGCTGCAGGTGCTGGTTGAAATTGCGCAGGTTGTGGTCGTAGGGCAGGATCGCGTGGCTCTGCGCGCCCCAGAAGTCGCCGTACCAGACGCCGAGCAGGGCCAGCAGCACCGGCATGTTGGCTTCGAAGGGCGCGGTGAGGAAGTGGCGGTCCATCTTGTAGGCGCCGGCCAGCAGTTCCTTGAAGTTGCCCATGCCGATGGCCAGGGCGATCGGCAGGCCGATCGCCGACCACAGCGAGTAGCGCCCGCCCACCCAGTCCCACATCGGGAAGATGTTCTCTTCGGCGATGCCGAACTCGACCGCCGCCTTGCGGTTGCTGGACACGGCGATGAAGTGGCGGTGCAGGTCGGCCTCGCCGGCGCCCTGGGCGAGCACCCAGCGCCGCGCGGCCTGGGCGTTCTTCAGCGTCTCCAGGGTGCCGAAGGACTTCGAGGAGACGATGAACAGGGTGGTTTCCGCGCGCAGCCTGGCGGTCACCTCGTGGAACTCGCTGCCGTCGACGTTGGCCAGGTAGTGGCAGCGCACGCCGCGCTGGGCGAACGGCAGCAGGGCCTCGGAGACCAGCTGCGGGCCGAGGAAGGAGCCGCCAATGCCGATGTTGACCACGTCGGTGATCGGCTTCTCGGTCCAGCCGCGCCACAGGCCGTTGTGGATGCGCTGCACCAGCTCGGTCATCTGCCCGAGCACCTGATGCACCCCCGGCATCACGTCGACGCCATCGACCAGCACCTTGTCGCCCACCGGGCGGCGCAGGGCGGTGTGCAGCGCCGGGCGGTTCTCCGAGGCGTTCACCGCGGCGCCGTCGAACAGCGCCGCGATGGCCGGGCGCAGCTTCATCTGTTCGGCCAGCGCCAGCAACTGCGCCAGGCTGCCCTCGTCGATCAGGTTCTTCGAGTAGTCGAGGAACAGGCCGGCCTGGCTCAGCGAGTAGCGCTGGAAGCGCTGCGGATCGGCGGCGAAGGCCTGGCGCAGGCTGAAGTCGTGCATGCGCTCGCGCTGCGCGCGCAGGGCCTGCCAGGCGGGCTGTTGGGTGGCATCCAGCGGCTTGAGGTAGTGTTCCATCGACTGACTCGGGTTTCGTTCGGCTAGGGGCGAATGCAACAAGCCCGGAGCGGGTCCGGGCTTGTCGGGACTGCACGGCAGGCGGTCAGGCCACCTGCACGGGGATCGCGTGGCTGGTGTGGCTGAGCTCGTTGCCCGGGTTGAAGTACAGCATGTACGGCTTGTGCTGGCTCAGCTCGGCCTCGCTGTACTGGGCGTAGGTGCAGATGATCAGGCGGTGGCCGACGCCGGCCTTGTGGGCGGCGGCGCCGTTGACCGAGATCACCTTGGAGCCGTCCTCGGCGCGGATCGCGTAGGTGGTGAAGCGCTCGCCGTTGTCGACGTTGTAGATCTGGATCTGCTCGTATTCGCGGATGCCGGCCAGGTCCAGCCATTCGCCGTCGATGGCGCAGGAGCCTTCGTAGTCCAGGACGGCGTGGGTCACCTGGACACGGTGCAGCTTGGCTTTGAGCATGATGGAGTGCATGGCGGGTTCCTCGTCAGGCCGTGGCGTCGAGATCCACGAGCAGGTTGTCGATCAGCCGGGTGGTGCCCAGGCGGGCGGCGGCCAGAATCACCAGCTGGCGGTCGGCGGAGGTGGCCGGGCGCAGGGTGAGCGGATTGCGGATTTCCAGGTAGTCCGGAACGAAGCCGGCATTCTGCAGCTGGGCGCCGGCCTCGGCCAGCAGGGCGGCGTGGTCGGTCTGCCCGCCACGCAGGGCCGCGGCCAGCTCGCTGAGGGTACGGTACAGCTGCGGCGCCACGGCGCGCTGCTCGTCGTCGAGATAACCGTTGCGCGATGACAGCGCCAGGCCGTCGGCGCCGCGCACGGTCGGCTCGCCGAAGATCTGGATCGGCAGGTTGAGGTCGCGCACCAGCTTGCGGATCACCGCCAGCTGCTGGAAGTCCTTCTCGCCGAAGATCGCCAGGTCGGGCTGGACCATGTGGAACAGCTTGGTCACCACCGTGGCCACGCCGTCGAAGTGGCCGGGCCGGCTGGCGCCGCACAGGCCCTCGCTGACGCCCGGCACGCTGACGATGGTCTGCCCGCTCATGCCGTCGGGGTACATCTCCTCGGCGGTCGGCGCGAACAGCAGGTTGCAGCCGGCCTCGAGCAGCTTCTCCTGGTCGGCGGCGAGGGTGCGCGGGTATTTGTCGAGGTCCTCGCCGGCGCCGAACTGCAGCGGGTTGACGAAGATGCTGGCGACCACGAAGTCGGCGCGCTGGGCGGCCTTGGTCACCAGCGCGGCGTGGCCGGCGTGCAGGTTGCCCATGGTCGGCACCAGGCCGATGCGCTTGCCTTCGCTGCGCGCGCGCGCGACGGCGGCGCGCAGTTCGCGGACGGTCTTGACGGTGATCATGCGGAGAAACCGTGTTCGGGGGCGGGGAACTGGCCGCTCTTGACGGCCTGGGTGTAGGCGGTCAGGGCGTCCTGGATGCTGGCCTGGCCGGCCATGAAGTTGCGCACGAACTTGGCCGGGCGCGGATTGAGGCCGAGCATGTCGTGGATGACCAGTACCTGGCCGTCGGTGTCGACGCCGGCGCCGATGCCGATCACCGGGATGTTCGCCGCGCGGCTGATCTCGGCGGCCAGCGCGCTGGGCACGCATTCGAGCAGCAGCATGGCGGCGCCGGCCTGCTCGAGGGCCCGGGCGGCCTCGCGCATCTCGCGGGCGCGAGCCTCGTCGCGGCCCTGCACCTTGTAGCCGCCGAACACGTTGACCGACTGCGGGGTGAGGCCCAGGTGCACGCAGGCCGGAATACCGTTCTCGGCCAGGCGCTGCACGGTCTCGCACAGCCAGGCGCCGCCTTCCAGCTTGACCATGTGCGCGCCGGCGCGCATCAGCGCCGCGCTGCTCTCCAGCGCCTGCTCGAGGGTGGCGTAGCTCATGAACGGCAGGTCGCTGAGGATCAGCGCCCCCCGGTTGCCGCGCTTGACGCAGGCAGTGTGGTAGGCCATGTCGGCGACGCTGACCGGCAGGGTACTGTCGTGACCCTGCAGGACGTTGCCGAGCGAGTCGCCGACCAGCAGCACCTCGACCCCGGCGGCGCAGGCGGCGGTGGCGAAGGTGGCGTCGTAGCTGGTCAGCATGACGATCTTCTCGCCGTTCTGCTTGAGCGTACGCAGAGTGGTGAGGGTGACATCAGCCATCAAGAAATCCTCGTGGTGCACCGCAAAAGGGCGCGGGCAAACGGTGCCTATAGTCCCGATGGGGGGCGGTGAAGTCAATCGGCGCCATTTTCTGCCGCTCTCGGCCCGTTGGCCCGTTCGAGGCGCTCCAGCCCGACGAACGGACAGTCGGCGAGCAGTGCCTGCAGCGGCTGGCCGTCGGGCAGGCGCAGATCCGGGGCGATCTCCGCCAGCGGATAGAGGACGAAGGCGCGGGCGTGCATATGGTAGTGCGGCACGCTCAGGCGCTCCTCGTCCAGTTGCAGGTCGCCGAACAGCAGGATGTCCAGGTCCAGGGTGCGCGGTCCCCAGCGCTCGGCCTTGCGCTCGCGGCCCTGCTCGCGCTCGATGGCCTGCAGGGCGTCGAGCAGCGCGAGCGGGGCGAGGTCGCAGTCCAGCGCCGCCACCGCGTTGACGTAACGCGGCTGGTCGGCCGGGCCGAGCGGGTCGCTGGCGTACAGCGAGGACACCGCGGCCAGCCTGCACTGCGGCAGGCGGCCGAGGGCTTCGAGGGCGGCCTCGAGTTGCTGCACCGGCTCGGCCAGGTTGCTGCCCAGGCCGATGTAGACGCGGGTCATCGCCGGCTCACTCCTGCCCGTGGCCGCTCGGCGCATCGCTGCGGCGCTTGCGCGGGCTGCGCCGGCGCTTGCGCGGCGCGGCCTTGTCGCGGCCCTCGCCCTCGCTGAGGGCGCGGATCATGCCGCGGCGCTCGCTGTCGCTGGCGTCCTGGTAGCGCGTCCACCAGTCGCCGAGGCCGCCGGTTTCCTCGCCGGCCTCCTCGCGCAGCAGCAGGAAGTCGTAGCCGGCGCGGAAGCGCGGATTCTCCAGCAGCAGGTCGGCGCGCTTGCCGTGGCGGCGCGGCAGGCGCTCCTGCATGTCCCAGATCTCGCGCAGCGGCAGGGTGAAGCGCTTGGGGATGGCGGTGCGCCGGCACTGCTCGCTGATCACCTCGTGGGCGGCTTCCTGCAGGGCCGGCAGCGCCGGCATGCCGCGCGCCTGCAGCGCCGCGGCGCGTGCCGGCAGGGCCGGCCAGAGCAGGGCGGCGAACAGGAACGCCGGGGTCACTGGCTTGCCCAGGCGGATGCGCTCGTCGGTGTTGGCCAGCGCCTGGCGGATCAGCGCGCCGGCGTACTCCGGTTCGGCCTTCAGCGCCGCGGCGCTGGCCGGGAACAGCGGGGCGAACAGGCCGTAGTCGCAGAGCATCTCGAAGGTGCGCTCGCCCTGGCCGGACAGCAGCAGCTTGAGCACCTCGTCGAACAGGCGCGCCGAGGGAATGTCGTTGAGCAGCGGCGCCAGGCGGCGGATCGGTGCGGCGCTGTGCTTCTCGATGTCGAAGTCGAGCTTGGCGGCGAAGCGCACCGCGCGCAGCATGCGCACCGGGTCCTCGAGGTAGCGCTGCTCGGGATCGCCGATCAGGCGCACCAGGCGGCTGCGGATGTCGTGCACGCCGCGGGCGTAGTCGAGGATGCGCTCGCTGGCCGGGTCGTAGTAGAGGGCGTTGATGGTGAAGTCGCGGCGCTGGGCGTCGTCTTCCTGGCTGCCGTAGACGTTGTCGCGCAGGATGCGCCCGCTCTCGTGGCGCGCGGCCTGGGCGCTGTCCTCGTCGTCTTCGCCCTGCGGGTGGTGGGCGCGGAAGGTGGCCACCTCGATGATCTCGCGGCCGAAGTGCACGTGCACCAGCTTGAAGCGGCGGCCGATCACCCGTGCGTTGCGGAACTCGGCGCGCACCTGCTCGGGAGTGGCGCTGGTGGCCACGTCGAAGTCCTTGGGCGTGATGCCCAGCAGCAGGTCGCGCACGCAGCCGCCGACCAGGAAGGCCTGGTAGCCGGCCTGCTGCAGGCGCTCGACCACGTTCACCGCGTTGCGGCTGATCTGCTCGCGCTGCAGCGCGTGCTGGCTGCTGCCGAGCACCTCCGGCGTGGTGCGAACGGCGCGGGCGCGGCGCAGGGGAGAACGGATGGACTGGAACAGCTTCTTCAGCATGGGCGACAGGGTACCGGGATAGGGCGGGAGCGGGGACGGCCCCGCGCGATGGTGGCGGATTCTAGCACTGGCTGGCGGCGATGGTGAACGCGGGGGCGGTAGCGGCCACCCCGGCAGGCGGCGGTGGGGCAACGCCTCAGCCGTCGGTGGCGGCGCCCGACTTGCGACGCGGGATGCCCAGGCGCTGGCGGCGCTCCCACAGGCACTTGCGACTGATGCCGAGCTTGCGCGCCAGCTCGGTCTCGGTCATGTGGTCCTGGTGCTCGAGGACGAAGTGCTGGAAGTAGTCCTCCAGCGACAGGTTCTCCGCCGGCTCGCTGCCGCTGCTGGTCGGCAGGCTGTGCAGCTCGCCGGCGAAGTCGTCCTCCAGCTCCAGCTCGACGTCGATGCCCAGCAGGTCGAGCGGGATGCTGTTGCCCTCGCAGAGGATCACCGCGCGCTCGATGGCGTTCTCCAGCTCGCGCACGTTGCCCGGCCAGTTGTAGTGGCGGATCGCCCGCAGCGCCTCGGGCGAGAACTGCAGGGCCTCGCGGCCCATGCGTGCGCACTGGCGTGCCAGGAACACGCGGGCGATGTCCAGCACGTCGTCCTCGCGCTCGCGCAGCGCCGGCAGGCGCAGCGAGATGACGTGCAGGCGGTAGTAGAGGTCCTCGCGGAACTGGCCGTTCTTGGCCAGGTTCTTCAGGTCGCGGTGGGTGGCGGCGATCAGGCGCACGTCGACCTTCTGCGACTGCACCGAGCCGACCCGGCGGATCTCGCCCTCCTGCAGCACGCGCAGCAGGCGCGCCTGGGCCTCCAGCGGCAGCTCGCCGATCTCGTCGAGGAACAGGGTGCCGCCGTCGGCGGCCTCGACCAGACCGGTGCGCCCGGCGGTGGCGCCGGTGAAGGCGCCCTTCTCGTGGCCGAACAGCTCCGACTCGATCAGGGTCTCGGGGATGGCCGCGCAGTTCACCGAGATCAGCGGCGCCTTGGCGCGCCGCGACAGGTTGTGCAGGGCGCGCGCCACCAGCTCCTTGCCGGTGCCGGACTCGCCCTGGATCAGCACGGTGGAGTCGGTCGGCGCGACCTTGCGGATCTTGCCGAACAGGTCCTGCATCGCCGCGCAGCGGCCGATGATGCCGATTTCGCCGGCGGGCTCGGCGCTGTCGCCGGCGGGCGCCGGGGCGCTGGCGCCCGGTACGGCAGCCGGTTGCTGGCGCTCGCGGAGGATGCGCGCCACCGCCTGGAGCATCTCGTCGTGGTCGAACGGCTTGGCGATGTAGTCGATGGCGCCGAGCTTCATCGAGTCGACGGCCGAGCGCAGGCTGGCATAGCTGGTCATGATCAGCACCGGCGTGCCGCCGGCCAGGCCGATCAGCTCGGTGCCGGGGGCGCCGGGCAGGCGCAGGTCGCTGACCACCAGGTCGAAGGCGGGGATGCTGTAGCGCTCCTGGGCTTCCTGCACCGAGCCAGCCTCGCTGACCTGGTACTGGTTGCGCTCCAGCAGGCGGCGCAGCGCCGAGCGGATGATGGTTTCGTCTTCGACGATGAGAATATGTGCCATGTCTGTTCAGCTCTCGCGACGTGCTCGGAAGCGTCTGGATCCTGTCGGTGCCGGTCTCTGCAGACGGCTTGGCGAGGGCGCGCCGGGCTTCCGGCGGGGTGGCCGCCCGGGCGTTGCGCGTGCAGTGTCCATCGGCTTCACGGGGTGTCGGCAGCCAGCGGGCCGCCATAGCGCGGCAGGCTGATCCGGATGCGCGTGCCGCGCTGGCGTTCCGGGTCTGCCGGGCTGTCGATGGTTATCTGTCCATAATGCTCCTCGACGATCGAATAGACCAGTGCGAGGCCCAGGCCGGTCCCTTTGCCGGGGTCCTTGGTGGTGAAGAAGGGTTCGAACAGGCGCTCGACGATCGACTGCGGGATGCCCGGCCCCTCGTCCTCGACCATCAGCTCGACGCTGTCGGCGCCGGCCTCGCTGCGCACGCGGATGGCGCCGCCGGGCGGCGAGGCGTCGCGGGCGTTGGACAGCAGGTTGATCAGCACCTGGGCCAGGCGCTGCGGGTCGCCCTCGACCCAGTGCTGCGGGTCGCACAGGTTGAAGTAGTGCACGTCGTAGTCGCGGTTGAGCGACAGCAGGCCGATCGCCTCGCGCGTCACGTCGGCCAGGCACACCGGCTCGCTGGCCTGCTGGCGGCCGCCGGCGTGGGCGAAGCTCATCAGCGACTGGACGATGCGGGTGATGCGCTTGGTCTGCTCGATGATCTGCGCGCAGGTCTCGCTGATCTCGGCGTCGCCTTCGCGCTCCTCGCGCAGGTTCTGCGCCAGGCAGGCGATGCCGGTGACCGGGTTGCCGATCTCGTGGGCCACGCCGGCGGCGAGGCGGCCGATCGAGGCCAGGCGCTCGGAGTGGATCAGGCGATCCTCCAGCAACTGGGTCTCGGTGAGGTCCTCGACCAGCAGCACCAGGCCGCTGGTGCCGGGGGCCAGCGGCTCGTCGATGGCCGCCTTGTGCAGGTTGAGCCAGCGGGTCTGGCCGTCGAGGGCCAGGCGCTGCTTGTGCAGGTGCTCGTCGGGCGCTTCGCTGAAGGCGGTGAGCAGGCCGCACCAGGGCTCGGGCAGGGTGGCCAGGCGCGAGCCGACCACGCGCTGCGCCTCGATGCCGGTGAGTTCCTCCATGGCGCGGTTCCACTTGAGGATCTCCTGGTCCTGGGCCAGCGAGCAGACCCCCATCGGCAGCTCCTGCAGGGTCTGCCGGTGGTAGCGGCGCAGGGCGTCGAGTTCGGCGGCCAGGCCGGTCAGGCGCGACTGGTAGTCCTCCAGGCGGCTCTCGATGAAATGGATGTCCTCGGTGACATAGGTGTCGTCGGCGGCCTTGTAGGGCAGGAAGCTCTCGACGATGTCCTGGGCCACGCTCGGCCCCATCAGCCCGGACAGGTTGGCCTCGATGCGGTCGCGCAGGCGGCGCAGGGCGTAGGGGCGCTGCTCGTCGAAGGGCAGGCCGAGGTCGCGCAGGGCCTGCTCCACCTCGCGCTGGGCGGTGCGCGCGCCGAGCGGCTTGGCCAGCTCGGCGGCGAATTCCTGCGGCGAGGCGGCGACCAGCTCGCGGCGCTGCGGGCGGCGCACGTTGTCCACCGCGCAGGTCTCGGCGGCGCCCTGTTCCTCGGCGCTCGGCTCGCTGAACAGCGAGACCAGGGTGAACACCAGCACGTTGACCGCCAGCGAGGCGATCGCCGCCAGGTGCCAGCTGGTGTCGTCGAGCACGTAGACCATGTCCAGCAGCGGCAGGTAGAAGCCGGGCAGGTTGCCGATCAGCGGCAGCAGCATGCTGATGATCCACACGCTGGCGCCGGCCAGCAGCCCGGCGATGAAGCCGCGGCGGTTGGCCGCCGGCCAGTACAGCACCGACAGCGCGCCGGGGAGGAACTGCAGGGTGGCGACGAAGGATACGGTGCCCAGGTGCGACAGCTCCTGGCCCGAGTCGATCAGCAGGTAGAAGCCGTAGCTGCCGGTGATGATCGCGACGATCAGGCCGCGGCGGGTCCACTTCAGCCAGCGGTAGATGTTGCCCTCGGCCGGCGGCTGGTACAGCGGCAGCACCACGTGGTTGAGCACCATGCCCGACAGCGCCAGGGTGACCACGATGAGCAGGCCGCTGGAGGCGGACAGCCCGCCGATGTAGGCGGCCAGCACCAGCCAGGGGTTGCCGACGTCCATGCCGATGCCCAGGGTGAAGTATTCCGGGCTGGTGGCGACGCCGAGCTTGAGGCCGGCCCACAGGATCGGCGGCACCGCCAGGCTCATCAGCAGCAGGAACAGCGGCAGCGCCCAGCTGGCGCTGACCAGCGCGCGCGGGTTGAGGTTCTCGGCGAAGGCCATGTGGAACATGTGCGGCATGACGATGGCGGCGGCGAAGAACACCAGCAGCAGGGTGCGCCAGGGACCTTCCTGCAGCGGCGTGTGCAGGGTGGTCAGCGCCTGCTGGTTCTGCAGCAGCCACTGCTCGAGGCCGGCCGGACCGTCGAACACGCCATACAGGGCGTACAGGCCGATGGCGCTCATCGCGCACAGCTTGACCAGCGACTCGAAGGCGATCGCCAGCACCAGGCCCTCGTGGCGCTCGCGGGTGGCGATGCGCCGCGAGCCGAAGAGGATGGTGAACAGCGTGATCAGCGCACAGAAGCCCAGCGCCACGCGGGTCTGCACGCGTTCGCCGGTGATGATGCCGATGCTGTCGGCGACCGCCTGGATCTGCAGGGCGAGCAGCGGCAGCACGGCCACCAGCATGAACAGGGTGGTCAGGGTGCCGGCCCAGGTGCTGCGGAAGCGGAAGGCGAACAGGTCGGCCAGCGAGGACAGCTGGTAGGTGCGGGTCAGGCGCAGGATCGGGTAGAGCAGCACCGGGGCGAGCAGGAAGGCGCCGGACAGGCCCAGGTAGATGGCCAGGAAGCCGTAGCCGTACTGGTAGGCCAGGCCCACCGCGCCGTAGAACGCCCAGGCGCTGGCGTACACGCCCAGCGACAGGGTGTAGACCAGCGGGTGGCGCACCAGCGCGCGCGGCAGGGGGCTGCGTTCGGTCAGCCAGGCGAGGCCGAACAGCACCACCAGATAGACCGAGCTGATCAGCAGCAGATGGGAAACGTCAAAGCTCGTCGGCATCGCGCTGGCTCTGGAGGATGAAGGTGACGACGATCAGGATCAGCCAGAGCATGTACGGCCGGTACCAGGCGCCGTTGGGGTCGATCCACCAGTCCATGATGGCCGGGGAGAACAGGTAGATCCCCACCACCAGGAGCAGGACCAGCCGGTAGATATACATGAGGTGCCTCGTCTTGGGATGCCCGGATGGTAACGGAGGTGCGGGAGAAGCAGAAGCCGGTAACGGTCGGGTTGCGCCGTCAGTGCAGCTGTGCTTCGGCGAGGCCGGTCCGGCGCGGGATGGCGGCCGGCTGCCAGTGGCGTACGCCCCAGGCCAGCACCTCGGCGGCGCTGCCCTGCTCCAGTCCTGCCGGCGGCTGCTGGCCGAGGGCGCGCAGGGCGCGGGCGAGCAGGGCGGGCGCCTGGTCGGCGGGCAGCGGTGGCGAGCGGTAGGACTTGCCGAGCTTGTGGCCGTCGGGCTGCAGCAGCAGGGGGATGTGCAGGTAGCGCGGCTGCGGCAGGCCGAGCAGTTCCTGCAGGTACAGCTGGCGCGGGGTGGAGTCGAGCAGGTCGGCGCCGCGCACGATGTCGGTGACGCCCTGCCAGGCGTCGTCGAGCACCACCGCCAGCTGGTAGGCGTACAGGCCGTCGCGGCGGCGGATGATGAAGTCGCCGACCTCGCGGGCCAGGTTCTGTGCATATGCGCCCTGCACGCGGTCGACGAAGCGGTACTCGGCATCCGGCACGCGCAGGCGGATCGCGGCGTCCGCCAGCGGCCGAGCGGCATCGCGGCAGGTGCCGGGGTAGATGGCGTGGCCTTCGAGCTGCTTGCGCGAGCAGCTGCACGGATAGGCCAGGCCTCGGTCCAGCAGGTCGGCCACCGCGGCGGCGTAGGCGCCGTGGCGGTCGCTCTGCCGTTCCACCGGACCGTCCCATTCGAAGCCGTAGGTCTCCAGGGTGCGCAGGATGGCGTCCTGGGCGCCGGGCACCTCGCGCGGCGGATCGAGGTCCTCCATGCGCAGCAGCCAGCGGCCGCCGGCGGCGCGGGCGTCGAGCCAGGAGGCGAGGGCGGCGACCAGCGAGCCGAAGTGCAGGTAGCCGCTGGGCGTGGGGGCGAAGCGGCCGGTGTAGGCGGTGGCTGGGCTCATCGGCGGGCATTCGGCTGGAAGGGCGGAGCGACAGCGGCCCGTGCCGCGCGGGTCGGCAGGGGCCGGAAACAGCACGGGGCGCCGTGGCGCCCCGTCGCGGGTCAGGAACCCAGCTGCTTTTCCTTGATCTCGGCGAGGGTCTTGCAGTCGATGCACAGGGTGGCGGTCGGCCGCGCCTCGAGACGGCGGATGCCGATCTCGACGCCGCAGGAGTCGCACCAGCCGTACTCGTTGTCCTCGATCAGCTGCAGGGTCTCGTCGATCTTCTTGATCAGCTTGCGCTCGCGGTCGCGGGTGCGCAGCTCCAGGCTGAACTCCTCTTCCTGGCTGGCGCGGTCGGCCGGATCGGGGAAGTTGGCGGCCTCGTCCTGCATGTGGTGCACGGTGCGGTCGACTTCCTCCATCAGCTGCTTCTTCCAGCCGTTGAGGATGCCGACGAAGTGGGCGCGCATCTTGTCGCCCATGTACTCCTCGCCGGGAGTCTCCTGGTAGGGCTCGAAGCTGCGGATCTGGGTGCTTTTGTCTTGGGTATTGGTCGGCATGATCTGTCCGCCTCTCACGTTCGCTGATCCCGTGCGCAGGTTGTGTCCATCAGCGGCATTTTAGCCGTCCCTGCGGTTGCAAGCGGGCGAACCTACCAGAATCGCCGGGTGGATGCCAGTCCGGGGCGCACACGCTCTGCCACGGCGTGTGACAGTTGGCTAGAATCCGCTTTTGCCCTATCGAGGAGGGCCGCATGGCTCCGTCCTACAGTGCGCGCAGTCGCGCCATCGAACCCTTCCACGTCATGGCCCTGCTGGCGCGCGCCAACGAGCTGCAGGCCGCCGGCCACGACGTCATCCACCTGGAGATCGGCGAGCCGGACTTCGCCACCGCCGAGCCCATCGTGCGCGCCGGCCAGGCCGCGCTGGCCGCCGGGCAGACCCGCTACACCGCGGCGCGCGGCCTGCCGGCGCTGCGCGAGGCGCTGGCCGGCTTCTACGCCAGCCGCTACGGGGTGAGCGTGAGTCCCGAGCGCATCCTGATCACCCCCGGCGGCAGCGGCGCGCTGCTGCTGGCCAGCGCCCTGCTGGTCGATCCGGGCAAGCACTGGCTGCTCGCCGATCCCGGCTATCCGTGCAACCGCCACTTCCTGCGCCTGGTCGAGGGCGATGCCCGGCTGGTGCCGGTGGGGCCCGAGGACAACTACCAGCTGAGCCCCGCGCTGATCGAGCGCCACTGGGAGGCCGACAGCGTCGGCGCGCTGGTCGCCTCGCCGGCCAACCCGACCGGCACCGTGCTGTCGCGCGCCGAGCTGGCCGCGCTGTCGGCCGCGCTGCGCGCGCGCGGCGGCCACCTGGTGGTCGACGAGATCTACCACGGCCTGACCTACGGCCTCGATGCCCCCAGCGTGCTGGAAGTCGACGACGGCGCCTTCGTGCTCAACAGCTTCTCCAAGTATTTCGGCATGACCGGCTGGCGCCTCGGCTGGCTGGTGGCGCCGCAGGATGCGGTGCCGGAGCTGGAGAAGCTGGCGCAGAACCTCTACATCAGCGCGCCGACCGTGGCCCAGCACGCCGCACTGGCCTGCTTCGAGGCGGAGACCCTGGCGATCCTCGAGGCGCGCCGCGCCGAGTTCGCCCGCCGCCGCGACTACCTGCTGCCGGCCCTGCGCGCGCTGGGCTTTCGCATCGCCGTCGAGCCGCAGGGCGCCTTCTACCTGTACGCCGACGTCTCGGCGTTCGGCGGCGACTCCTACGCGCTGTGCCGGCATCTGCTGGAGACCGAGCACGTGGCCATCACCCCGGGGCTGGACTTCGGCCGCCACCTGGCCGACCGCCACGTGCGCTTCGCCTACACCCAGGGCGTGCCGCGCCTGGAGCAGGCGGTCGAGCGCATCGCCCGCGGCCTGAGGACCTGGCGGCCCGATGCGCTTTGACCCGCCGCTGGAGGAGGGGCGCCTGCTGCGTCGCTACAAGCGCTTCCTCGCCGACATCGAGACCGCGGCCGGCGAGACGCTGACCATCCACTGCCCGAACACCGGCTCGATGCTCAACTGCATGGCCGAGGGCGGGCGGGTGTGGTTCAGTCGCTCGAATGATCCGAAGCGCAAGCTGCCCGGCACCTGGGAGCTGAGCGAGACGCCGCAGGGCCGCCTGGCCTGCGTCAACACCGCCAGAGCCAATGCTCTGGTCGAGGAGGCGCTGCGCGCCGGCGTCATCGCCGAGCTGGCCGGGTTCGCCGGGCTGCGCCGCGAGGTGCGCTACGGCGTGGAGAACAGCCGCGCCGACTTCCGCCTCGACTATGCCGAAGGCGTCGCCTTCGTCGAGGTGAAGAGCGTCACCCTGGGCTTTCCCGGCACGCCGGTGGCGGCCTTCCCCGATGCGCGCACCGAGCGCGGCAGCAAGCACCTGCGCGAGCTGGCCGCCCTGGCGCGCCAGGGCGTGCGGGCGGTGCAGCTGTACTGCGTCAACCTGGCGGGCGCCCGGGCGGTGCGGCCGGCGCAGGAGATCGACCCGCACTACGCCGCGGCGCTGCGCGAGGCGCTGGCGGCCGGGGTGGAGGTGCTGGCCTACGGCGCCGAGCTGTCGCCGCAGGAGATCCGTCTGGCCCGGCGCCTGGAGGTGCTGCTCTAGCCAGCGGCTACAGGGTGACCCAGATACCGCCGTCCTGCTCGCGGCAGGCCAGCGCCGCGAGGCTTTCCCCGGCGCAGGGCCCGGCCACGCACTCGCCGCTCTCGATGAGGAACAGCGCGCCATGGGTGGCGCACTGGATCAGGCTGCCGCTGTCGTCGAGGAACTGGTCGGGCTGCCACTCCAGCGGAATGCCGCGGTGCGGGCAGCGGTTGCGGTAGGCGTACACCCGGCCCTCGCGGCGCACCAGCAGCAGGCTGGTACCGGCAATGCTGGCGCCCCGGCTGGCGCCTTCGGGTAGTTGCTGGCTGTCGCACAGGCGCTGCTGATCCATTCCGATTCCCCCCTCGTGTCTGCCGATTATCCCCAGCGTCGCGCATTCCTGCCAGGTCGGGGCTGGCCGCGGCCGCTGCGGGCTCTTATCCTGCAGCGCTGATTTCCCCGGCAGAGCCTTGCGCCATGCATTCCCCCGTCCCCGGCCGCGTGCTGATCCCCGCCCTGCTGCTGCTGCTGGCGCTGGCCTTCTGGCTGGCGCTGGCGCTCGGCCCGGTGAGCCTGTCGCTGGGCGACAGCCTGCGCGCCCTGCTGCGCCTGGCCGGCCTGCCGCTGGCGGGCGCGGGGCTGGAGCAGGCCGAGCTGATCGTCGGCCAGATCCGCCTGCCGCGCGCCCTGCTCGGCCTCGCCGTGGGCGCGGTGCTGGCGCTGTGCGGGGTGGCGATGCAGGGACTGTTCCGCAACCCGCTGGCCGATCCCGGCCTGGTCGGCGTGTCCAGCGGTGCGGCCCTCGGTGCGGCGCTGGCCATCGTCGGTGCTGCGCTGCTCGGTGGCGCGCCGGCCTGGCTGGCGCCCTGGCTGCTGTCGGTCTGCGCCTTCGCCGGCGGGCTTGGTGTCACCGCGCTGGTCTATCGTCTCGGCCGCCACGACGGCGAGACGCGGGTGGCGACCATGCTGCTGGCTGGTGTCGCCGTCACCGCGCTGGCGGGGGCCGGCATCGGCCTGTTCAGCTACCTGGCCGACGACGCCACCCTGCGCAGCCTGACCTTCTGGAACCTCGGCAGCCTCAACGGCGCCAGCTACGCGCGGCTGTGGCCGCTGCTGCCGGTGGCGGCGGCTGTGGCGCTGTGGCTGCCGCGCCGCGCCGCGGCGCTGAACGCCCTGCTGCTCGGCGAGTCGGAGGCCCGCCACCTCGGCTTCGAGGTCGAGCGGCTCAAGCGCGAGCTGGTGCTGTGCACCGCGCTGGGCGTCGGCGCGGCGGTGGCGGCGGCGGGGATGATCGGCTTCGTCGGCCTGGTGGTGCCGCACCTGGTGCGCCTGCTCAGCGGCCCCGACCATCGCCTGCTGCTGCCGGCCGCCGCACTGGCCGGTGCCGCCCTGCTGCTGCTCGCCGACCTTGCCGCACGCCTGCTGCTGGCGCCGGCTGAGCTGCCGCTGGGCACCCTCACCGCGCTGCTCGGCGCGCCCTTCTTCCTCTACCTGCTGCGCCGGGAGCGATTCTGATGCTGTGCGCCGAAGGCCTGCAGGTGTGCCGTGGCGGCTGCCCGGTGCTGAGCGGGATCGACCTGCAGCTGCGCCCCGGCGAGCTGTTCGGCGTGCTCGGCCCCAACGGCGCCGGCAAGAGCACCCTGCTCGGCGCGCTGTGCGGCGAACTGGCGCCTTCCGCCGGACGGGTGCTGCTGGACGGCCGCCCGCTGGCCGCTTGGGCCGGGCGCGAGCGGGCGCAACGGCTCGCCGTGCTGCCGCAGAGTTCGACGCTGAGCTTCGCCTTCCGCGTCGACGAGGTGGTGGCCATGGGCCGCCTGCCCCATGCCAGCGGCCGCCAGCGCGATGGCGAGATCGTCGCCGCGGCACTGGCGGCGGCGGACATCGCCCACCTGGGCGGACGCAGCTACCTGGCGCTGTCCGGCGGCGAGCGCCAGCGCGTGCACCTGGCGCGGGTGCTCGCCCAGCTGTGGCCGGGCGCGGCAGGCCAGGTGCTGCTGCTCGACGAGCCGACCGCGATGCTCGACCCGCTGCACCAGCACGCCATCCTGCAGGCGGTGCAGGCGCTGGCCGCGCGCGGCGTGGCGGTGCTGGTGATCCTCCATGATCTCAACCTGGCGGCGCGCTACTGCGACCGCCTGCTGCTGCTCGCCGGCGGCCGCGTGCAGGCCCTGGGCACCCCGGGCGAGGTGCTGCAGCCCGAGCCCATCCGCGCCGTGTTCGGTCTCGAGGTGCTGGTGCAGCGCCACCCCGAGCGCGGCCATCCGCTGATCATCGCCCGCTGAGGAAGAACGTCGATGCGCATCCTGCTGCTGCTCTGCCTGACCCTGCTGGCCGCCTGCCAGTCCTCTCCGCCGTTGCCGCCGCTGCCGCAATGGCAGGGCCCCGAGGGGCGCGGGCATGCCGAGCTGGGGGCGATCGTCGACCTGCGCAGCGGCGAGCGGCTGACCCCGGCGCAACTGGTCGAGCGCCTGGCGCCGGCCAGACGCCTGCTGGTCGGCGAGCGGCACGACAATGCCGACCACCACGCCCTGCAGCTGTGGCTGCTGCGGGCGCTGGAGCGCCGCCGCGCACCGGGCAGCCTGCTGCTGGAGATGCTCGAACCCGACCAGCAGGCGTCGGTCGACGCCGTGCGCGCCCGGGTGGCGCGCAGCCAGTGGCCGGCCGACCTGCCGGCGGCACTGGCCTGGCAGAAGGGCTGGGACTGGCAGCAGTACGGTGCGCTGGTGCGCCATGCCCTGGCCCGGCCGGAGCCGCTGCTGGCCGCCAACCTGACCCGCGCCGAGGTGATGCGGGTCTATCGCGAGGGTGCGCCGTTGCCGGGGGCGTCCGCGGGTGCAGCGGCGGTGCGCGAGGCGCTGCTCGGGCAGATCCGCGAGGCGCACTGCGATCTGCTGCCGCCGGGGCAGCTGCCGGCCATGCTGGCGGTGCAGCAGCAGCGCGACCGGCGCATGGCCGAGCGCCTGCTGGCGGCGCCGACCCCGGCGGTCCTGCTGGCGGGTGGCTATCACGTACGTCGCGATCTCGGCGTGCCGCTGCACCTGGCCGATCTGGGCGCGGGCGGGGGTGTGCTGGTGCTGCAGCTGGCGGAAGTCGGCCAGCCGGTCGGTGCCGACCAGGCCGACTTCGTCTGGTACACCCCGGCGCCGCCGCCGCAGGATCATTGCGCCGGCCTGCGCCCGGCGCGCTGAGGAGGGGCCATTCCGCCAGGCAAAAAAAGGGTTCATCGCATTTTCCCGGGGAAGGCGGCCTTGATTTTCAGGAAAAAGTAATCGGCGTCCCTGAAGCCATAGGCCATGCGCTTGATCACCTTGATCCGGTTGTTCACCCCCTCCAGCAGGCTGGTGTGCATGTGGAATCGTGCACTGGCGAGGATGCCCCGGGCATAGCGCTGGAGGTTGCGGGCAAAGCGTTGTAGCGGCGCCAAGCCGCTCTCCCGGGCATGTCTCAGCCAGATTCGCCAGCGCCGCCAGCCCTCCCGCACGCTGGGCGCATACCAGACCTCCTTCAACGCATCCTTGAGCACATAGACCGTAGCCAGTGGCTGGTTGGCCGCCAGCAATTCCTGCAGCCGAACGGCATGGTCCTCCTTCAGGTTCTCCCGGTTGCGCAGCAGCAGCCAACGACTCTGTTTGACCACTTGGCGAGCGGGCTTGTCATGGCGCAAGGCATTGGCCTGGTCTACCCGGATGCGGTCGATCACGTCGCGTCCGTAGCGGGCGACCACATGGAACAAGTCGTACACAACCTCGGCCTGAGGGCAGTGCTGTTTCACTTCCAGGTCGAAGGCCGTATTCATGTCCATCGCCACAGCCTCGATCTGCTGGCAGCGCTCACCGAGTTGCTCGAAGAACG
>NZ_CAJGBM010000033.1:0-12447 GCF_904426495.1 Pseudomonas sp. OF001 | reverse complement strand
CCATCGGTTACGGACTGCCGGACTTCGCAGAGGAACTCAACTACGGAGTCGATCTATCAACCATCTGAGGGTGGTATCAGATTGATGGGGTGAAGGTGCCCCATCAACCATTAAATCCGTATACCCAAAAATATTTGCCACTTCTGCCTGTGAGGGCGCTTTGGTTGCGCCCGGATTGACGATCACGGCCACCTCGGCGTGCGCCATGGCAGAAGCCAGGCTTAGCAGAGCGGCGGCGAGAGTCTTTTGAGTGAAACGATTCATGTTGGCTCCTCTTAGAATACGAAGTCAGCGCCGATGCTGAAGATGTCGCCGTCGAACGTTGGCTCGGCAGTGTTATAAGCCGGCACAAAGTTGCCGTTGTAGTTCCGGGTGGATTCGACGCGTTTGTATTCGCTCTTCAGCGTAACGTTGGCGTTCAGGCTGTAGTTCAGGCCAAACGCCCATGAGGAATCTCGGCCGGCGTCGCTTTCGTCATGCTGCGCATAGGTTACGTGGGGCAAAAAATCACCGAAGCGATGACCGGCCATGATGTAGAACGCGTCGTGCTCGCCCAGCGGGCTGCGGCGGTTGATAACTTCAGCGTTGGTGACCCAGCTGCCATTGTCGTATTGGTGGCCAAACGACATGAACTTGCCTTTGAACTCATCGCTACCGTCGACCATCAGGGATGACTCGGTGTAGCTGTAGCGGAACGTGCCGACGGAGTTGGTCGCCAGGCTCACGCTACCGGTCAGCAACTTCTTGTAGTCCGCGTCGAGACGGGTATCGAGACCATGGATGAAGATATTGCGATTTACCGCCTGGCCATAACTGGCCTGGAAGTTCAGCGTACCGAAGGAAGTCGGCAGGCTGTAATGCGTCGAATGTGGGTGTCAAACATTGGCGTTGTTAGAGCTGGCTCGCTCTGATACCCCCGTCAAACCTGCTCTTGATTGGCGCGAGTTTGTGTCAATCAATGGACTTGAGTTTGACGGTCAATTGCCAATTACCGAAATAGCCGCAAGAGGTAGGGGTGACGGGCGATTTGGCAGTGTCAATGTAGGGAACGTAAGGTGATACCAAGCCATCAACGCCCCTTCGTTTTTCAGCACGAAGCGCACGGTTTCCCCAGGCTTCACCTCAATCACCTGCTGGCTATAACCGATGTCTTCCATCTTGACGAAGACAGTGCGGGTAGTTGGCGTGGGCTTTGCTTGCTGGCCGATGTCATTAGCACTGCCGCTGCTTACGGCAGCGAAGACCTGAGAAGCAGTGCCGATCAGCAACGCAAAAGCCAGGAGCTTTAAACCTGAACTGTTCATGATGAGACCTCGCTTATGGTGTTTGGAGATCTCATTCTATTCCCTGCTACCTGCCAAGAAGCTGACCCCAAAACTACAATTTGGTCAGATTGAAAAACGGCGCCGTAGAGGCGCCGTCAGGCCAAGGGGGCAAGGAGTGTAAGGCCTGCAAGATGGGATAACCGTTACGGATGGCATTCCTTATCAGCCATCATCAGCTTGTGCTCACGCATCATCTGACCCAGCACGTCGTCTACCAGCTTGTCGTGCCTCTCCATCCAAGCCAGATGCTCTGTGGTCGTCATGTCGGGAGCCGGGTGCTCTTTGTGCAGTTGGCTCATGATGCTTTCCAGCATTTGCATATGCTCTTTCATATGCACATGGCGCTCGCCAGGTGAAGCCTTTTCTGCTTGAACCAGCGCAGCTTCAGCTTTATCTCGCATCTGCTCGATACGCTCAAAGACACGATCGCCGCCACCCTCCGCCAAAACCGCAGGAGACAGTAACAGAGAGCCAATCAGGAGCAAATTCCTCATTGATTTCATGGCATAATTTCCTTTAAAAGAAGCCATAATTGGCACCCCTGATTATTTTCATGCAGGAGTGCGAGAGCATGACGCCTACACCTTCACCTTAGACAAAGCCACCTTACGAAATACTTAAGCCAGAATTACATTTTCGTAATGTTAAGGCTGGCGAGCTATTTCCCTGCAAACTGAGTAGGCCTGATCCAAGGAAACCGCCGACATGAGACTACTGGTAGCTGAAGATGAACCCAAAACCGGGACATACCTGCAGCAAGGCCTCTCCGAAGCCGGGTTCAATGTTGACCGGGTCACGACAGGTACCGATGCGCTTCAGCATGCGTTGAGCGAAGCCTATGACCTCTTGATCCTAGACGTGATGATGCCCGGGCTGGATGGCTGGGAGGTTCTGCGCATGGTACGAGCAGCCGGCAAGGATGTTCCCGTGCTATTCCTGACCGCACGCGATGGGGTTGATGAGCGGGTCAAAGGATTGGAGCTGGGTGCAGACGATTACCTGGTCAAACCATTCGCCTTTTCCGAGCTACTGGCCAGAGTCAGAACCTTGCTACGGAGGGGTCACAGCTCGGCCACCCAATCCACCATGAGAATTGCCGATCTTGAAGTCGACCTGCTGAAACGCCGAGCCAGACGCGGCGAAAAGCGAATAGACCTTACGGCTAAGGAGTTCTCTTTGCTGGAGCTCTTGCTGCGACGACGCGGAGAAGTGCTACCGAAGTCTCTGATTGCCTCTCAAATCTGGGACATGAACTTCGACAGTGATACAAACGTCATTGAGGTCGCCATTCGACGACTGCGCGCGAAGATAGATGACGACTTCGAGGTCAAGCTGATCCATACTGCTCGCGGCATGGGTTATATGCTTGACGCGCCGGAGCCGGAATGAAGCGACTCTCCCTGACCGTTCGCATGAGCCTGATGTTCATGTCTGCGGCAATCGCCGTTATTACGGTCGCCGGATTGAGCGTCAATATACTAAGTCAGCATCACTTCGTGATACTAGACCAGCAGATCCTGCTCGAAAAAATCGAATCCACCAAGCGCATCCTCAAAAGCAAATCTAATAGAGAAAGCCTATCGGAAGAGCTTCCGCAGTTACAAACCTTGCTTGGGGCGCACCAGAATATGGCAGCCTCTATCCTGGCCGGAGATGGCTCAGTACTGTTTTCTTACCCTAAAGCAGCCAATATTCCAGAAAGATACCGAACATCGGCTGTACGAGACATGTGGGAATGGCAGGACGGCGAACGCATGTATCGCGGCATGACTGAGATAATTTCGATACCCGGTCTAGCTGACCCTCTGACAGCGCTATTAATCCTTGATGTAACTACTCATGCGCATTTTTTTGAGACGCTGCAACGATGGTTCTGGATTGGACTACTCATAAGCGCCATTGCCAGCGCTGCCCTCGGATGGGTGGTAGCCAGGCGTGGGCTCGCCCCCTTGCAACAGATCACTCAGGTAGTTGCTTCCATGTCTGCGAGGTCTCTGAAGGATAGAATCCCCCTAGAGTCGGTCCCCCCTGAGCTTCAACAGCTGGTCGCATCATTCAATGAGATGCTAGCCAGGCTCGATGATGCCTTTGTCAGGCTCTCTAACTTTTCAGCCGACATTGCACATGAACTGCGAACACCAGTTAGCAACCTGATGACCCATACTGAAGTTGTGCTCACCAAAAAGCGCACCATTGAAGACTACCAAGAGAATCTCTGCTCAAATCTCGAAGATCTCAAGCGCATGTCACGAATGATTGATGACATGCTGTTTTTGGCTAAATCCGAAAATGGCTTGATCACACCAGAAAACACCTGCATTGAACTCAAAGAACTCGTAACAAAGCTTGTCGAATACTACCACCTACTTGCAGATGAAGCCAGCATCACCATAACCGTATCAGGGTCAGGAGCCATCTCGGGCGACCGCCTGATGCTAGATCGCGCCATCTCTAATCTGCTATCTAACGCTCTGCGCTACACTCCAGCAGGCGAGAGGATTTCAGTTAAAATTCACACGAGCGGTGAATCCGTCTCGCTGACCGTAGAAAATCCAGGAGAACCCATAAACCCAGATCACCTAGACAAACTTTTCGACCGCTTCTATCGCGCCGATCCGGCCCGACGCGAAGGAAGCCCGAGCAACGTAGGACTTGGATTGGCAATTACACGATCCATCATTGAAGCACATAAAGGAAAAATTTGGTGTACTTCAGAAAATGGGATCACGGCTTTTCACATGGAGTTTCCGTTACAAAATCAAAATTCTTGAGTTGGAGTTTTGATAGAAAGCCTGAATGACGTCATGTGTAGCCTCACCCTCCGAGGATGAGGGGGGCGACTTTCAATAAAAACCCAGCAACAACTGCCGGAAATGCTGGGAAAAGCTGATCTGATAGCTCGGCTCAGCGGCAAAATCACCCAGCGAGTAGGCGCCCGCCGCACCAGCCCCAGGAGCCTGCCCAGCAGCATCACCACTGCGACCATCGCCCTCTCTGCCAGCCCCCATCCCATCAGCCATCGAGCCAGCAGGAGCGGTGGGCATCTGCACTTGGCTCAGCACCGCCAGGTCATCCGGTAGATCATCCCCAATCCGCTCGGCAAAGCGCTGCAACGTTGGCTCCGCCAGCATGAACAGCCAGGCTTTGTCATCGGGCTCTCCCATGCGCCGCAGCACCCGTCCCAGCACCTGCCGGTAGTGCAACTCGGTACGAATGCGGCTGAGGTAGCAGCACACCTGCAGGCGGGGGATGTCGGTGCCCTCGCTAATCATCCCCACGGCGACTATCCAGCGGCAGTCGCTGTGCCTGAAGTCGTTGATCACCTGCTGGGCATCCGCGGTTCGGTTGGTCACGACCCGGCAACTCTCCCCTCGGGCCTCCAGAGCTTGGGCAATCTGCTGGGCGTGCTCGATATCGGTGGCGACCACCAGGCAGGCCGCATCCGGTTTGATCTGGCGAAGCGCATCCAGCTTTTCGCACCCCAGGCCGAGCAGTTGATCGATCACCTCGTCATGGCGCAGCAGTTCTTCGAAGGTGACGGGGGATTCCCCCAGCAGCTTGGCGATGCTGGGAAACAGCCGGACAGTGCTTTCGGTCTCCAGCTCCTCGGTGAGCTTCACCTTCTGGTTGTCGAGAAGGACGATGCGGGGCGAGCGGCACACCCCATCGGCAATGGCCTCCTTCAGGCCATAGCGGAAGTCGCAGATCAGCTGCCCCTCGGGCGACGAGTAGCGAGCCAGGGCAATGGCTCGGTCGTCGGAGCGCCACGGCGTACCGGACAGCGCCAGGGTGAAGGCAGCACGATCCTGTATCCGTTGCAGGATCTGCTGTCCCCAGGCGTTGCTCAGCAGCGGATCATGACCGGCGCAGTGGTGGATCTCGTCGAAGACGACGAAGGCGCGGTAGTCGTCGAGAAGCTGCCAGAACGCCTCGTCACGGTAATCCATGGCCTGATAGGTGTACGCGGCCCCCACGGCGCCGAGCAGGCCGTCCAGGCGCCTGCCGAGCGCCGTCGCAAAGGTCGAGCGGAAGCCTTCGACGACCTGGCACGATGGTGCAAAGCAGAGCACCAGGTCGATTCTGCCTTGCTCCAGCAGGCGGCGGGCCAACTCTGCCGCCATGCGCGTCTTGCCGGCGCCGGGCGTTGCCTGGCAGAAGAAGTGCGGCGTGGAAATGAAGTGCTCCAGGGCCGCGTCGATACAGCGCCGCTGCCAGTCTCGAAGGGATGACCTCATCGCGCAGAGGAAAGCGTCTTGAGCGTCTTCTCGACAGCACGGAGGTGCCCCAGCAGCCGCGAACTGCGATCTCTGGCTTCGAGGTACTCGCCTTCGACCTTATCGCGGAGATACGGCATTTCGTCGAGGAGCTGCTTGTAGCGCTCCGCCTCGCCCATCGCCGATAGGAAGTCGAGCCGGATTTCCTTGAGGAGCGTTTCCAAATGCTGCTCTGCATCGGATGAAGGGTTGGGAAGCATGACGTTCTGTTCGGCTACTGACGGCACCCGCTCTGGCTCACACACTGTCTTGAGGCTGTTCTCGAACCCGCCGTCGACCAGCTCCAGCAGAAGGTGCTCCGGGAACGGTTGCAGGTGGTAGACCTGCCCCCGTGAGCGGCGCTGCTCGTCAGGTACGAGCCAGCCAGCCCGGAGCATGCGGCGGATCTGCTCATACACATAGCGGCGCACATCGCCGAGACGAAAGGTCATCCCCTCCAGGCGCTTGGCATAGGCATCCCGCAGGTCACGGGTCGTGAACTGCGCGCGCCCTTCCTCCTGAAGCAGCTCATACAGCCGCCTGTCGAAGATGAACGAGGCAGATTTCATGCGGGCCCCCGAGGGGTTGCAGCGGAAAAATACGGATTATAATCCGTGGCCTGTATGTCCGCAAACACAGGATATTGCCGCCTCAAGCGGAGTTGAGGCGGTCATGGATCAGTTGGCGAAGGCGTTGGGGGCACGCATCCGGACGCAGAGAAAGGCCTGTCGGCTTTCTCAGGATGCACTGGCGCTGGCCTGCAGCATCGACCGCAGCTACATGGGGCGCATCGAGCGTGGCGAGGTGTGCATCACCGTCGAGAAGCTGTACCGCATCGCCAGCATGCTGAGCTGCGACCCAGCTTCCCTCCTGCCTCCAGTGTCGGAGTTACAGGGCTAGTCGATCCTGGAGCTCAGGAAAACCCACGGCAGGCCATCTTCGCGCTGTTCCTCTACCTTCCCGGCAAGCAGCACCTCATACGCGGTCGGGTAATGACGCAACAGGCGGCGAGCCTCAGTGCGCACGGCCTCAGGCTAGCTAGCTCGCAAAGCCCTGCCGGGGCGAGCATGCATGCCGCTGTGCTGGAGTTTAGGATCTTGTGGCTTGCGCTGCGGGGACTTCTTGATTGTCGACTGAGAGGTCTTGCGCCACTAAATTCTGAAAATAGCGCTACGGAGTACAGTCCTGAAGCACTATTTTTGAGTAATCCTTAGCATCGCTGACACTTCCATTTTTGGCACTCGTAATGACGAAGTGCAGAGGAAGCCATAGCCTTGTAAAACAATGAGGCATGCCATTGAGAATCAGTAGATCTGCAAGAATTTTGGCCAATAAAAAGCCGGTAAAGATTTCCTTCACCGGCTCGGCTCCACAGCTATCGGTCAGTAGCCGTCAGAAGGCTCCGCTACTTCCTCAGAAGCAGATGCATTCGCAACAGCAGTTTCGGACATGAGCTTCCCACGAAGCTTGGCCTCGATCTCATCTCTGACAGAAATATTTTCCTCAAGCCACTTCATTGTGTTAGCACGACCTTGACCAATCTTGTTTCCGCTGTAGCTATACCAGGCGCCAGATTTTTCGATGAAGCCATTCGCAACACCTAAGTCTACGATCTCGCCACTCTTGCTGATGCCTTCTCCATAGATGATAGTGAACTCAGCCTGCCTGAAGGGGGCTGCGACTTTGTTCTTCACAACCTTCACGCGAGTTTCACTTCCAACAACTTCATCGCCTTCTTTAGAAGCTCCAATGCGGCGAATATCTAAACGAACCGACGCATAGAACTTCAGTGCATTACCACCCGTGGTGGTCTCCGGATTACCAAACATCACACCAATCTTCATTCGAATTTGGTTAATGAAGATACACATGGTGTTTGAGTTCTTGAGATTGCCAGTAATCTTACGCATCGCCTGACTCATCATACGGGCCGCCAAGCCGACGTGACTATCTCCGATTTCACCTTCAATCTCGGCCTTCGGAACTAGCGCAGCAACCGAGTCAACAATAATAAGATTTACAGCACCGGAACGAGTAAGGATATCTACAATTTCCAGAGCCTGCTCACCGGTATCGGGTTGCGAACAAAGCAGATCATCAATATTGACACCAAGCTTCGCCGCATAAATTGGGTCGAGAGCGTGCTCTGCATCAATGAACGCACAGGTCAAACCTTGACGCTGCGCCTCTGCAATAACGGACAGAGTAAGGGTTGTTTTACCAGAGGACTCCGGACCGTAAATTTCAACAATACGACCACGAGGAAGACCGCCAACACCCAAGGCGATATCCAAGCCAAGAGAGCCGGTAGAGATAACATCGATATCCATCGTACGGTCGCTACCCAGCCGCATGATGGAGCCTTTACCAAACTGTTTCTCGATCTGACCGAGTGCCGCTTCAAGAGCTTTGCTTTTTGCCTGATCCATATTTATTGACCATTTAAATAGAGTTAATCAGTTGATCTCGATCACCTTAGGACGCATCCCTCATAAAAAGGAGACCTCCTAAGTGAACCGCTTTTAGGCTGCCAGGGGAAGTACTGCATTCTGCAGGCCGACGTGCTGGTCGCCCATCTCGCCCTCGATCTCCGCCTTGGGCACCAGGGCGGCCACGGAGTCGACGATGACCACGTCGACCGCATTGGAGCGCACCAGCATGTCGGTGATCTCCAGGGCCTGCTCGCCGGTGTCCGGCTGCGAAACCAGCAGGTCGTCGACGTTGACGCCGAGCTTGGCGGCGTAGTCGGGATCCAGTGCGTGCTCGGCGTCGACGAAGGCACAGGTGGCGCCCTGCTTCTGCGCCTCGGCGATCACCGACAGGGTCAGGGTGGTCTTGCCCGAGGATTCCGGGCCGTAGATCTCGACGATCCGCCCCTTGGGCAGGCCGCCGATGCCGAGGGCGATATCGAGGCCCAGCGAGCCGGTGGAGATGGCCGGCACCGCCAGCCGCTCGTGGTCGCCCATGCGCATGACCGCGCCCTTGCCGAACTGGCGCTCGATCTGTCCCAGGGCCGCGGCCAGGGCACGCTTCTTGTTCTCGTCCATTGAAGTCCTCTCGTTTCGGAGCGGCCAGCCGGCCACGATAAACTGTATAATTAGCCAGTATTATTCCATAGGGTAGGGCACCCGCCTACCCCTCGACGGGATTTTCCCCTGCCGCCAGTCGCAACAAGCCCTGCAGGGCCAGCAGCACGGTCTGCTCGCGCACCGACAGGCGGTCGCCGGCGAAGCAGCGACGACAGCTGAATACCTCGCCGCCCGCCAGCCATGCCAGCCACACGGTACCCACGGGCTTGTCCGGCGTGCCGCCGTCGGGGCCGGCGATGCCGCTGACCGCCACCGCCAGCGAGGCGCCGCTGCGCGCGCAGGCACCACGGGCCATGGCCTCGACCACCTCGCGACTGACCGCGCCCTGCATGGCGAACAGTGCTTCCGGCACGCCCAGCAGCAGGTTCTTCTGCCGGTTGGAGTAGGTGACATAGCCGACCTCGAACCACTGCGAACTGCCGGCGATGCGGGTGATGGCCTCGGCGATGCCGCCGCCGGTGCACGACTCTGCGGTGGTGACCTGCAGCTGGCGCTGGCGCAGCGCCTCGCCCAGCTCACCGGCCAGAGCGGTGATGCGATCCATGGATGTCTCCGGGGTTAAGCCTGTCGGGGCGATACCGTACACTAGACGCTTTTTCGACCTGAAGCCGGACAGCGATGAGCAACAGCGATTTTTCCGCCCACACGCCGATGATGCAGCAGTACCTGAAGATCAAGCAGCAGCATCCCGAGCAGTTGCTGTTCTACCGCATGGGCGACTTCTACGAGCTCTTCTACGCCGACGCACAGAAGGCCGCCAGGCTGCTCGACATCACCCTGACCGCGCGCGGCCAGTCGGCGGGCCAGCCGATACCGATGGCCGGCATTCCCTTCCATTCCGCCGAAGGATACCTGGCCCGCCTGGTCAAGCTGGGCGAGTCGGTGGCGATCTGTGAACAGATCGGCGATCCGGCTACCAGCAAGGGCCCCGTGGAGCGCCAGGTGGTACGCATCATCACCCCCGGCACGGTCAGCGACGAGGCCCTGCTCGACGAACGCCGCGACAACCTGCTGGGCGCCCTGCTCGGCGACGAGCGCCTGTTCGGCCTCGCCGTGCTGGACATCACCAGCGGACGCTTCAGCGTGCAGGAGATCAAGGGCTGGGAAGCGCTGCTCGCCGAGCTGGAGCGCCTCAACCCCGCCGAGCTGCTGATCCCCGACGACTGGCCGAGCGGCCTGCCGGCGGAGAAGCGCCCGGGCGTGCGCCGCCGCGCACCCTGGGACTTCGACCGCGCCACCGGCCTCAAGGCACTGTGCCAGCAGTTCGGCACCCAGGATCTCAACGGTTTCGGCTGCCAAGGACTGACCCTGGCCATAGGCGCGGCCGGCTGCCTGCTGCTGTATGCGCGCGAGACCCAGCGCAGCGCCCTGCCGCACCTGCGCAGCCTGCGCCACGAACGCCTCGACGATGCGGTGATCCTCGACGCCGCCAGTCGACGCAACCTCGAGCTGGACACCAATCTGGCCGGCGGGCGCGACAACACCCTGCAGAGCGTGGTCGATCGCTGCATGACCGCCATGGGCAGCCGCCTGCTGTGCCGCTGGCTGAACCGTCCGCTGCGCGGTCGGGCCATCCTCGAAGGCCGCCAGCAGGCCATCGGCTGCCTGCTCGACGACTACCACTACGAGAACCTGCAGCCGCGCCTCAAGGACATCGGCGACGTCGAGCGCATCCTCGCCCGCATCGGCCTGCGCAGCGCCCGCCCACGAGACCTGGCGCGCCTGCGCGACGCCCTGGCCGCCCTTCCCGACCTGCAGCAGCACATGGCGGAGCTGGCAGCGCCACGCCTGCAGGAGCTGGCCGGCAGCATCCGCACCTACCCCGAACTGGCCGAACTGCTGGCCAGGGCGATCATCGACAACCCGCCAGCGGTGATTCGCGACGGCGGGGTGATCAAGCGCGGCTACGACGCCGAACTGGACGAGCTGCAGTTGCTCAGCGAGAACGCCGGCCAGTACCTGATGGACCTGGAGGCGCGCGAGAAGGCGCGCACCGGCCTGCCCAACCTCAAGGTCGGCTACAACCGCATCCACGGCTACTACATCGAGCTGCCGCGCGTGCAGGCCGAGCAGGCGCCGGCCGACTACATCCGCCGCCAGACCCTCAAGGGTGCCGAGCGCTTCATCACCCCCGAACTCAAGGCCTTCGAGGACAAGGCACTGTCGGCCAAGAGCCGCGCCCTGGCCCGCGAGAAGCTGCTCTACGACGAGTTGATCGAAACCCTGATCGGCCAGTTGGCGCCGCTGCAGGATACCGCCGCGGCACTGGCCGAGCTGGACGTGCTGAGCAACCTGGCCGAGCGCGCCTTGAACCTCGACTTGAACTGCCCGGTGTTCGTCGACGAGCCCTGCCTGCGCATCACCCAGGGTCGCCATCCGGTGGTCGAGCAGGTGCTGAGCACCCCCTTCGTCGCCAACGACGTCAGCCTCGACGACGCCACCCGCATGCTGGTCATCACCGGTCCGAACATGGGCGGCAAGTCCACCTACATGCGCCAGACCGCCTTGATCGTGCTGCTCGCCCATATCGGCAGCTACGTGCCGGCACAGGCCTGCGAGCTGTCACTGGTCGACCGCATCTTCACCCGCATCGGCTCCAGCGACGACCTCGCCGGCGGACGCTCGACCTTCATGGTCGAGATGAGCGAGACCGCCAGCATCCTGCACAACGCCAGCGACCGCAGCCTGGTGCTGATGGACGAGGTCGGCCGCGGCACCAGCACCTTCGACGGTCTGTCGCTGGCTTGGGCGGCAGCCGAACATCTGGCCCGCCTGCGCGCCTTCACCCTGTTCGCCACCCACTATTTCGAGCTGACCGTGCTGCCGGAAAGCGAGCCAGTGGTGGCCAACGTGCATCTGGATGCGGCAGAGCACAAGGAGCGCATCGTCTTCCTCCACCACGTGCTGCCCGGGCCGGCCAGCCAGAGCTACGGCCTGGCGGTAGCACAGCTGGCCGGAGTACCGGACCCGGTGATCACCCGCGCCCGCGAACACCTGGCCCGCCTCGAGCAGACCAGTCTGCCCCACGAGCCGGTAGCCGCTCCCAGCAAGAAGGTGCGCAAGGATGTGCCTATCCAGCCCGACCTGTTCGCTATGCAGCCCCATCCGCTGCTGGAAAGACTCGAACAGCTCAACCCGGACGAGCTGACCCCGCGTCAGGCACTCGAGCTGATATATGCTTGGAAGACCCAGATATAACGAAGCAGATTCCGAGCTGCTAGAATCCCGCGCGCCATGCCGTGGCTGGCGCCTGCCCGTCTGAGGAGATAAAAGAACATGACCTTCGTCGTTACCGACAACTGCATCAAGTGCAAGTACACCGACTGCGTGGAAGTCTGCCCGGTGGACTGCTTCTACGAAGGCCCGAACTTCCTGGTGATCCACCCGGACGAGTGCATCGATTGCGCCCTGTGTGAGCCAGAGTGCCCGGCCCAAGCCATCTTCTCCGAAGACGAGGTGCCGGAAGACCAGCAGGAGTTCATCGAACTGAACCGCGACCTGGCGGAAGTCTGGCCGAACATCACCGAGAAGAAGGACGCCCTGTCCGATGCCGAAGAGTGGGATGGCGTGAAGGACAAGCTGCAGTATCTGGAACGCTGAGCCGCCAGCACTCCGCTGCCAGCCAAGCCCCGACCTGTTCGGGGCTTTTTTATGGTTCATCGCATTTTCCCGGGGAAGGCGGCCTTGATTTTCAGGAAAAAGTAATCGGCGTCCCTGAAGCCATAGGCCATGCGCTTGATCACCTTGATCCGGTTGTTCACCCCCTCCAGCAGGCTGGTG
>NZ_CAJGBM010000032.1:0-12525 GCF_904426495.1 Pseudomonas sp. OF001 | reverse complement strand
TGTTAGGCCTGCCGCCAGCGTTCAATCTGAGCCATGATCAAACTCTTCAGTTCAAATCAATTCGGGTTTTGAGAAAACCCTAAACTTGGCTCAGCAATCGCAAAAAACTCTCGAATTCACGAGTGTTGCTTGTGATGCTGATAATCTTGCGACTGTCAGTCTTACCTCACAAGCACCCACACGAATTGCTTGATTCAACTTGTTAAAGAGCGTTTCGATCGATTCACTCAGCGTTTCCGCTTCGCCTCAACCGAGGCCGCGCATTCTACAGCAGCCTTTCAACCTGTCAAGCGTTTTTCGAAAATTTTCTTTCCGAATCAACCACTTGCGCTTCAGCGAAGAACTCAGCCACCGAAGCGAGGGAGATGAATCATACAGCAACCAGAGCCGCTGTCAACACCTCCGAACAACGCACCTTCAACCCGGAGACCGAAGACGCAGCAGGGAGACCACCCTGCACTTCCACCCCGATCCAAGCACTTGATTTACAAGGCTTTTCGATCAGCTTGCCGCTGGAAGTGGGGCGCATTATAGAGACATCGGCGACGACGTCAACGACTTTTTTGCAGAACCATTACACAGCCCATCAAGAATGGCGCCGACAGGCAGTCAGCACCATCCCTTCCAGCCCTACTCTGCCTGGCGACGGCGACGCACCTGCAGCAGACGCTGCACCGGCCCGGAGGCTGCATAGGCGAGGAAGATCAGCAGCAGGATCCGCGGCGGGTCGCTGAAGATCACCGCGAACACCAGAACCACGACCAGGATGGCCACGAAAGGTACGCGCCCCTTGAGGTCGAAGTCCTTGAAGCTGTGGTACTTGATGTTGCTGACCATCAGCGCTCCGGCCGCAGCCACCAGCAGGGCGAACAGCAGCACTACCAGCACTGGCATGTCGACGCCATCGACGCCGAAGTCCTTCAGTGCCCACACCGTACCGGCCACGACTCCCGCCGCAGCAGGACTGGCCAGACCGATGAAGTAGCGCTTGTCGACCTTGCCTATCTGGGTGTTGAAGCGCGCCAGGCGCAGGGCGGCGCAGGCCGCATAGATGAAGGCGACGGTCAGGCCGACATTGCCCAGGCCGGACAGCGCCCACTTGTAGGCCAGCAGCGCCGGAGCCAGGCCGAAGGCGACCATGTCCGACAGCGAGTCGTACTCGGCGCCGAAGGCGCTCTGGGTATTGGTCAGGCGCGCCACGCGCCCGTCCAGACCGTCCAGCACCATGGCCACGAAGATGGTGATGGCAGCGACCTCGAACTTGCCGTTCATGGCGCTGACGATGGAGAAGAAACCGGCAAACAGGTTGGCGGTGGTGAACAGGTTGGGCAGCAGGTAGACACCACGATGCCTGACCTTGCGCCCCTCGGCATCCTGCCCCTCCTCGACGTGCTCGTCGATCGGCAGCAGGCTCTCGCTTTCAGGCGCCTTGTTCGGCTCACCGGGTTGTTCACTCATGGGTACACACCTTAGATCGCAATGACATTTCGACCGGCCGGCAACGGATTCACGCCGCAGGCCGGCCACCCACGGTTTATAGCAGAACGACGGACAGAAAAAACGCGGCCGTAGCCGCGTCTTTTCCTCATCGCAGACCTTAGTTCTTGGTCTTGTCGACGATCTTGTTGGCAGCGATCCACGGCATCATGGCGCGCAGCTTCTCGCCGACCACTTCGATGCCATGGGCAGCGTTGTTGCGGCGGTAGGCGGTCATCGACGGGTAGTTGGCCGCGCCTTCGGTGATGAACATCTTGGCATATTCGCCGTTCTGGATGCGCTTCAGGGCATTGCGCATGGCAGCACGGGATTCGGCGTTGATTACTTCCGGGCCGGTGACGTACTCGCCGTACTCGGCGTTGTTGGAGATCGAGTAGTTCATGTTGGCGATGCCGCCTTCGAACATGAGGTCGACGATCAGCTTCAGCTCGTGCAGGCACTCGAAGTAGGCCATTTCCGGCGCGTAACCGGCTTCGACCAGGGTCTCGAAACCAGCCTTGACCAGCTCGACGCAGCCACCGCACAGCACGGCCTGCTCGCCGAACAGGTCGGTTTCGGTCTCGTCCTTGAAGGTGGTTTCGATGATGCCGGTACGACCGCCGCCGACGCCGCAGGCGTAGGACAGGGCAACGTTCTTGGCGTTGCCGGAAGCGTCCTGGTAGATGGCGACCAGGTCCGGGATGCCGCCGCCACGGACGAACTCGGAGCGCACGGTGTGACCCGGGGCCTTCGGCGCGATCATGATCACGTCGAGGTCGGCGCGCGGTACGACCTGGTTGTAGTGGATGGAGAAGCCGTGGGCGAAGGCCAGGGTGGCGCCCTTCTTCAGGTTCGGCTCGATCTCGTCCTTGTACAGGCGGCCCTGGAACTCGTCCGGGGTCAGGATCATCACCAGGTCGGCGGCAGCCACGGCTTCGGCGACTTCGGAAACCTTCAGGCCGTGAGCCTGGGCCTTGGCGACGCTGGCCGAGCCGGCGCGCAGGCCGACGGTCACGTCGACACCGGAGTCCTTCAGGTTGCAGGCATGGGCATGGCCCTGGGAGCCGTAACCGATGATGGCCACCTTCTTGCCCTGGATGATCGACAGATCGCAGTCTTTGTCGTAGTAAACGTGCATGGAAAACCCTCGGTTCAGTGCGGCCTCACGGGCCTGGTTCAAAATCAGATGCTGAGTGTCTTGTCGCCGCGGGCGATGCCGGTGACGCCGCTGCGGACCACTTCCAGGATCGACGTGGTGCCGATGGCCTGGATGAAGCTGTCGAGCTTGTCGCTGGTGCCGGCCAGCTGCACGGTGTACACGCTGCTGGTGACGTCGACGATCTGGCCGCGGAAGATGTCGGCGGTACGCTTGATCTCGGCGCGCTGGGCGCCGGTGGCCTTGACCTTGACCAGCATCAGCTCGCGCTCGATGTGGGCGCTTTCCGACAGGTTCACCAGCTTGACCACTTCGATCAGCTTGTTGAGGTTCTTGGTGATCTGCTCGATCACCTCATCCTGGCCGACGGTGGTCAGCGTCAGACGCGACAGGGTCGGGTCCTCGGTCGGCGCCACGGTCAGGCTTTCGATGTTGTAGTTGCGCTGGGAGAACAGGCCGACCACACGCGACAGCGCGCCGGGTTCGTTTTCCAGGAGCAGGGAAATGATGTGTCGCATGTTCAGGTGCGCTCCGTCTTGCTCAGCCACATGTCGCGCATGGAGCCGTCACGAATCTGCATCGGGTAAACGTGCTCGCTGGCATCCACCTGGATGTCCAGGAACACCAGGCGATCCTTGAGCGCGAAGGCCTCTTCCATCTTCGGCTTGAGGTCCTCGAGCCGGGTGATCTTCATGCCGACGTGGCCGTAGGCCTCGACCAGCTTGACGAAGTCCGGCAGCGAATCCATGTAGGAGTGCGAGTGGCGGCCGCTGTAGACCATGTCCTGCCACTGCTTGACCATGCCGAGGGCCTGGTTGTTGAGGGTGACGATCTTCACCGGCAGGTCGTACTGCAGGCAGGTCGACAGCTCCTGGATGTTCATCTGGATGCTGCCCTCGCCGGTGACGCAGGCCACGTCGACATCCGGGAAGTTCAGCTTGGCGCCCATGGCCGCCGGCAGGCCGAAGCCCATGGTGCCCAGGCCGCCGGAATTCAGCCAGCGGTTGGGCTTGTCGAACCTGTAGTACTGGGCGGCGAACATCTGGTGCTGGCCGACGTCCGAGGCGACGAAGGCATCGCCGCGGGTGACCTCGTAGAGGGTCTCGATCACGGTCTGCGGCTTGATGATGCTGCCGTCGCCCTTGTCGTAGGGGAACAGGCCGCGGTTGCCGCGCCACTCCTCGATCTGCTTCCACCAGCTGGCCAGGGCCTCCTGGTTCGGCTTCTGGCCGATTTCCTTGAGGATGGCCACCATCTCGGTGAGCACGCTGTCGACCGGGCCGACGATCGGCACATCGGCCTTGATGGTCTTGGAGATCGACGCCGGGTCGATATCGATGTGGATGATCTTGGCGTTCGGGCAGAACTTCGGCGCGCCGTTGATCACCCGGTCATCGAAGCGCGCGCCGACGGCGAGGATCACGTCGGCGTGGTGCATGGTCAGGTTGGCGGTGTAGCTGCCGTGCATGCCGAGCATGCCGAGGAACTGGCGGTCGCTGCCCGGATAGCCGCCGAGGCCCATCAGGGTGTTGGTCACCGGCAGGTTGAGCATGCGCGCCAGCTCGGTCAGCGGCGCCGAGGCATTGCCCATGATCACGCCGCCGCCGGAGTAGAGCACCGGGCGCTTGGCCGCCAGCAGCATCTCGGCCGCCTTGCGGATCTGCCCGGAATGGCCGCGCACGGCCGGACCGTAGGAGCGCAGCTTGACCTTCTTCGGGTAGACGTACTCGTACTTCTCCGCCGGGTTGGTCATGTCCTTGGGGAAGTCGACGACCACCGGGCCGGGACGACCGGACTCGGCGATGTAGAAGGCCTTCTTCAGCACCTCGGGGATTTCCGACGGGTGCTTGATGATGAAGCTGTGCTTCACGATCGGCCGGGAAATGCCGACCATGTCGGTTTCCTGGAAGGCGTCGGTACCGACCATGTTGCTCGGCACCTGGCCGGACAGCACCACCATGGGGATCGAGTCCATGTAGGCGGTGGCGATGCCGGTGATGGCGTTGGTCGCCCCCGGGCCGGAAGTCACCAGCACCACGCCGGCCTTGCCGGTCGCGCGGGCATAGCCGTCGGCCATGTGGGTGGCGGCCTGCTCGTGACGGACCAGGATGTGTTCGATGGACTTTTCCTTGAAAAGCGCATCGTAGATATGCAGGACGGCACCACCCGGGTACCCGTAGATGTACTTCACGCCCTCGTCGCGCAGGAAGCGGACGATCATTTCAGCGCCTGATAAAAGCTCCACGTTTCACCTCTAGAACGCCTGAGAAACACCCTCGAGAGGGCGACCGAAGTTCGGTTAACTGCCAGGCAGAGCATGGGCGACGGTAGTCGCCGGCGACGTCAGCTGCTGACTTAGCAAGTATCGGGAGCGCTCCTGGTGTTACGGAAAACTCCCACCCCGGCGCGAGGTAACGCGTGACAGGGCCTGGCTTGGGCGGCGCGGGTGTGCACCTCATGGTCTGCCGAGGAGCCACAGGATGGGCTCGCTACAGCGAATCGCAGATTGTTCGGATTCGCCACCGGCAAGTCAAGCCGAAGTTCACGGCACCGCGCCAGCCCGCCTGTGACCCAGCGCAGAATGGCAGCGCAGGGCTTTTGGGTATAGTTGTCGCCGGTTTCTCCGCGATAACAAGGACCCCTGCATGCGCCGCCACCTTCTCCTAGCCACCCTGCTGCTCGGTTGCGCTGGCGCCGCCAGCGCCGGACAGATCTACAAGTGGGTCGATGCCCAGGGCATCACCCATTTCACCGCCCAGCCACCGCAGGGCGGTGACGCCAGCCTGGTGCCGCCCGCCAAGCAGCCCCCGCATCCCGCCCCGGTCGCCGCCAGCGCGACGGCCAGCGAAGACGCCCCGCCCACGCAGGCGGAGATCGACGAGCGGGTACGCCGCGAGGTCGCGCAGAAGGAAAAGGAGCGCCGAGAATATTGCACCGCCCAGCGCACCAATCTGGCCCAGCTGCGCAACAGCCCGCGCCTGCTCATGAAGATTGACGGGGAAACCCGGCGGCTCACCGAGGAGGAGCGCCAGGCGAAGATCGCCGAGGCCGAGAAGGCCATCGGCGAGCACTGCGAATAGGCCGTCAGGCGCCCGCTGCCAGCAGGCGGTCGAACTCGTCGAGCAGGCGCAGCAGCACGGCCACCTGCTCGCCACGCGCCGCCCATACCACCTCCGCCATCGGCAGGAGCGCGCAGGCACCGGGCAGCGGCGCCTGCTGCTCGATGAGCATCTTCATCCGCGGCAGGAAGACCCACTGCAGCCATTCCTCGAAAGCCAGGGTATCCACGCAGAACGGCTCGATGCTGGCCAGGCGCTCGGCCTCGGGCGCCACCGCCGCCCACCAGCCCAGCCGGCGCAGCTCGCGCTCGATCAGCAGCAGCTGGTCGGCGACGACGGGGATACGCGCATCCATCACAACTGGACCTTGGCGCGCTGACGGGCCTGCGCCGCGCCCGCGGCATCACCCTGCTGCTCGCGCGCCCGCGCGATCACCTCCCACAGGCTGGCCTGCAGCGCCGGCCGGCCGCCCGCATAGGTCAGGCCGCGGCGAGCCAGCTGTTCGGCCTGGGCCGGATTGCCCTGGGCCAGGCGCACCTCGGCCAGGCGATAGAGCACCTGCGGCTCGCGCGGCGCGATGCGCTGGGCGCGCTCCAGGCTGGCCGAAGCGCCGGTGAGGTTGCCGCTGCGCTCCATCTGCTGTGCCGAAGTCAGCAGGGCCAGCACCGGCCCATCGAGACGCTCGTCCGCCGCCAGGGTGACCGAGGACGCCCCGGCCGGAGGCACATTGCTCACCGGCGGCTGAGCAACGAAGCCGCCCCCGGTGCTCAGCGGGGCACTGCCAACTGCCGCCGGATAGGTCTGGATCGGTGCACCGACGGCCTGCGGCACCACTGTCACCCCGGAGCCCTGCGGCTGCGCGCGCGGCGCCGCCTGCGGCATGCTGGCCTGCGGCCGGGCCACAGCCACGCCTCCCGGCCCCACCGGACGCCCTGCCTCCACCACCGGAATCGAGCCGCGCTGCACCGGCGTCGCACAACCCGCCAGAAGCAGCAGCGCCAGCGGCACCAACCAAACCTTGTTCACATCCAGTCCCCTTGCCAAGAAGTTTGCGTCACGGGCAGCCCTGCTGCCGCTCCCCCGGTTGGACACTGCGCAGCGGAACGAAGTGCCCTCACTGCTCCAGCCAGCCACGCACCCAGTCCATGACCTGCTGCGCCGGCTGCTGCAGCTCCTGCGGCAGGCCGCACGGCGGCCCCGCCGGCGGCTCGCTGCCGCGAATATACGGCATCTGCACCGCGCCCGGGCAGCTCGGATCGGAGCCCTGACCGCTGTAGGGGTCGACCCAGGCGCGGGTCACGTTGTCCGGCGGCGTGGTATCCAGCGGGGCCGGCACGGCGCGGCGCATGAAGCCGGTCCACACCTGCAGCGCGCCGGTGGCGCCGGTCAGCGGCGTCTTGCCGTTGTCGTCGCGGCCCATCCACACCACCGCCAGCAGATCCTGGCCGAAACCGGCGAACCAGCTGTCGCGCGAGTCGTTGCTGGTGCCGGTCTTGCCGGCCACGATCAGCGAGGACGGCAGCTGGTTGTACACCGAGCGCCCGGTGCCCTCGCGCATCACCCGGTACATCGCCTCCTGCACCAGGTGGATGGCGCCCGGATCGAAGCGCTGCTGCACCTCGTAGGGGTAGCCCTTGAGCGGCTCGCCGGTGGCGTTCAGCACGCTGCGGATGGCGCGCAGCGGAGTATTGAAGCCGCCGTTGGCCAGGGTCTGGTACATGGTCGCCACCTGCATCGGACTGAGCGAGCCGGCGCCCAGCAGCATCGACGGATAGGCCGGCCAGTCCTGCTCGACGCCGAGGCGGTTGACGGTCTTCAGCACACTGGGCACGCCCAGTTCGAGACCCAGCTTGGCGGTCGACAGGTTGTACGACTGCGCCAGCCCCTGGTAGAGGAAGATGGTGCCGTGGGCCTGGCGGTCGTAGTTCTTCGGCTGCCAGACCTGACCGTCGGCGGTCTTGATCGAGAACGGCTCGTCGGCCAGCAGGCTGGTCAGGGTGTACTGGCTGGGCTTCTCCAGGGCGGTCAGGTATACCGCCGGCTTGATCAGCGAACCGATCGGCCGCTGCGCGTCCAGCGCCCGGTTGAAACCGGCGAAGCGCGGCTGGCGGCTGCCGAGCAGCGCCTGCACCTCGCCGGTCTGCGGATTGGTCACCACCATGGCAGCCTCGACCTCGTCGACGCCCTTGCGGCTGCCCAGACGCTTGAGGGTGTCGGCCATCGCCGTCTCGGCCTTGAGCTGGAGGATCGGATCGAGGCTGGTGAAGATGCGCAGCCCTTCCTCGGTGAGATCCTGCTCGCGGTAGTCCTGGCGCAGCTGACGCTTGACCATGTCGAGGAAGGCCGGATAGGAGCTGTTGGCCAGACTGCCACGGCTGCTGACCTCCAGCGGCGCCTGCTTGGCCTTGGCCACCTCTTCGGCGCTGGCCACGCCCTGCTCGGCGAGCAGGTCGAGCACCAGGTTGCGCCGCTCGAGGGCGCGCTCCGGATAGCGCCGCGGATTGTAGTAGGACGGCCCCTTGACCATGCCGACCAGCAGCGCCACCTGATGCAGGCGCAGCTCGGACAGCGGCTGGCCGAAGAAGTACTGGCTGGCCAGGCCGAAGCCGTGGATCGCGCGCTGGCCGTCCTGACCGAGGAACACCTCGTTGAGGTAGGCCTCGAGAATCTGCTGCTTGTCGTAGTGCAGCTCCAGCAGCGGCGCCATCAGCGCCTCGGTGGCCTTGCGGGTCAGGCTGCGCTCGTTGCTGAGGAAGAAGTTCTTCACCAGCTGCTGGGTCAGGGTGCTGCCGCCCTGCACCAGCGCGCCGGAGCTGGCGTTGACCCACATGGCGCGGGCGATCGACTTGGGCGACACGCCGAAATGGTTGTAGAACTCGCGATCCTCTACGGCGATCAGGGTCTCCACCAGATACGGCGGCACCTCACCGAGCTGGATGAGGATGCGGTCCTCGTTGTGCGCCGGGTACAGCCCGCCGATCAGCAGCGGCTCGAGGCGCGCCACCGCCAGCTCGCCGCCGGCCTGGCCGAGGCCGGCCACCTGGTTGCCGGAGAAGCGCACGCGCAGCACCTGGGCCGGCTCGGCGCCCTCGTAGAACTGGAAGCCGCGGGTATGCAGCTCGACCTGGTTGCCGCTCACCGCCAGCTCGCCGGGGCCCTGCACCTTGCTGGCGCGCCGGTAGCCGAGCGCCTGCAGTTCGGCGAGGAAGTCCTCGCGACTCAGCTTGAGGCCGGTGAACAGCTCCAGCGGACGGGCATAGACCTTGGCCGGCACCGTCCAGCGCTGACCGGAAAACTTCTCCCGGACCACCCCGTCCAGATAGACCATCAGCACGGCGAACAGCGCCAGGCCGACCAGGCCGAGCCTGACCAGCCAGCGCAGCCACGGCCGGCCGGTGCTGGCCGGTTTCCGGCGGGAACGGGGATTGCGGGAGTTGCGTGGGGCGGGGGTACGGGATCTGCTCATGGCGCGGCATTATACGCACTTGGCGGCGGACGGATGAGACGCCCGGCGGTTTGCACGACCGACTGCAGCCGCCATAATGCGGGCCCAGCCATTTTTCCGACGAAAAGGACGCCCTGTGCCCCAGTCCCTGATCGAGGCCCTGCAGAATCCTGCCCTGTATCCGCACCCGGTGGAGGGCTTCGACGTCATCGAGACGCACATCTCCTGGGTTCTGCTCACCGGCCCCTACGCCTACAAGCTGAAGAAGCCGGTCGACTTCGGCTTCCTCGATTTCAGCAGCGCCGAGGCCCGCGCGCACTTCTGCCGCGAGGAGCTGCGCCTCAACCAGCGCACCGCCCCGGACCTCTACCTCGAGGTGCTGCCGGTCACCGGCAGCCTCGATGCCCCGCAGCTCGGCGGCGACGGCCCGATCCTCGACCACGTGCTGAAGATGCGCCAGTTCCCGCAGAGCGGCCTGCTGTCCAACGTGCTGGCCCGCGGCGAGCTGACGCCCGCGCACATCGACACCCTCGCCGAGGGCATCGCCGCCCTGCACGCCGAGGCCGCCCGCGTGCCGCTGGAGCATCCGCTGGGCAGCGCCGAGGCGGTGATGGCGCCGGTGCGGCAGAACTTCGAGCAGATCCGCCCGCTGCTCGAGGAGGCCGCCGATCTCGAGCAGCTGCGCCACCTCGAGGCCTGGGCCGAGGACACCTTCACCCGCCTGCAGCCGCTGCTCGAGCAGCGCAAGGCCGACGGCTTCATCCGCGAGTGCCACGGCGACATCCACCTGGCCAACGTCACCCTGCTGAACGAGCGTCCGGTGCTGTTCGACTGCATCGAGTTCAACGAGCCGTTCCGCCTGATCGACGTGATCAGCGACGCCGCCTTCCTCGCCATGGACCTCGAGGACCGTGGCCTCAAAGCGCTGGCCCGGCGCTTCATCAATGCCTACCTGGAGCACACCGGCGACTACCGGGGCCTGACCCTGCTGCCGTTCTACAAGGCCTACCGCGCCATGGTACGCGCCAAGATCAGCCTGTTCCGCCTGGCCCAGGAGCAGGACCCGGTCGAGCGTGCGGTGATCCTGCGCCAGTACCGCAACTATGCCGCCCTGGCGGAGAGCTACGCCGCCATCCCGGCACGCTTCCTGGCCATCACCCATGGCGTCTCCGCGGTCGGCAAAAGCCACGTGGCGCTGCGCCTGGTCGAAGCCTTCGGCGCGATCCGCCTGCGCTCGGACGTCGAGCGCAAGCGCCTGCACCCCGACGCCGCGCAAGCCGAGCTGTACTCGACCAGCGCCAGCGAGGCCACCTACGCTCGCCTGCACGCGCTGGCCGGCGACATCCTCCAGGCCGGCTTTCCGGTGGCACTGGACGCCACCTACCTCAAGCGCAGCCAGCGCCAGGCCGCCCAGGCCATGGCCGAGCTGACCGGCGTGCCCTTCCTGATCCTCGACTGCCACGCCCCCGAGGCGGTGATCGCCGCCTGGCTGGCCGAACGGCAGAGCGAGGGGCGCGATCCTTCCGACGCGACCCTGGCGGTAATCAAGGACCAGGAAGCAGGGCGCGAACCGCTCGATGCCGACGAGCAGGCCCACAGCGGGCGCATCGACACCCACGAGGCCGCCAGCCTCGACGGCCTGGTCGAGCGCATCCGTCGCCACCTGCCCGGCATCTGAAGCGCGTCACCACTGCCCCTGCAGCCCGCGACTGACGGTAGTCGCGGGCTTTCCGGCGCCGACTAGACTTCCCTGCAAGACGCCGAAAACGCGGAGTTGCAGGGCGTCCTCCGGTAGCGCCGGCGAGCAAGGGGGAAGGAATGAACGACGAGCTGCTGCAGATGAAGAACCTCGGCAAGACTTCGGCACTCTGGCTGCATGCCGTCGGCATCCACAGTGCCAGCGAACTGCGCCGTCGCGGAGCGGTCGCCGCCTACCGCGCGGTGCTGGCCCGCGGCTTCAACGCCTCGCGGGTGCTGCTCTACTCGATCGAGGGCGCCCTGCTCGACCGCCACTGGAGCGAGCTGAGCGACGAGCACAAGGCCCGCCTGCTGGCCCAGCTTGATGTCCAGGAACCACGCAACAAGAGCTAGCTCACAACCTCCACAGCAGCGAATTTACCTGGCGCGGCGAAAGCCCTATTGTCTACAGGCGCCTGGCGCCATCGTTCGAACTGCCCTTCAAGGAATCGCGCCCATGTATCTCACCGGCGAGCAACCGGCCTACGCCGATCAACTGATCAACCACCTGCAGAGCCTGCCCGCCCAGATGCTGGAGGGCCTCGAGCCTGCCGGGCCCGCGCTGGAGATCGCCGATCGGCCGGACGTGCTCGGCGCCCTGCCCGGCGACCAACTGTTCCTTGTCGAGAGCGGCCTGCTGCAGGCCAGCATCGACGAGCGCCCGGTGTTCTACCTCTGCGAGGGCGACCTGCTCGGCCTGCGCCAGGGGCTCGAACTGCCCGCCTGCCGCATCGGCTGCGAAGACCCGGTGCGCCTGCGCCCCTACGCACGCGCCGCCGCCTTCGCCCACATCCATGCCGACCCGCGGCGCCAGGAACTGCTCACCCAGTATCTCAGCGGCCAGATCGCCCTGCTCTCCGATGCCCTCGCCCGCCTGCGCCAGCCCGAACTGCGGCCGAGCACCGGCTTCCTGCACTTCGCCGCCGGCGAGGAACTGATCCACCAGGGTGACGAAGCCGACAACGTGTTCATCATCGTCGAAGGACATGCGGAGGCATTCGTCGACGGCCACCGGGTCGGCGACGTGCAGAAGGACGAGATCTTCGGCGCCATGGCGGTGTTCACCGGCGAACAGCGCAGCGCCACGGTGATCGCCAGCGAGCCCTGCACGGTGATGGCGATCCCCAAGGAACAGTTCGTCAGCCTGATGCACAGCAATCCGCGCATCGCCCACAGCCTGATCGAGAGCCTGGCCCGCCGCGTGCGCCTGCTCAATCAGGAGGTCACCCAGCTGCGCGACGAGCAGCCTGCCTGAAGCGCAGACGGTTAACGAGCCCAAGGCGAGCGGAGCAATCCGCTCGCCTTTTTTCATGCCAGAAAAAACAGCTCAAATGCGCTTGACTCTCAAATGAAAACAATTATCATCAACTCAGCTGGTCGCGAGACCGGCCGATAAACGAGAGATGGCAGTCGTTTCTCCGGTTTATCTCCTCATCAGGCTAATCACGGTTTCGACCCGGCACGCGCCGGGTCTTTTTTTGGTTCTTCGCGGGATCGTGGGGAAGAGCGGATTGACAGACAGGGAAGCAGGTAAATTGGCAGTCGCCAAACACACCAACGCCTGCCCCCTGCTGTCACCGTGCATCCTATTGATCTTGCTGCTTTCTGGCCAGGCTACGACGTTGTAGCCTGCAGCCATTCCGTCGAAAAAA
>NZ_CAJGBM010000031.1:0-23112 GCF_904426495.1 Pseudomonas sp. OF001 | reverse complement strand
TTGTGAGGCGTTGAGCTAACCAGTACTAATTGCCCGTGAGGCTTGACCATATAACACCCAAACAATCTGCGATCCCAGGATCACAGTGGGTGCGACAGGCCGAAAGCTTGCAGAACCGCAAATTACCGAATCTGATACACTATCACTTGCCCAATTCGGGGTAGCGCCACGGCGATGCCCCAACCGAATTGCTTGACGACCATAGAGCGTTGGAACCACCTGATCCCATCCCGAACTCAGCAGTGAAACGACGCATCGCCGATGGTAGTGTGGGGCTTCCCCATGTGAGAGTAGGTCATCGTCAAGCACCTACACAGAAACCCCGACCAGCCACGCTGGTCGGGGTTTCGTCTTTGTGGTGTTCGGAAAGTACGTTGGTAGTTTCGATGCAGAGCATCGCGGCGTTTGGCTCGCCATGACTCGAGTCGGTTTAGCTGCAGGTGCGCTGCTGGGCGCAGACTGGAGGTGGTGCAGTCGGCTAGAATCGCGCCTTTATCCAGCACGCGAAGATTCCCCATGTTCTCGGCCCGCCGTTTCGCCCTGCTCAGTCTGTTGCCCTGCCTGTCCGGCAGCCCGGCAGGGTTGGCTGCCGATTTGTTTCTGGCCAGCGAGGAACTGCCCGAGGTACTTACCGCCACGCGACTCAAGCAGTCGTCTGCGGCAGTACCGGGTAGCGTTACCGTGCTTGACCGTGCGCTGATCCAGGCCACCGGGGCGCGCGACATTCCCGAGCTGATGCGTCTGGTTCCGGGGATGATGGTCGGCTACAGCGGCTATGCAAAGGGCAACCTGGCCACGGTCAACTATCACGGCAGCCGTGCCACCGAGGCACGTCGCCTGCAGGTACTGGTCGATGGTCGCTCGGTGTACAGGCCGGGTTTGGCCACGGTGGACTGGGGTGATATCCCTTTGGCCATCGAGGACATCGAGCGTATCGAGGTGTTCCGCGGGCCGAACACGGTCAGTTACGGCGCCAACGCCCTGATGGGTGTGATCAGCATTACCACGCGTAACCCGGCCGACAGTCAGGGCTCTCGGCTGAAATACACCCGTGGTGAGCGTGGTGTAGACGACTGGTATGCCAGTCAGGGTTTTCGCGCCGGCAGCGGCGACTTCCGTCTGTCGCTCTCGGGGCAGGAAGACAACGGTTTCCATCACACCGACTGGGGAGAGAAGTACCGCGACAGCCGGCGCAGTACCCGCATGCAACTGAGTGCCAGCCATGCCGTGGGCGATAACCAGACACTGGACTGGCAACTGGCGGCCAAGGAGGGTAGCAACCAGCGTAACTATGATTTCGAGGATGAGCCGCTGGTGGAGAGCATCGTGGCGCCTGGAGATACTGACCGAGACGTCAGCGCTCGAGATTATGCCGGCTCGCTGCGCTGGAACGTCGACCTCGACCCCCGGCACAATGTGCAATTGCAGGCATATGCGCAGCGCTGGGAGCGCCGTCAAGCCTGGCGTAGTTGCGATCTGGGGCTGGCCTTCGATCCGGATGTGGCGGCCCTGTTTGCCCTCTCCCCGGACTATCTCCACCAGATATCCGGGGTCATCAGGGCTGGCGAGATTCTCGGTACCCGTTTCACCGTTTCTCCGCCCGGCACTCCGGAAGAGATGGCGCTGGGTCTCGCCATCATGAACAAGTTCTACGACGATCCGACGGCGCGCAGCGCGGTCTGCGGCGATACCGATCAGGACATCGACGAGACCCGGTATGACCTGGAGCTGCAGGATACGCTGGGTCTGACCGACAATCTGCGCCTGCTCAGCGGCATAGGTTACCGACATGACCGCAGCGAATCACGGACCTACTTCAATGGCAACCTGAGCAACGATATCTGGCGACTGTTCGGTCATCTGGAGTGGTACCTGACCGAGCACCTGGTGTTGCAGGGCGGCGCGATGTACGAGCGCGACCGGCTCAGCGGCGACTCGCTGACGCCAAGGATCGCCCTCAATTATTTGATCACTCCTCGCCATGGCCTGCGTTTCGTCTACTCGGAGGCGATTCGCTCGCCGGACATGCAGGAGAACAACGTCGACTGGCGCTATCGTCTCGACAATCTCAGCGGGTTGCCGGGGCGCGACTCGGCCTATGGATTCGCCCACGCAGTGGGGCCGGGAAATCTCGATCAGGAGATCATGCGTTCGCGCGAGATCGGCTACAACGGCCACTTCGATTTCGGCCTGAGCATCGATATCAAGGTGTTCAACGACGAGATCCACCGCATGATCAGCGAGCCGCTGGACGTCAAGGAGTTCGAGCCCAGCAATCGCCACTGGATGTGGTTCCGTGGTGCCGAAACCGAGATCGACTGGCAGGCCGGCCGGCAGGATCGCCTGCGTCTGACCTACGCCTATGTCGACTTTGCTGCCTCGCACAAGAGCGACCGCCGGCTGACCGCCCGCTACAGTGGTTCGGCAGGCTGGATGCGCGACTGGGGTTGGGGCTGGTCGAGCGGTCTGTTCTATTACGGCGCTGACCTGCTCAATGAACGCCGATTCGAGCGGCTCGACCTGCGCCTGGCCAAGCGCCTCTACCTCGGTGGCACCGAGCTGGAGCTGGCGGGTGTGTTGCAGCAGCGTCTGGACGACGAGCCGCTGACCTGGCGGGAAAACCTTTACGATGACCGTCGCCAGCTTTACTTCAGTGCCCAGGTCGAGTTCTAGCGTTCAGTTCGGCGGTGCCTGATCGACCACCATCTGCCCAGCGACCAGAAGGCGGGCATGGGCGCTGGTGGAGAGTTCCAGCAGGCACTGGAGTTCCTTCTGGAATTCCTCGACCTGATCGAGCCAGGCTCCGAACGGCTCGGCGCCGATCCGGCGCACGGTATCCACGAGTTCGCTCTTGCTCTTGGTGAGCGCCAACAGGGTTATGCGGCGACCTATGCCGATGCTGTCGCTGTTCTCGGCCGATCTGGCCTCTTCGACGGTGAACAGTGGCTCGAAGTCGATGTCGGTCAGTTGTGGAGCGTCCATGCGCATTGTCTCTCCGTCGATATGCCTGCGGCTGCCGTTGGCCAGCATGAAGGCCCGCTCTGCGTCAGCATATTTGCACGATTTCAGAACTATAGCAGTGGCCATATGACCGGCGATGGCCGGTAGCTGGGCCTGCGGCTCAATCGGATGAACGGTCGCGCTGCTAACGGAGGCGGGGCGAAGCCTGGCTCGACTGCCTCAAGTTGCGCGAATGCCGAGCATCGACAGCAGGTTGCGGATGTCGATCGGCTTGACCAGCAGGTCGTTGAAGCCGGCAGCCATGATCTCGCGGGTTTCTGCCGGCAGGGCGTGGGCGGTGTAGGCGATGATGCGCAGGTCGGCGTTGGCCGGGTCGGCGCGCAGGCGCTGGCAGACCTCGATGCCGGACATGCCGGGCATCATGACATCGAGCAGCACGCAGTCGAAGTCTCCGCTGGCGGCTGCCTGCAGGGCCTCGGGGCCGCTGGCGCACTCTACCACCTGGCAGCCGTGGCGCTCGAGCAGTACCCGTGGCAGGGTGCGGTTGAAATCGGTGTCGTCGACCAGCAGGACTTTCATGGCCTCTCCATCGTGCGCAGCGGCAGACGCAGGGTGAAGGTGCTGCCCTTGCCGGGTGCTGAGGTCAGGGTGATCTCGCCGCCCATCATGGCGGCCAGCTCGCGGGACAGCGCCAGCCCCAGGCCGGTGCCGGCATGCTGGCGGGTGACGAAGGTATCGATCTGGCGGAAGCGCTCGAAGATCGCTTCCTGCTGTTCGGCAGGGATGCCCGGGCCGCTATCCGCGACGGCAAAGCACAGGGTGTCGCCGTCGCGGCGCAGACTCAGGCGCACATACCCCTCGGTGGTGAACTTCAGTGCGTTGTGCAGCAGGTTGCTGAGGATCTGCAGCACACGCTTGCGGTCGTTGCACAGGCTGGCCGGCAGGCCCGCCGCCACTTGTTCCTCGAGGGCCAGGCCCTTGCCCTCGGCCACGCCCCGATGCATGTCGAGGGCGTCCTTGACCAGGTCGTCGAGGCGGAACTCGCTGACCTGCAGCTGCAGGCGGCCGGCCTCGATGCTGGCCTGGTCGAGGATGTCGTTGACCAGGCTGAGAAGGTGGCGACTGCTCTTGTTGATGATGCCGGCGAATTCCCGGCTGGTGGCGTCAGCCCCCATGTTCTCGAGGTATTCGGCATAGCCGATGATGCCGTTGAGCGGGGTGCGCAGCTCGTGGGACATGGAGGCAAGGAATTCGGACTTCAGGCGGTTGGCCGATTCCGCCCTGGCCTGGTTGACGCGCAGGTGGGCGGAGACGGCGCGCTGGCGTTGCAGCAGGCGGGCGCTGAGCAGGCCGAAGGCCAGGATGACCAGCGACATCAGGCCGGCGAACAGGAGGTATTCGTTGCGCCGCTGCAGGTAGTCGGCCATGGCCTCTTCGCGACCGACGCCGACCACCACGGCCAGCGGCAGGCCTTCGACCTTGCGGAAACTGAAGATTCGCTCCACGCCGTCGATCTGGCTGGCCGAGATGTAGTGGCCCTGGGTCTGCTCCTTGAGCAGCGTGAACAGCGGCGATGCGGAGATGTCGCGGCCCACGCTGGCGCTGAGATCGTCCTCGCTGCTCGAGCGGCGTGCACGCACGACGCCGTCGAAGCCGACCACGGTGATGATGCCGTCGTGCCCGAGTGCCACGTCGTTGTACAGGCTGGTGAAGTAGAAGGGGTCGATGGAGACCACGGCGACGCCGCCGAAGCTGCCGTCGGGCTTGCCGATACGCCGGGTCATCTGGATCGACCACTTGCCGCTGGCGCGACCGAGTACCGGTTTGCTGACCCACAGCTCGTCGCTGGGGTGCTCGCGGTGCACGCGGAAATGCTCGCGGTCGGACAGGTCGATCGGTGCATGGTTGGGCAGATTGGACAGGATGTAGGTGCCGCGCTCGTCGATGATGCCCAGTTGGTTGAACAGGTTGCCGATGATCAGGCCGTCGCGCACGAAGGCGGCGATGTCGATCTGCCGGCCGTTGCGCTCGTACTGGTGCTGCAGGAAGCGCAGCGACTGGTCGGCGCCGCTGATGGTGCGTGCCGCGTGCGCCTCGAAGGCGCGTGCGAGATTGAGGGTGTCGCGCTTGAGGCTCAGTACGGTCTGACTGCGTTCGGCGTCGATCTTGAAGGCCACGCCGGCCCACAGCACGGCGATCAGGGCCAGGGTCAGGCCGAGGATCAGCGCATAGGCGCGCCGGCTGTCGCTGGTACCAACCCGCGAGCCGCTGCGAGGCGGCGCCACGGCGGCTGGCGATGGGCTGGCGATGGACTGGGTCATGTTCAGATACCGATGTCGTCGAGAATGGCCGGCTCCGGCTGGTCGGCATAGCGTGCGGCGATTTCCCGGAAGCTCGCCTGCGCGGCGAAGAAGGCGTCGGTCACGTCCGGATCGAAATGGCTGGCCTTGCCCGCGGCGATGATCTTCACCGCTTCCTCGTGGGACATCGGCGCCTTGTACACGCGGCTGCTGATCAGGGCGTCGTAGACATCGGCGATGGCCATCAAGCGGGCGGCGACGGGGATGGCGTCACCGGCCAGGCCGCGGGGGTAGCCGCTGCCGTCCCACTTCTCGTGGTGGCTGTAGGCGATGTCCTTGGCGATGCTGAGGAAGGGGATGGGGCGCCCGGCCAGCCGCTCGGCGCGGGCGATGGCCTCGCCGCCGAGACTGGCGTGGGTCTTCATCACGTCGAACTCGCGCTGATCGAGGCGGCCGGGCTTGAGCAGGATGCTGTCGGGAATGCCTATCTTGCCGATGTCGTGCAGGGGGGCGGACTTGAACAGCAGGTCGATGTTGGCGGCGGTGAGGAAGTCGGCGAAGCGCGGGTGTTCGCGCAGGTGCAAGGCCAGGGTGCGCACGTAGTGCTGGGTGCGGCGGATGTGGTTGCCGGTCTCGTTGTCGCGGGTTTCGGCCAGCGACGCCATCATCTCGATGGTCACGTCCTGCACCGCCAGCACCTCGTGCATGCGGCGGCGCACCTCCTGCTCGAGAAAGGCGCTCTTGTTGCGCAGGAAGTCCGCCGACGCCTTCAGCTTGAGGTGGGTGCGCAGCCGGGCGAGCATCACCGGCGGGCTGATCGGCTTGGTGATGTAGTCCACTGCGCCCAGTTCCAGGCCGCGCTCCTCGTCGTCGATGGCGGTCCGGGCGGTGAGGAAGATCACCGGGATGTCGCGCAGACGTGGTTCGGCCTTGAGCTTGCAGCACACCTCGTAGCCGTCCATCTCCGGCATCATGATGTCGAGCAGGACGAGGTCGGGCTGCTCGACGGCCCCGGCGATGCGCAGCGCGGCCTCGCCGTTGTTGGCCACCTTGACCCGGTATTCCTGTTTCAGCAGGTTGCTGATCAGCACGAGGTTGTTGGGGTTGTCGTCTACCACCAGGATGGTCGGTTTCTTCTGGGCATCCATCGTCATGCGCTGTTCGGTTCGTGGGTGGTGGATGGCTGGAGCGGGTGCCGCGGCTGCAGGATCGCCAGGGCGGTGGCGAATTCGAAGCGGCGGATGGCGTGCTCGAGACGCGGGTAGTCGTCGGCGAGGGCGGCGCGCAGGGCGGCGGCGTGTTCGTTGAAGCAGGTCACCGCCTCGGCATCGTCTTCGTGCAGCAGAGTCTCCAGTCTCGCACGGATCGTCTCCAGTTGCTCGGGAGCGAGAGCCGGTGCTATGGCGGCAGGGGCGGCCTCGAGCGCGACTTCGAGTGCGCCGAGCAATGGCTCCAGGTGCTGTGCCAGACGCTCCAGAGCCGGGTTGACGACGCTGGCCGGAGCGTTTTCGCGCAGCAGTGCCTCCAGGGTAGCGGCGTGCTGCGCGACGGCGGCGGCACCGACTGTCGCGGCCTGTCCCTTGAGGGTGTGGGCAAGGCGCTCGGCGCTTTCACGGTCGCCCTGCTCCAGCGCCACGCCGATGGCGTGCGGCGTGGCGCGTTCGCGGTTGAGCAGGCTGCGCAGCAGTTCCACATAGAGGCAGCGGTCGCCCAGCACCCGCTGCAGGCCCGCGAGGGTATCGAGTCCGGCGATTTCGGGCAGCTCCGGGCTGCCGGCTGGCGGGGGAGGGCAAGCAGCAGGCGGGGGCGCCGGCTGCCGTCGATACCACTGGCCCAAGGTGGCATAGAGCTCGTCGACCGTGATCGGCTTGGCCAGGAAGCCGTTCATGCCCACCTTGAAGCAGTGTCGGCGATCCTCCGGCATGGCGCTGGCGCTGATGGCGATGATCGGCAACTGGCCGCGCGCACCGAGCTGGCGGATCGCCAGCGTGGCGCTGCCGCCATCGAGCACCGGCATCTGCATGTCCATCAGCACCAGGTCGTAGTCGTGCTCGCGTACCCGCTCCACGGCTTCCTGGCCGTTCTCGACCACTTCGACCTGCACGCCGGCATGCTCCAGCAGCTTGCGCAGCAGGCGCTGGTTGACCTCGTGGTCTTCGGCCAGCAGCACCCTGCAGCCATGCAGGTCGGGGCGTGGCTGGGGCTTCGGCTGGCGCGTGGCGATGCCGAGCGGAACGCTGAGCCAGAAGGTGCTGCCCTGGCCGTGCCGGCTTTCCACGCCGATGCTGCCGCCCATGAGGCCGGCCAGTCTGGAGGATAGGGCCAGGCCCAGGCCGGTACCGTTGTATTGCCGGGTGCTGGAGCTGTCGGCCTGATAGAAGGCGCCGAACAGCGCGGCCTGCTGCTCCTCGGTCATGCCGATGCCGGTGTCGTGGACGAAGACGTTGAGTTCGAACTGGCTGGCAGACAGCCGATGGCCGCCGAGGATCACCTCGACTTCGCCAGCGGCGGTGAACTTGATGGCGTTGTCGACGAACTGGGCCAGGATCTGGGCGATGCGCTGGGCATCGCCCTCCAGGCTGGCCGGCAGGCCGGCCGCTGCGCTGCAGGCGAAGTGCAGGCCCTTGGCGCCCGCCCGCTCGGCGAAACGCTGGGTGATCTCGTCGAGCAGCCCCTGCACGGCGAAGGCGGAATTCTGCAGCTCCAGTTCGCCGTCCTCGATTCGCGAGAAGTCGAGGATGTCGTCGACCACGGCGCGCAACTGCTCGCCGGCCTGCTGGATCTGCCGCAGGTAGTCGCCCTGCGGGCCGCTCAGTGCGGTTTTTCCGCACAGGTGGGCCATGCCGATGATGGTGTTCAGCGGCGTACGCACCTCATGGCTCATGTTGGCGAGGAAGTCGGATTTCGCCCGGGCGGCCTGCTCGGCCAGCTCCCGGGCGCGCTGCATCTCGCCCTCGGCTCGCTGGCGCTCGCTGATGTCGCGCAGCACGGCGCACAGGCTTGTGCCCTGCCCGTCACGCGCCGGCAGCAGGGCCAGGGTGGCCTCGAGGGGGAACTGCGCTCCGTCGCGCCGCTGGCCGGGCAGCAGCAGGGCCGGCAGGGGCGTCTCGGCGTGCCCGCGCAGCTCGGCCGGGGCTTCCTGCAGGCCCGGTATCAGGCTGTCCAGCGGCAGGCCGAGCAGTTCTCCATGGCCGTAGCCGAGCAGGCTTTCCAGCTTGAGGTTGGCCACGCGGACGATGCCCCGGTCGTCGGCCACCACGACGGCGTCGGGGGCGGACTCGATGATGCCGCGATACCAGGCCTCGGTCTGGTGCAGGCGCTCCCGGCTGGCGGCCAGTTCGCGGGACTGAGCTTCCAGCTGGGCTGCCTGGGCCCGGATGGCCAGCCCGGCCTGGCGGGACTCCTCCAGGGCCTGCGCCAGATCGGCGATCTCCGAGCCCGGTGCGCCCTCGTCGAAACGCACGCCGTTGCCATCGGTGGCCAGCAGGCGATGGAGCTTGGCGGTCATCGAGGTGATGGGGTCGATCAGCCGGCGCCGGTAGAACACCAGCAGGGCGCCGAGCACCGCCAGGACATTGCTGCCGAGCAGGCCCAGGGCCAGCACGTCGGCCACTCTCGCCCGGGCCGAAAGACTCTCGACGCGGCTGCGCAGGCGCGCGTCGAGCTGCTCGCGGGCCTGGTCTAGCGCGGCGCGGATGGCGGCCTTGGCCTGGCTGTATTCGCTGCCGTAGACCAGCGCGAGGGCCTCGGCGCGATTGCCCTGGGCCATGTCGGCGAAGGACTGCCGCTCGGTTTCCAGCAGGGCGTCGGAGTGACGTTTGGCCTGGTCGATCAGGGCCAGCTCGTCGGCTGTCGCCCCCAGGCCGAGCAGCCGCTCGCGGGCCTGTTCGCGGGTGCGGAAAGTGTCGAGTTCGCGCAGGAACGCGCGCCGATAGGTTTCGTCGCCGGTCACGGCATAGGTGCGTACCGCATCGGTCAACTGGTCGCTGCCGGCGGCGAAGAGATCGGTGGCGGCATGGGCTTCGAAGAGCAACCGCTGGCTGTGGTTCCGCTCCTGCACCAGGTGGGAGTGCAGCAGGGTGGTACCCAGACTGGCAAGCGACAGGGCGGCGATCAGTGCGGTGATCAGCTTGCTGCAGGTGGCGATGCGCATGGCGGAACTCCGCGGCGGTTTCTCGGGGGCATCGCGGCGGCATGCCCGCGTCGACCTGGGTGGTGTGCCGTGAACGCCGTACGAGGCGTGCAGCGGACTGTGGCGTCAGATTTAAGTTGATTCTATGTGATCTGATTCACATGGCTCAATGTTGGCTAGGCTCTGGTTATATGGATAAACCCAGCCTGGCAACGCTCACCGGGGCATTGCTATCCTGCAACGCATCTCCGGCGAATGCCTGTCGATCTGCCGGATTTACGTTGTCTTCGGAGACGGTTTTCCGACGCCGGGTGCGACCAAGGTGTCGCGTCACTGTCCTTTGGGCGAGGCATTTGCTAAGGTCCGCGCTGAATTTCTGGCCCTGTGATAAGCCGATCTGGTGCTATCGAGGTATTGCGTGATCAACGTGCTCGTTGTGGATGACCATGATCTGGTGCGCACCGGCATTCGCCGTATGCTCGCCGACGTGACCGGGATAACCGTGGTCGGCGAAGCCGACTGCGGCGAGGAGGCCCTGCTGCGCGTGCGCGAGTTGCGCCCCGATGTGGTACTGATGGATGTGAAGATGCCCGGTATCGGCGGCATGGAGGCGACGCGCAAGATCATTCGCAGCCATCCGTCGGTCAAGGTGATCGCCGTCACCGCCTGTGACGAGGAACCGTTTCCCTCGCGCCTGCTGCAGGCCGGTGTGGCCGGCTACCTGACCAAGGGGGCAGCCCTGGAGGAGATGATCAAGGCGATCCGCCAGGTATTCGCCGGGCATCGCTACATCAGTGCCGACATCGCCCAGCAGCTGGCGCTCAAGCCCTTCCAGGCCCAGCGAGAGATTTCGCCGTTCGAGATGCTGTCCGAGCGCGAGATGCAGATCGCGCTGATGATCGCCGAGTGCCAGAAGGTACAGACCATCTCCGACAAGCTGTGCCTGTCGCCGAAGACGGTGAACACCTACCGCTACCGCATCTTCGAGAAGCTCGAGATCACCAGCGACGTCGAACTGGCCATCCTGGCGGTACGCCACGGCATGGTCGACGTCACCACCTGAAATGGCCGAGGTCTTCGACAGCGCTGGCTTCCTCGCTGCCTGCAGCAGCCATCCCGGCGTGTACCGCATGTACGACGCCGAAGGCCGCCTGCTCTATGTCGGCAAGGCCAACAATCTCAGGAAGCGTCTGTCCAGCTACTTCCGCAAGAGTGGCCTGGCGCCGAAGACCGCCGCGCTGGTGGCGCGCATCGCGCAGATCGACACCACCATCACCGCCAACGAGACCGAAGCGCTGCTCCTCGAGCAGACGCTGATCAAGGAGTGGCGGCCGCCCTACAACATCCTGCTGCGTGACGACAAGTCCTATCCCTACGTGTTCCTCTCCAGCGAGGACGAGTATCCGCGCCTGGGCATCCATCGCGGCGCGAGGAAGCACAAGGGGCGCTACTTCGGCCCCTATCCCAGCTCCCTGGCGATCCGCGAGAGTCTCAACCTGCTGCAGAAGACCTTCCTGGTGCGCCAGTGCGAGGACAGCTACTTCAGGAACCGCACCCGGCCCTGCCTGCAGTACCAGATCAAGCGCTGCAAGGGCCCCTGCGTCGGTCTGGTCAGCCCCGAGGAATATGCCGAGGACGTGCGCCATTCGGCGATGTTCCTCGAGGGGCGCAGCAACCAGCTCGCCGACGAGCTGAGCGCGGCGATGGAGAAGGCCGCCGGCGAGCTGGACTTCGAGCGCGCCGCCGAGCTGCGCGACCAGATCGCCCTGCTGCGCCGGGTGCAGGACCAGCAGAGCATGGAGGGCGGCAGCGGCGACGTCGACGTGGTCGCCGCGGTGGTCAGCCCCGGCGGCGCCTGCGTCAACCTGATCAGCGTACGCGGCGGGCGGGTGCTGGGCAGCAAGAACTTCTTCCCGCAGGTGGCCATCGAGGAGGAAGCGGCCGGCGTCCTGGCGGCCTTCCTCGCCCAGTACTACCTGGGCGCCGCCGAGCGCGACCTGCCCGGCGAGCTGATCGTCAACTGCGTGCACGAGGACTTTCCGGCGCTGGCGGCGGCCATCGCCGCGGTGCGTGGCCGTGCGCCGGCCATCAGCCACCGGGTGCGCGGCACCCGCGCGCGCTGGCAGCAGCTGGCGCTGACCAACGCCGAGCAGGCGCTGGCCGCGCGCCTGGCCAACCGCCAGCACGTCGCCGCGCGGCTGGAGGCCCTCGGCGAGGCGCTGGGCCTGGACGAGCCGCCGCAGCGCCTGGAGTGCTTCGACATCAGCCACTCCAGCGGCGAGGCGACCGTGGCCTCCTGCGTGGTGTTCGGCCCCGAGGGGCCGCTGAAGTCCGACTACCGGCGCTTCAACATCGAGGGCGTGACCGCCGGCGACGACTACGCCGCCATGCACCAAGCGCTGACCCGGCGCTTCCGCCGTCTGAAGGACGGCGAGGGCAAGATCCCCGACATCCTGCTGGTCGACGGCGGCAAGGGCCAGCTCAACATGGCTCGCGAGGTGCTGCAGGAGCTGGCGGTGGTCGACCTCATCCTGCTCGGCGTGGCCAAGGGCGAAACCCGCAAGCCGGGGCTGGAAACCCTCTACCTCAACGATGCCGAGCACGAATTCACCTTGCCGGGCAACTCGCCGGCGCTGCATCTGATCCAGCAGATCCGTGACGAGGCGCACCGCTTCGCCATCACCGGCCACCGCGCCCGGCGTGGCAAGGCGCGACGCACCTCGAGCCTCGAGGAGGTGCCAGGCGTCGGTCCCAAGCGCCGCCGCGATCTGCTCAAGCATTTCGGCGGCCTGCAGGAGCTGTCGCGGGCCAGCGCCGAGGAAATCGCCAAGGCCCCGGGGATCAGCAAAAAGCTCGCCGAGTTGATTTATGCGGCCCTGCACAGCGAGTAGAATGCTGCAACCCCTTGAATGTTAAGCGTGCCGATGAATATCCCGAATATCTTGACCATCCTGCGCGTACTGCTCATCCCGGTATTCATCGCGCTGTTCTACATGCCCTTCAGCTGGAGCTACTGGGCGGCCAGCGGCGTGTTCGCCCTGGCCAGCCTGACCGACTGGCTGGATGGCTATCTGGCGCGCCGCCTGGGGCAGAGCACGCCGTTCGGAGCCTTCCTCGATCCGGTGGCGGACAAGCTGATGGTGGCGGTCGCGCTGGTGCTGCTGGTGGAGGAGCACGCCAACCTGTGGCTGACCCTGCCGGCGGCGGTCATCATCGGCCGCGAGATCGTGGTTTCCGCCCTGCGCGAATGGATGGCCGAGCTGGGAGCGCGTGCCCGGGTGGCCGTTTCCAATCTCGGCAAGTGGAAGACTGCCGCGCAGATGGCCTCGCTGATCATCCTGCTCGGCAACCCGCCGCGCCTGGATTTCTGGGTCGGCCTGGGTTATGCCCTGCTGATGATCGCTGGAGTGCTGACCCTGTGGTCCATGGTGCACTATCTGCGCGCCGCCTGGCCGCATCTCAGCAATGGTGCAAATGGAAAATAACTTTTTTGAATCAAAGGGTTGACAGTGGTTCGGGTTCGTATAGAATGGCGCCCGTCACCACGACGCAGGAACAAATCGACCGGTAGAACGTGACCTTGAAAGAGGTCGGATCGAGGGTTCGATAAGAGTTTCCAGCTCGAAGTTTTACTGATGGGTATCAAGTTCGATGTCCATTTGAGGCCGGGTGGCAGAGTGGTCATGCAGCGGATTGCAAATCCGTGTACGCCGGTTCGATTCCGACCTCGGCCTCCACTATAAAAAGCCCCGTAGATCAAGCATCTACGGGGCTTTTTACTTTGCGCCCGAAACGCCAAAACAGCCAAAGTTTTGGGACGCGTTCCAGAACTTCCGCTATTTCGACGGCTTGGCGATGGCGCCGACGCGGCGATAGACCCGCTCGGTAATGCCCTCGGTCGAGTGCCCGAGCAGCACGCTCGCATCCGACAGATCGCGAATTTCACTGGCCGCCTTCGGCCGGATGTCCCTGAACTGGAACTGCCTGATCCGCACCGCCAGCTTCCAGGGCATCGCCCAGGAGCTGGGCAAGATCGCCAGCGAGGCAGCCCGCCTCGACGAGGCCGACGCCCAGGCCAAGGCGGACGCCATCAAGGCGAAGATCGAGGGGCTGTTGCAGTACGCCGACGCGCTCAAGCGGATCGACGTTGGATTCGAGGCGAATGCGGAGTCGGAGGCCCAGCTCAAGCAGCGCGTGCTGCAACTGGCCCAGGACCTGTCGAAGTACATGGTGATCCGCCCGACCATCGCATCGCCGGAGGCCGACAAGAACCTCAAGGCCGCGGACGACCTGCTCAGTACCGCGAGCACCCCCGGTTTCGCCTCCGGCGGCTACACCGGCCCCGGGGGCAAGTGGCAGCCGGCCGGCGTCGTCCATGCCGGCGAGCACGTCCAGCCGCAGGAAGTGGTGCGCGAGCCAGGCGCCCTGGCGTTCCTCGAGCGCATCCGCCGCAACGGCTACCAGGCCACCATGCAGCAGCTGTCGCGCACCCTGCGCGGCTACGCCAGCGGCGGCCCGGTGGTCCCGGTTTCCCGAGCGCTGCCGAGCATCCCGAGCCCTAGTCCGGAGCTGGCGGCCGCGGCAGCCGGCCCGAGCTTCCCGGATCTCGGGCGGGTCGAGTTCGTGAGCGGCGGCGACAGCGTCACTCTGTACGGCGATCAGCAGGCTGCTCTCGACCTGCGCCGCCTGGCGATGAAGTTTGCGCGGACAAAGCGCTGATCCAGCCCGCTCAGGCGGGCTTCTTCTTTCTGCGTGGCGGTCTTCCTGCGTGCACTTTTCAGCAAAGGGCGAGCCGGCTTGAGCTGAACATGGGGGATGCCACTGGGATAAGGGGCCTCATCCCCGCAGTGTCCGGTATCCCGCCGAGCCTTTGAACAGGCTTTTAGCTGAAACTAGTCGTTACTTCGCCCGGCTGTCGCAGGATTTTTTCTGGCTCTTCTATATTTCCGTGTTCGCGTGTGCCTGTTCCAGGAGTTGGTTAATTTTGCGCCGCAATTCTCTCGGAAAAGTTCACCTTGGCGGCTCTGTAGCAGGCTTGTTACGATAATGGCGCAATTCAATTAGAGGGCTCTTGAAGGCTCCTGGCTTGCGTGTTGGTCGGCGTAGTCTTTGTCGTGCGTGTATCATGAAAATCCCATTCCAGAGGGTTTCTGGTGTTTTCTTATGCCTCCTCGAAATTGCTGTCGACGGCCATTGCGCGTCATTTAATTAAATTAATCGGGGGATTTTCTGGTATGGAATGGTTCGGTCGACAAAAAACCGGCATAAAACTTATTTGCGGATTTTTGATGGTTTCTTTGTTCGGTGCACTAATAGGTTTGCAGGGGATACTGAAAGCGGCGCAGATGAGCGATCTGGCCACGACCATGTATCGACAAGAAACCGTCGGCATTCGCCATGCCGCGGTGACCCAGATCCAGTTCCTGGCGGCAACTCGGGCGCTGCGCAACGCCATGCTGGCGTCCTCACCGGTGGAGCACGAACTGGCGAAGGTCGATCTGCGCGAGCGTCTCCAACTGGCGTATGCCGAACTGGCCGAGGCGAAGAAGGCGTTCGTGACCCCGCAAGGTCAGCTCGATGCGGATGAGGCCCGCAAAGCCCTGGTGGAATACGAGCAGGTCGCTGCCGAAGTCGTTCGCCGCCTGGAGACAGACGATCCGGACAGCAAGCGCAACGCCATCGACTACGCCTTCAGCGAGGGTCGACCGGCGGTCGCGCATGCCGACGAGCTGTTGGGGCGCCTGATCGAGAGGAAGATGGCGAACGCAGCCCGCATCGCCAAGGAAACCGAGGAGATCTATGCCAGCAACCGTCTGCTGCTGGTCATCCTCACCATCCTGGGAATGCTAGGCAGCATCCTGATCGGCGTATTCCTGACCCGCAGCCTGACTCGCCAGCTCGGTGGCGAGCCGAGCGAGGTCGCTGCGATGGCGACCCGTATTGCCGCTGGTGACCTGAGCGTCCGCATCGATACCTCGAAGGCGGCCTCTGGCAGCGTGGTGCAGGCCATGGGGCGGATGCAGGAATCGCTGACCCGTGTGGTCGGTGCCGTGCGTGCGAGCAGCGACAGTATCGCTACCGGTTCGGCGCAGATCGCCAGCGGCAACATCGACCTGTCGTCGCGGACCGAGCAGCAGGCAGCCTCCCTGGAGGAGACCGCGGCGAGCATGGAGGAGCTGACCTCTACGGTGAGGCAGAACGCCGATAATGCCCGTCAGGCCAGCACCTTGGCCTGCGATGCGTCGAGCACTGCCGATCTGGGGCGCGCTGTCGTGCTCCAGGTGGTCGACACCATGCAGGGCATCAACGAGAGTTCGCAGCGCATTTCCAGCATCATCAACGTGATCGACTCGATTGCCTTCCAGACCAACATCCTGGCGCTGAACGCTTCCGTGGAAGCGGCGCGTGCCGGCGAGCAGGGCCGCGGTTTCGCCGTGGTGGCCAGCGAGGTGCGCAGTCTTGCCAGTCGCAGTGCCGATGCGGCGCACGAGATCAGGGGGCTGATCGGCGAGTCTACCCGCCGCGTGGAGGATGGGGCGCTGCTGGTCGAGCGAGCGGGCAAGACCATGGCCGACGTGGTCGCCGCCGCACGGCGAGTCACCGACATCATCGACGAGATCTCCGCTGCTTCTCAGGAGCAGAGCGATGGGATCGCCCAGGTCAACTCGGCGGTAGCGCAGATGGACCAGGTGACCCAGCAGAACGCGGCTTTGGTGCAGGAAGCCTCTGCTGCTTCGGCGTCGCTGGCCGAGCAGGCGCAGAAGCTGCAGGAAGCGGTCGCCGTGTTTCGCCTGGGTGAGGCTGCCACTGCCTTCGTTCCGTTCCAGCGCGCAGCCGTTGTGCCGGTAGCCAACTCGCAATTTGAGCGGGAGAAACAGCCGGCGGCCGTGGGCGACTGGGAGGCCTTCTGAGCTGGCGGCGGCTACTGTTCGCGGCGCCGCCTAAAGGCCCGTTCAATACACCTTCAAGGTCATACCTAAGCACTGTTTGGATGATGCCCATCAGGCGGCCGCTCCAATTGAGCCGGCGCAGCGCGAGCAATACCAGATCAGGGCCGCCTGTGATCTGGCTCGCCGAGCAGCCGGGGGTATCGGCAATGAAGGCTGCGACTGCGCGGATCATCTCGTCCGCCAGTTGATTTCCCCTAGGAACCTCCTTGGTTCGCTGTGTGGTGTAGGAGCCGAGCAGCGTATCGGGGAGGGCCTGCCTTTCGGAGCACCCCATGACCCACCATCGAATCACCCTCGGCGGCGTGCCGATCGTGCTGCATGCCGGCGCGCCGACCGAGAGCCTCGAGCCCATCGGCGGCGCGACCGTCCTGCGCATGAGCGACGGCGCCGCGCTCGCCTGGTGGGGCCTCGCCCCGCGCATCGATCTCTAGTCCGATCGCGCCGATCGGGCGGAGCAGATGGCCACCGATCGCCAGCAGTTGATCGACCTGCAGGCCGGCGTGCTCGCCGAGTAGCAGCGGCAGATCGGCGCCGTCACCGACCTCGAGCAGCAGCTGCGGCAGCTCGGGCTGACCGTCATCCGTAACGCACAGGCGCAGAGCCGCGCCATCGAGGGGCTGAAACGCCATGACCGGGAAACTGCCGACTACCTGCGTGCTGCTGTGCCTGCTGCTCTCGGCCGCCTGTACCAGCGCCCCGAAACCACCGACCCCGCCGCCTGCCGTGGCCCCGATCCGCTGCCCGCTGACCCCGTGCCGCCTGCCGGCGCGGTCGCCGCTGGTGGCCAATGACGACTGGAGGAGGGCGGTCGACGAGATCGAGGGCGAGCTGATCGGCTGTGCCGGGCAGGTGCTGGACTGTATCGAGCGGCAGGCCGTTGCGCGCGAGTAGTGCGGGAGCCGGTCGTTCGATCATTCTTTTTGAAGCGTGACCTTGCACACGCTTTGCGGTGTGACGCTGCAGTAGTTTCAGCGGCCGGGTGCACGAAGGCACCCGCCAGGACTCTGCCGATAGCAGCCAGCAAAGGGACGTGCTCATGAATGATCGTATCTATATAGAACATACTTTCACCGGCGAAGCCATTGCCGAACTCAGACCACAAGAGCTGGTTCTGCGCGCCGAAATTTCCAGGGCCGCGGGGCTGACCGCCGGACTGGAATACGAGTTTGACTACAACAACGCGGCTCGTGTCGTGGTGTCCGTGGTGCTTGGGGAGATCCCCTATGCCGGCCAACTGCTGAGCGCCCTGGTAGACATCTTCTGGCCCGATGAGAAGCAGGATGTGTGGGGCGAAATTGCCGACCGCGTGGAAGCCCTGATCGACAAGAAGATCTCCGCCGAGGTCATGCAGGATGTGCGAGACGCCCTCACCGGACTGCACAACGTCTCGGACGACTACGCCTATGCGGCCAAGAACTTCCCGAAGGACAAGGCCTACGTCTCCGAGAAGTTCAACGTCGCCAACGGACACTTCCTGCATGACCTGCCGCGCTTCCAGTCGAGTGGCTACGAGGTGCTGTTGCTGCCCCTGTTCGCCCAGTTCGCGAACCTCCACCTCGCCCTGCTGCGCGACGGCGCCGCATTCGGCCGTGACTGGGGTTGGAGCGACGAGCTCGTCGCCGATACCCGCAAGAAGCTCACCGAAAGCATCGACAGCTACAGCGACTATGTCACCAAGACATTCGAAGCCGGTTATGAAAGCGTGAAGAAGACGGCGCCGGAAGATAAGCGCCGCATGGAGCCGTTCAACACGGTGAATCGCTACCTGCGTGAAATGACCATCACGGTCAAGGACTTCCAGGCGCAGTGGAAATACTTCGACATCTCTCGTTATCCGGAGCCGGTCAAGGTCTATCTGGATCGCGAGGTGTACTCCGATGCCGTGGGCACTTGCTACGACTCCCCGTTCTATATCCCGAGCCGCCCGACAGGCCGGATCAGGAATGTAACGGTATGGGGTTGGGACCGAATCGATGCCGTCAAGGTCGATTATCCGGAAGGCGGTGGCCCGGATGGAGTGACCAGCACCGGGCGCATGGGCAACGCCGGAGGCGGAAGCGACCAACGCCCGCATGGTGGCAGCTTCGACCTCAGCAGCAATCCAATCGTCGGCGTCCAGGTGATGAGTGGGGATATCGTCAATGCCATGTCGTTCCAGTTCGCAGATGGCGCGGACACGGGCATGATGGGGGGCAACTACCGGGGCGGGCAGAAGTCCACCTTCAGCTACGCCGCACAGATCCTGTCCAGCATCAGGGTCATGGGCGTCAGCCGGTTCTACGGCAGCGCCGACTGCGCCGTTTTCGGGTTCAAGTTCGACGAGCGCGCTACCAAGTCCCAGGATCTCTACGCTCGCCTGTATAGAACCAGCCCCCGCGACATCACGCCGGAAGAGCTGATCGAACAGTTCAACGTCGAACCCGAGCATGCACAGACCATTCGCGAGGCTGCCGAGCGAGAGCAGTGGGGCGAGCAGCGTGCACGCTACTGGGCGCGGAAGCAGGAACGGCTGAACAGAGCCGACTGACTGTCCCCGTGTGAGCGAAAGCGCCTCTGCCATCACGGCAGAGGCGCTTTTTTGTGCGCGCCGTCATGGCGGCTCGCGCTTCAGCTGTGGGGCCTGATCAACTCGGCCCCCTCGCTCTTCACGTTCCCCACCTCACGCCCCACCGCATACCACTCGAACGCCTCCACCGGCAGCCCGAGATGCAGGATCTCCTCCGCCTCTTGCGGCGACACCGCCGGATCGAGCCACGCCCGGGCCTCGTCCGGCCCCAGCACCAGCGGCCGCCGGTCATGGATCTCGGCCATCCCGCCGTAGCTCGGCATGGTGATCGTCGCGAAGCCGTCGCCCTCCTGAAGCTCCCGGCCATGCCGGAGCAGGTGGCCGACGGCCGGGAAGAACAGCGGCGCGCCGCTGCGCTGGCGGAAGTAGAACGGCTGCTTGTGCTTCGGGTCGGCCGGGTTCGACTGCCACTCGTACCAGCCATCCGCCGGCACCAGCGCCCGGCCTGCCTTCCAGGCCTCCCGCCAGAAAGCCCCCGTCGCCACCTTCTCCACCCGCGCGTTGAACGCCCGCGGGCGAGGGCCCTTCGCCCAGGACGGCGCGTAGCCCCACGGCACCGGCTCCAGGCGCAACCCTTCCTCCTCCTGATGCATCAGCAGCGCCCGCGTGCGCGGCGCCACGTTGAAGCGGCCGACCGGCTCCGGGTCGAAGCCGCCCACCACCGGCAGCTCGATCTGCAGCGCCTCCAGATACTCGACCGCAGTCAGGGACTGCACGAACCGTCCGCACATGGTCACCTCCATCCGCTGCCTGCACCCAGCCTAGACCCGCAGAAAGACCAGCGATCTACCGTTGGGCAGCGCCCTTGGCTGACAGCCTGGCGATCCGCACGGCAGATGGATCGGGACGTGCGGTGCTTGCTGGATATACGGCAGCGCCGTATCCTTGTGCCATGTACACTGTCATCGAAACCGAAATCTTCAAGCGATACGCCGAGTCGATCTGGGAAGACGGTGAGCGGGAAGCCTTCATCGTCTGGCTGGCGGCCAACCCGCTGGCCGGTGATGTGATCCCCGGTAGCGGAGGGCTGCGCAAAGTGCGCTGGTCCCGCTCCGGCATGGGCAAGCGCGGTGGCACCCGTGTCATCTACTACAACACCCTTCCGGAAGGGCGCATCTGGTTGCTGATCGCCTACACCAAGGCCAAGTTCGACAACCTGCCCACTGCCTTCCTGAAGCAACTGAAAGAGGCCATCAGCGATGGATAAAGAACTCGAGCAATTCCAGGCGGACCTGCTCAAATCCGTTCGCCAAATGAAGGCCGGCCAGGCCGCGCGCACCACCGAGGTCAAACTCACCCCGGCTGCCGAAGCACGCGCCAAAGTCGGCCTGTCGCAGAACGCCTTCGCCGATCTGCTCGGCGTAAGCCTGCGCACGGTGCAGGACTGGGAGCAGGGCCGTCGGCAACCCACCGGCGCTGCGCAAACCCTCCTGCGCGTAGCCGCCCAGCACCCCGAGGCGCTGCGCGACCTCCACGCCTGACCCCAAACGAAAGAGCCCCCGCCACACCGGCCGGGGCGCTTTTTTCATGCCCGCACCTCAGCGCTGGGCCGGCTTCTTCGCCCCGGCGAACCGCTCGATGCGGCGGTGGTCGTGTTCGAAGTTGTCCATCGCCTGCCGCATGTGGCCGGCCATGAAGCGCATCGTCATGTCCAGTCGCTTGGCCAGCGAGCGCAGGGAGCGCAGCTCGTACAGCGGGCCGTCCACTTGGTAGCCGGCCTCGGTGAGCTGCCCCAGCAGCGTCTCGGTGGGCGAGTACTCGCACATCAGCACGTCGCCCGTGGTCACCGTCAGCTCGGCGCTGTTCGGGTTGTCGTGGCGGAACTGGTGCGGGTTGCGCGCCTTCCAGTCCTCGATCGGGAAGTCGATCGCCAGCCGGCCGACCACCTTCGGTGCCTCCGGCTCCAGCAGCTCGCCCTCCAGCACGATGCGCGCCACCAGGCTCACCGCCTCGGTGAACTGCTCCGGGGCGATCTCCTTGTAGCTGCAACCGAACTTCGACTTGAGCGCCGACCAGCACGCCGTCGCCGCCTTGCCGCGGCCGGCCTCGGGCAGCTCCTCGATGCGCGCCGCCACCAGCGCCTTGAGCGCGCCCTGCTGCTCGCCGGACAGCCCGCCCAGCAGCGCCCGGTGCGCGGGGCGGGCGGCGGGTCCGAACTGTTCCAGCGCCGCATCCAGCCACAGACGCAACGGTTCGGTGCGCTCCGGCCTGCCGTGCAGCAGGGCCAGATCCAGCCCGCGCCGGTCGATCACGTTCAGCACCTGCCGGCCGACCATGCGGGTCGCCTTGTGCTCCGGCCCCAGATGACGGGTGATGCGGTAGGCGTCGCGCAGGCTCAGCGCATGGGCCACGTCGGCCGCCACGAACCACAGCTCATCGCCCTCGGGCACGATGCGGAAGGGGCGGTCGTTGTAGGTCAGGCGGATCGGCACCACCGGCTCGGCCGCGGCATCGCCCAGCGCCGCGCGCGGATTCACCGCCTCGCCCTGCTGCCAGTAGGCGGCCAGCGCCGCAAAGCATTCGCGCTGGTACTGCACCAGCCGCTCGCGGATTTCCGGGCGCACGCGGGAGGCATCCACGCCGAACAGCCAGCCGTTGAGGTAGTCGAGGGGGAGGCAGGTGGTTTCCTGATCGCCGCCGGCGGAAGGGGTGGTCATGATGGACATACCTTGCGAGAGGACGGGGTGGCGCTTGATGCGCTTGAGCTGAGCTTCCCACTGCAGGCCGATGGCTTCGCAGATGGGCTTCATGGCAACGAGGTGCTCGCCTTCTGGGCCGGTGATGACGGTGAGGGCGCGTCCGTGAAAATCGACTGTTCCGAGCTGGAGGCTGGTCTTCGACATGGTGAATCTCCCGTTTTTGCGTGCTTACCGCCCCCCAAACGCCAATTTGGGAGAGCGGAACCGTGCGGGTTGGCGTACCGGAAACGGGACCGGCGGGCCGTGAGGCCCCCACACACGGCCCGCCCATAACGGGTGTAGCCATGCTGCGGACACAAAAAAACCGCTGTTCAGCGGTGTCGTGACCGCCCGTTTGTTCCGGGACGCCAATCCCAGGTCGCTGGATTGACAGCGACGGTGGAACCTTAGCCGGGTGAGCGTGGGGAGTCAATCGGTGGCTATGCGATGGGCCGATTGGCGACTTGCCAAGGGCTGATGGTCATGGTGTATAACGTCGAAAAGCGGTCATGATGACCGATAAGTCCGCGGTATAGACAGGGAGAGCGGAAGTGAAAAGGAATGTTATCCACCAATCCAGTCTGGGGTGTTATGCACCAGATGGTGTCTATTTATAGTTATTCAACAATATCCACCATTGGTTCACGGAAACTGTAAATGACAAGGAATCCGGCTGGACGAAAAGCGAAAAATCAGCTAATACGCTGTAGGCGCTCCTGGCGGGGCATAACGAAGTTAATGCCCCGCCAGGAGCGCCTACAGCGGTGGAAAAGCCGTTTTCGATTTTCCGTTCGCCCGAGCATCCATTGCATTTACAGCTCTGCTTCGCAGAGCGGTGTGTATTGTCGAATAACTACTCGCCGGAGCACACACCCACGCTGCGCGTGGGCGGTGCTCAGCTCGAACCTTGTTATACCAGCCAGAGCACGGATCGCCATGCCGAAGCATGAAGTAATAGAAGATGCCCTAGTGAAGATTTTTGCAGGAATAAAGCAACTCAAAGAAGCCCTACCCAGCAAAGAGTTCACAATTGATGGCCGGCTTGTAGGAGATATCGGCGAAGCCATCGTGCAACGAGACTACGACATAAAACTTTACGAAGGGCTCGCCAAAGACTATGACGGCGAAACGCCCTGCGGGAAGAAAGTTCAAATCAAGGCCACCTTCAAAGACTCACTGACATTCAAAAAAATATCTGACTACTACATAGGCATTAAAATTTTTGAGAACGGCCAGTACGAAGAGATTTTTAATGGCCCCGGAAGCGTCATTGCTGAGCACTACATGCACCGAAAGGGCTTTGGTAACGATCTGCTCTCGTTCCCAAACAAGAAGCTGAAAGAGCTCTCAGCAAAAGTCAGCAGCACAGACCGCATCGGCAAAAAGGTATAACAATTGGTATATGGACTCTCCCCACAAGTAGTGAGTAAAGCCTTACCAACCCTGTCGTCAGTGCGGTTGCATTCGTATATCCGGCCTTTGCTAGGCGTTGCCGCCCGGGCCACTCTGTAGTTCGCGCAGCGGG